>CAINOV010000094.1 GCA_903851655.1 uncultured Caulobacterales bacterium
CGATCGGCATCGACCGGCGCCTGAACGCCATCATCCTCCGGGGCCCGCCGGAGCGGATCCGTCGCCTGCGGGACCGCATCGCCCTGCTGGACGTGCCGGTCAACAGCGTCCTGCTGGAGACCGTGTTCGTGGAGCTGACCGAGACCGGCGCCCGCAATGTGGGGATCGACTTCAAGAACAGCGCCGGAAAGTTGGGGGTGGTCACGGTCAACAGCGGCGCCTTCACCCCCGGCGGTGGCATCGGCGCCAACGGCCTGACCAACGCCGGGCAGACCAGCCTCTCCCTCCAGGCGGCCATCTACGGCCAGGTGGCCAAGGGCGAGGGCCGGATCATCTCCCGCCCCCGCATCTCCGCCCAGAGCGGCTCCTCGGCCAAGATCATCACCGGCGACGCCCTGCCGATCCTGACCTCCATCGCCCTGTCGGGGGTCAACGCCGTGTCGCAGCAGGTGCAGTACGTCAATGTCGGCGTGACCCTGCAGATCGCGCCCCGGGTGAGCGACGACGGCTATGTGACGTCCCACGTGTTCTGCGAAGTCTCGAGCGTCACCGGCTACTCCCAGGGCTATCCCACCATCAGCCAGAGGGAGGCCTCGACCACGGCGACGGTCATGGACGGGGACTATTTCGTGATCGGCGGCCTGACCCAGGAGAACCAGCTCACCAGCCGCGAGAGCGTCCCCGGGCTGGGCGCCCTTCCCGCCTTGGGCGAGCTGTTCAAGCTGCACCTGTCCAGCGGCGCGCGGACCCAGCTCTACATCGTCGTCACGCCGCACATCGCCCGCCCCGGCGACGCGGCCGCAGCCAGGGCGCTGACGGAAAAATAGACGTCACACGCGGGGGATGGGCGCACAGGTGATGGCGGTTGGCGCCCCGGCCTCCCCGGACCCACCAAGCGCCAGAAGGCGCCGGGGCGCAGGCCGGCTGGGTTGGGACCGCCGACCGAGTCTGAAATGGCGATCTCAATGCCCCCTTCAACACCCCGACGCCCCGGAATCCCGCGAAAGACCGGCGGATTTCCACTGGATTGGACGACGTTTGCGCGGCGGACCCAATCATCACGGGACCGTGGCCAATCGAAACCTTGGCGCTGGGCGATTTTCTGCCCATGATCGCAATGTTGGCGCAGACTCGGCGTCCAGGGGACCCTGTGTGACGAAGAAGACTCAGATTGTGATCGTCGGCGGCGGCGCCGGCGGACTTGAACTGGCGCGCCGTCTTGGCCAGCGGTTTGGCCGCAAGCGGCACGACATCATCCTCATCGACAAGAACCGGACGCACATCTGGAAGCCGCTGTTGCATGAGGTGGCGGCGGGGTCCCTGGACGCCAACCTGGACGAGGTGGGCTATCGCAGTCACTGCCACCGGTGGGGCTATCGCTATTTCTACGGGGCGCTGGAAGGCGTCGACCGGGAGCACCGGCGAGTGATCGTCGCGCCCCTGCTGGACGAGGACGGCAGCGAGCTGGTGGCCCGCCACGAGATCCGCTTCGACTACCTAGTCCTGGCCGTCGGCTCCGTGACCAATGACTTCGACACCCCCGGCGCCCGGGAGAACTGCATCTTCCTCGATGACCGGGACCAGGCGGACCGCTTCCGCAACCGGCTGCTGAACCACTGCCTGCGGGTGTCCCACGCCATGGCGCACGCGCCGGACCGGGACGAGCGGGTGCGGGTGGCCATCGTCGGCGGGGGCGCCACCGGCGTGGAGCTGGCGGCGGAACTCTACAACGCCGCCGCGGCCTTGCGGTTCTACGGCCTGGAAGTGTTCGACGAGAAGCGGCTGGAGGTGACCCTGATCGAGGCCGGGCCGCGCATCCTGCCGGCCCTGCCGGAAAAGCTGGCCGCCGCCGCCACGCGGGAGCTGGAGACCCTGGGCGTGCGCGTGGCCACCGGCCATGCGGTCAGCGCGGTCACGGCGGACGACATCCGCACCTCATCGGGCGAGGTCATCGCCGCCGACATCAAGGTCTGGGCCGCCGGCGTGCGGGGCGCGCCCCTGCCCGAGGACCGCAGCGGACTGGCGCGCAATCGCCTCGGCCAGTTCGTGGTGCGCCCCACGCTTCAGACCGTCGACGACGACACCATCTTCGCCCTGGGGGACTGCTGCTCCTGCACCCTGCCCGGCATGGACCGGCCGGTGCCGCCCCGGGCCCAGGCGGCGCACCAGATGGCGGAGACGGTCTATGACAACCTGCTCAGCCTGATGGACGGCCGCCCCCTGAAGGACTTTCGCTATCATGACCACGGCAGCCTGGTGTCCCTCAGCCGCTATTCCACCGTCGGCAGCCTGATGGGCAATCTGATCGGCGGGCGCATGGCGGTGGAGGGGCGGCTGGCCCGGTTCGTCTACATGTCCCTCTACCGGATGCACCTGCTGGCGGTGCACGGCTGGCTAAAGGGCGCGGCCCTGATCACCGTCGGGCACGTGAACGCCATCGTCCGCCCGCGCCTGAAGCTGCACTGAGGATCCTCGCCCCCGGCGGGGGACGGAACCGCAACGTCAAGGACTCAGCAAGTCAAGGACTGGCGGCGGAAAAACCAGCGCCTATCTGGGCGGTATGGACATCGTGCTCGACATTCTCATCGGACTTTCCCTGCTGACCGTGGTGGTCTCGTTCTTCGTCGGCATGGTCGCCTTCGCCCGCAACGGCGACGCGGCGGCGAAGACCTCCAACCGGTTCATGGCCTGGCGGGTCAAGACCCAGGTGATCGCCGTCGGCGTGCTGCTGGTCAGCGCCTGGGCCCGGGGCCAGCATCCGGTCTAGGGGAGCGTGATCATGCCGACAGACAGCCCGCAGACCACCGACGGCCCGGTCCAGGTCTTCTATGACGGCGGCTGTCCCGTCTGCTCGCGGGAGATCGCCTTCTACCGGTCCCGCCCCGGCGCCGACGGCTTCGCCTGGGTCGACGCCAGCCAGGTCCCGGAGGCGGAGCTGGGGTCCGGGCTGTCCCGGGACGCGGCCCTGGCGCGGATGCATGTGCGGCTGGCGGACGGTCGCCTGGTCACGGGCGCCGCGGCCTTCGCCCAGATGTGGCGGCGGATGCCGGGCCTGCGCTGGCTCGGCCGGCTGCTGGCCATCCCGCCCCTGGGCGCCTGCGCGGAGCTGGCCTACCAGCTGTTCCTGCGCCTGAGGCCGATCTGGCGTCCTGTCCGCCCCCCCGCACCCCGCCCCCCCGTCCCCCGCTCCCCCGTCCCATGAGCGTCGCCCTCTACTGGTTCCGCAACGACCTGCGACTGACCGACAACCCGGCGCTGCTCCGCGCCTCCCGCGACGGGGATGAGCTGGCGCTGGTCTATCTGCGCACGCCGGACGAGACGGCGCAGACCCGCTGGGGCTTTCCCCGCTGGAGCCCCCTGCGCCGGGCGTTCCGGGACACAGCCCTGGCCGGACTGCAGGCCGCTGTCTCCGCCCGGGGCGGGACACTGCATGTGATGGACGGCGCGCCGGCGGAGGTCCTGCCCGACCTCGCCCGCCGGATCGGCGCCGCCCGCATCCATTGCGAGGCCATCCCCGCCCCGGAGGAGATCGCCGAGGTCGCCGCGCTACGGGCCGCGGGGCTGGAGGTGGTCGACGCGTGGCAGTCCAGCCTGTTGGATCCCGCCGACCTGCCGTTCGCGCCGAACCGCCTGCCGGAGGTCTTCACCGCCTTCCGCCAGGCGGTGGAGCGGTCCGGCGCCGCCCCCCGCGCGCCGGTTCCGGCGCCGGTGAGCCTGCCGCCGTCGCCCCTGCCGTCCAGTAGCCCCGAGGCCCCGTCCGTCGCCGGGCCAAGGCCGCCGGCGATGGCTGCATTTCCCTTAGGCGAGCCCGCCTTTCACGGGTCGGAGGCCGCGGCGCTGGCGCATGTGGAGCGGTACTTCCAGTCCTCTGCGCCGATCACCTACAAGGCCACCCGCAACGGCCTGGTCGGGACCGCCTATTCCACCAAGCTGTCCCCCTGGCTGGCCCTGGGGTCCCTGTCGCCGCGGACGGCGTTCGCGCACCTGCAGGCGCACGAGGCGCGGCGCGGGGCCAGCGACGGCTCCTACTGGATCTGGTTCGAACTCCTGTGGCGGGACTTCTTCCGCTTCTGGAGCGTGAAGCACGGGGCGCGCCTGTACCGGGCCCGGGGCCTTGGCCCCGCGGGCGCCCCCGCCCACGATCCGGCGGCCTTCGACCGCTGGCGCGCCGGAGAGACCGGACACCCGTTCGTCGACGCCGGGATGCGCGAGCTGGCGGCCACCGGCTATCTGTCCAACCGGATGCGGCAGGTCGTGGCCAGCTACCTGGTGCACGACCTGGCCTGCGACTGGCGGGCGGGCGCCGCCTGGTTCGAGTCCCGGCTGATCGACTACGATGTCTGCAGCAACCAGGGGAACTGGCTCTATCTGGCCGGGCGCGGCGCCGATCCGCGGCAGGGGCGGCGCTTCAACCCCGACAAGCAGGCCGCGGACTATGATCCCGACGGCGCCTACCGGGCCCTGTGGTCCGCGCCCTGGGCCGGGGACCCCGCATGATCCAGGTGGTCTGGTTCAAACGGGACCTGCGCGTCTTCGACCACGCCCCCCTGGCCGCCGCCGCAGCGGCCGGGCCGGTCCTGCCCCTCTACGTGGTCGAGCCCGACTACTGGCGGCTGCCCGACACGTCCCGCCGGCAGTGGCTGGCCCAGCGGTCGGCGCTGGAGGAGCTGGCCCAAAGGCTGGCTCAGCTCGGCGCGCCCTTGATCGTGCGCACCGGACGCGTGGTCGAGGTGCTGCAGCGCATCCATGCGTCGGTGGGGATCGCCCGGCTGCTGGCCCACGAGGAAACCGGCAATCTGTGGACCTTCCAGCGAGACCGGGCGGTGCGCGCCTATTGCCGCCAGGCGGGGATCGCCTTTGTGGAGTTCAGCCAGACCGGCGTGATCCGGGGGGGCGGCGCCGGCGCCCGGGACCGGTGGGCGGCGCGGTACGCCCGCTTCGCCGACGCGCCGGTGGTCGCCCCGCCGGAGCGGCTGACGCCCGTGGCCGCGGCGCGGGTCGCGCCCCTGCCCGGGTGTGACGATCTGGGCCTGGCGGACGATGGCTGTGCTGATCCGCAGAACGGGACCCGCGCCGCGGCGCTGGCCCTGCTGGAAAGCTTTCTCGACGGGCGGGGAGCGGACTACCGCCGGGGCATGTCCAGCCCCGTGGGCGCCGCCGCCTGCTGCTCGCGCCTGTCGGTCCCGCTGGCCACGGGCGCCGTTTCGGTGCGCGAGGTGCTGCAGCGCCTCTACGCCGCCCGCCACACCCTGGCGGAGGCCCCGGCGCAGCACCGCCCCGTCCCGGTGACGGCGGTGGACAGCCTGATCTCCCGCCTGCACTGGCGCGGCCACTTCATGCAGAAGCTGGAGAGCGAACCGGACCTCGAGGTCCGCTCGTTCCACCCCGTTCACCAGGCCGGGCGCATCCATACGGATCCGGAGGATCCCGCCCTGCTCGCCTGGGCCGAGGGGCGGACGGGCCTGCCCTTCGTCGACGCCTGCCTGCGCAGCCTGATCGCCACCGGCTGGCTGAACTTCCGCATGCGGGCCATGGTCCAGTGCGTCGCCAGCTATCACCTGGGCCTCGACTGGCGGGTCAGCGGCGAGCGGCTGGCCCGGCTGTTCACCGACTACGAGCCCGGCATCCACTGGCCCCAGGTGCAGATGCAGTCGGGCCAGACCGGGATCAACACGCCGCGGATCTACAATCCGGTGAAGCAAGGGCTGGACCAGGACCCGGAGGGGATGTTCACCCGCCGCTGGGTCCCCGAGCTGGCGGAGGCGCCCCTGGCGGTGCTGCAGACCCCCTGGCTGGCGGACGCCCGCCCCCGGGCGGACTATCCCCCGCCCCTCGTCGACCCGGCCGAGGCGGCCCGTCGCGCGCGGGAGCGGCTGACGGCCCTGCGCCACACGGCCGGCTATCGGGACGCCGCGGCGGCGGTGTTCCAGCGGCACGGCAGCCGCAAGCGGCGCATGGACGAGGACACGCCCCGCCGGCCCCGGCGACGCGAAACGCCCGCCGCCCCCGCCCAGCTCAGCCTGCCCCTCGGCCCCCTCGCCGGAGAAGACTGAAGCCCCGCGCGGTTCAGGGGGCGCCGAACAGGCGGCGAAACGCCAGCAGGGCGGCCGGATGATAGACCGCCGCGTGCCCGTCTCCCGGTCGCAGGACGGTGGTCGTCAGGCCGCCGGTCGATCCGGTCAGGGCGTCCGCCAGGCGGTCCTGCCAGGCCCGGTCCCGGGCGGCGGCCTCGGCGGGGGGCGCCGGCGCGTCGAAGGCCACCACCGCCCGCCGCCCCTGGAAGCCCGTCCGGCGCAGGTCGAAAGCCGCCTCGGCCACCAGGGCGCCGCGATCCCACCACAGGCTGGGACTGACGATCACATAGTCGTCGAAGGCGCCTGGCGTGCGCAGCAGGGTCTCGGCGACGAACAGGCCGGCGAGGGATTCCCCCATCAGCGCGGACCGGCCGCCGGCGCGGAAATGCGCCGCGACCCAGGGCTTGAGCTCTTCGACGAGGAACCGGCGATAGGCCGCCGCGCCGCCGGAGGTCGGCAGCCGCACGCGGTCGGCCGGCGTGGCCGAGGGCGAGGTCAGGTCGTGGCGGCGGTCGACGCCCTCCACGCCGATGACGATCACCTCCTGCCCCGCGCCATAGGCGGCGTTGATCTGCGCCAGGCCGGTGATGTGGTGGAAATCCTCGGTCTCGCCCCCGTCCAGCAGATAGAGGACCGGAAAGGTCCGCGTCGGGTCGCTGTAATGCTCCGGCAGATAGACGTTCACCCGCCGCCGGTCCCCGAGGATCGCCGAGGCCAGCCCATAGGAGGTTCCGATCACGATCGGCCGCCCGCCTTCTGGCGGCGAAGCGGGGGGCGCCGCGCGCCCGACCGCCGGCGCCGCCAGGGCCAGGGTCAGCCACAGGGCGCCGGCAAGGCGGCGGAGACGCTGGGGGAAACGGTCGGGTGAGTCGGTCATGTCCCACCATCGCTCCGCCGACGAAGGAACGGCAAGCGGAACGGAGTCTCCCTGAGCCCGGGAACCTGCTAGGGAGGCGTCGCCCAGCCAAGATGGAGCTCCGCCCATGCAAGTCCTGATGACCCCCGCCGCCTTTGCGCGCATCCAGGACCGGTTGGCGCCCTTCGGCGCGGCCGTCGAGGTGATCCTGATGGACGCCGACGGGGCGTTCAGCTGCAACGGGACGCCGGTGGCCGCCGACGCCGCCGACCCGGAGGTCTTCTGGATGAGCCTCGACCTCTATGCCGGTCCGAGGCCCGGCGCCCGCATCGCCGCCTTCGCCGGACAGGCGCTGAACGGCGCGCGGGGCCAGTGGATCCAGGTGTTCAGCGCCGGTCTCGACAGCCCGGTGTTCAAGACCCTGATGGACAAGGGCCTGCGCCTCACCAAGAGCCAGGCCCAGGCGCCGGCCATCGCCGAATACGTGCTGGCCCACGCCGTGAGCCTGCTGCACCCCATCGCCGAGCAGGCGGCGGCCCAGGCGGCCCGGGACTGGCGCCGCGTGCCGTTCCGCGAGATCGGGTCCAGCCGCTGGCTGCTGGTGGGCTATGGCGCCATCGGCCAGGAGATCGGCCAGCGGGTGAAGGGCTTCGGCGCCCACCTGACCGTGGTCCGCCGCACCCTGACGCCGGACCCGCTGGTCGACGCCGTGCGGCCGATGGCCGACCTGCCGGAGCTGCTGCCCCAGGCCGACGTGGTGGTGCTGGCCTGCGCCCTGAACGCCCAGACCCGCAACCTGGCCGACGCCGCCTTCTTCGCCGCCCTGAAGCCGGGATCGATCCTGATCAATATCGGCCGCGGCGACCTCCTGGACGAGGACGCCCTACGGGTCGCCCTGGACCGGGGCCAGCCGGGCCATGCGGTGCTGGACGTGTTCCGGACCGAGCCCCTGCCGGCGGACAGCTGGATCTGGTCGCACCCGGCGATCCGGGTCACGGCCCACGCCTCCAACGCCGGGGACGGGGTGCTGGCCCGGGGCGACGCCCAGTTCCTGGAGAATCTACGCCGCTTCCTGGACGGCGAGGCGCTGATCGCCGAGGCCCGGCCGGGCGAAGCGGGCGCCTGAAGCCCCTCAGTCGAGGATGCGCGGCGGGCCCACGAAGCGCCGCCGCTCCACCGCCAGCCACAGGACCGC
>CAINOV010000095.1 GCA_903851655.1 uncultured Caulobacterales bacterium
CCCGCTGAAGGTGAAGCTGCGCCTGATCGTGTTTGAAAATGATGAGGAAACCGGCGCCCGATCGGTGAAGGACATCAAGGAGCAGGACGTCTACATGGGCGATATCCCGCTCATGACCGACAAGGGCACCTTCATCGTCAACGGCACCGAGCGCGTCATCGTCTCGCAGATGCACCGGTCCCCGGGCGTGTTCTTCGATCACGACAAGGGCAAGACCCACGCGTCCGGCAAGCTCCTGTTCGCCGCCCGGGTGATCCCGTACCGCGGCTCGTGGCTCGACTTCGAGTTCGACGCCAAGGACATCGTCTATGTGCGCATCGACCGCCGCCGCAAGCTGCCGGCGACGAGCTTCATGTATGCGCTGGGCATGGACGCCGAGGAGATTCTCGGCACCTTCTACGAGACCATTCCCTTCGAGAAGCGCGAAGGCGGCTGGGCCACCCCGTACCGCCCCGAGCGCTGGCGCGGCGTGAAGCCGGAATACGCCCTGGTGGACGGCGACACCGGCGAGGAACTGGCTCCCGCCGGCCAGAAGATCAGCGCCCGCAACGCCAAGAAGTTCGCCGACAACGGCGTCAAGTCGCTGCTGCTGCCGCCGGAAAGCCTGGTCGGCCGCTTCATCGCCAAGGACATGGTCAA
This sequence comes from uncultured Caulobacterales bacterium, assembly GCA_903851655.1. Classification (GTDB taxonomy): domain Bacteria; phylum Pseudomonadota; class Alphaproteobacteria; order Caulobacterales; family Caulobacteraceae; genus CAIMFV01. Next base: position 640 of record CAINOV010000095.1, read on the forward strand.
CTACGAGACCGGCGAGATCTATGCGGAGGCCGGCGACGAGCTGGACGTGACGCAGATCGCCGCCCTGGGCGAGCTGGGCTTCTCCACCATCGAGGTGCTGGACATCGACCACGTGACGGTCGGCGCCTATGTCCGCAACACCCTGCGGATCGACAAGAACCAGGTGCGGGAAGACGCCCTGTTCGACATCTATCGCGTCATGCGTCCGGGCGAGCCGCCGACCTCGGAAGCGGCGGAGGCCATGTTCCGCGGCCTGTTCTTCGACCAGGAGCGCTATGACCTCTCGGCCGTGGGCCGGGTGAAGATGAACATGCGCCTCGAGCTGGACTGCCCGGACGATGTCCGCGTGCTCCGCAAGGAAGACGTGCTGGAAGTGCTGAAGGTCCTCGTCGGCCTGCGCGACGGCCGCGGCGAGATCGACGACATCGACAATCTCGGCAACCGCCGGGTGCGTTCGGTGGGCGAGCTGCTGGAGAACCAGTACCGCGTCGGCCTCCTGCGCATGGAGCGGGCGATCAAGGAGCGCATGTCCAGCGTCGACATCGACACGGTCATGCCCCACGACCTGATCAACGCCAAGCCGGCGGCGGCGGCGGTGCGGGAGTTCTTCGGCTCCTCGCAGCTCAGCCAGTTCATGGACCAGACCAACCCCCTGTCCGAGATCACCCACAAGCGCCGCCTTTCGGCCCTGGGCCCGGGCGGTCTGACCCGGGAGCGGGCGGGCTTCGAGGTCCGCGACGTGCACCCGACCCACTATGGCCGGATCTGCCCGATCGAAACCCCGGAAGGCCCGAACATCGGCCTGATCAACAGCCTCGCCACCCATGCCGTGGTCAACAAGTACGGCTTCATCGAGAGCCCGTACCGCAAGGTGACCAACGGCAAGGCCCAGGCCGAGGTGACCTACATGTCGGCCATGGAGGAGAGCAAGCACACGATCGCGCAAGCCAACGTGAAGCTGTCCTCCACCGGCGAGATCCTCGAGGACCTGGTGCCCTGCCGGATCAATGGCGACGTCATGCTGTCGGGCCGTGACCAGGTCACCTACATGGACGTGTCCCCCAAGCAGGTGGTGTCCGTGGCCGCGGCGCTGATCCCGTTCCTCGAGAACGACGACGCCAACCGCGCGCTGATGGGCTCGAACATGCAGCGTCAGGCCGTGCCGCTGGTGCGCTCCGACGCGCCGCTGGTGGGCACCGGCATGGAAGGCATCGTGGCCCGGGACTCCGGCGCCACTGTGGTGGCCCGCCGCTCCGGCCAGGTCGAGCAGATCGACGGCACCCGGATCGTGCTCCGGGCGACGGAAGAGACCGACCCCACCAAGCCGGGCGTCGACATCTACCGTCTGTCCAAGTTCCAGCGCTCCAACCAGAACACCTGCATCAACCAGCGTCCGCTGGTGCGGGTCGGCGACCGGATCAAGGCCGGCGACATCATCGCCGACGGCCCGTCCACGGAGCTGGGCGAACTGGCCCTGGGCCGCAACGTGCTGGTCGCGTTCATGCCCTGGAACGGCTACAACTTCGAGGACTCGATCCTGATCTCCGAGCGGATCGTGTCCGATGACGTCTTTACCTCGATCCACATCGAGGAGTTCGAGGTCATGGCCCGCGACACCAAGCTGGGCCCCGAAGAAATCACCCGGGATATCCCCAACGTCGGCGAGGAAGCCCTGCGCAACCTCGACGAGGCGGGCATCGTCGCCATCGGCGCCGAGGTCATGCCGGGGGACATTCTCGTCGGCAAGGTCACGCCGAAGGGCGAAAGCCCGATGACGCCGGAAGAGAAGCTGCTCCGCGCCATCTTCGGTGAAAAGGCGTCGGACGTCCGCGACACCTCCCTGCGTCTGCCCCCGGGCGTCGCCGGAACCGTCGTGGAGGTCCGCGTGTTCAACCGGCATGGCGTGGACAAGGACGAACGCGCCCTGGCCATCGAACGTTCGGAAATCGAACGTCTGGGCAAGGACCGGGACGACGAGTTCGCCATCCTGAACCGCAATATCCAGGGCCGCCTGCGCGAACTGCTGGTGGGCAAGACCGCCGTGTCCGGCCCCAAGGGCCTGGGCCGCGGCGAGGTCACCCTGGACAAGCTGAACGAGATCCCGGCCGGCCTGTGGTGGCAGATCGCCCTGGACGACGAGAAGACCATGGGCGAGCTGGAGGCCATGAAGCGCCAGTTCGACGAGGCGCGGAAGCGTCTGGACCGTCGCTTCGAGGACAAGGTCGACAAGCTGCAGCGGGGCGACGAGCTGCCCCCCGGCGTGATGAAGATGGTCAAGGTGTTCGTGGCGGTGAAGCGCAAGCTGCAGCCGGGGGACAAGATGGCCGGACGTCACGGGAACAAGGGGGTCATCTCCAAGATCCTGCCGGTGGAGGACATGCCGTTCCTCGCCGACGGCACCCATGTGGACATCGTGCTGAACCCGCTGGGCGTGCCGTCGCGCATGAACGTCGGTCAGATCTTCGAAACCCACCTGGGCTGGGCCTGCGCGGGCCTCGGTCGCCAGATCTCGCGGCTGATGGAGGACTGGCAGGCCGGTGGTCAGCGCGACGCGCTGGTCGAGCGTCTGCGGGACATCTACGGCCCCGATGAAGAGCTGCCGGACACCGACGATGAACTTCTCGAGCTGGCCCGCAACCTCGGCAAGGGCGTTCCCATCGCCACGCCGGTGTTCGACGGCGCCCGCATCGGCGACATCGAGGACATGCTGGCCTCCGCCGGTCTCGACCGGTCGGGCCAGAGCATCCTCTATGACGGCCAGACCGGGAACCAGTTCAAGCGTCCGGTCACGGTGGGCTACATCTACATGCTGAAGCTGCACCACCTGGTGGATGACAAGATCCACGCCCGCTCGATCGGTCCGTACTCCCTGGTCACCCAGCAGCCGCTGGGGGGCAAGGCCCAGTTCGGCGGTCAGCGCTTCGGGGAAATGGAAGTGTGGGCGCTGGAAGCCTATGGCGCGGCCTACACCCTGCAGGAGATGCTCACGGTCAAGTCCGACGACGTGGCCGGCCGGACCAAGGTCTACGAGGCGATCGTCCGCGGCGACGACAGCTTCGAGGCCGGCATCCCGGAGAGCTTCAACGTGCTCGTCAAGGAAATGCGGTCCCTGGGCCTGAACGTGGAGCTGGAGACCAACTCCTGATCCGCTGAGGCACCCCCAGACTGCGCCGCTAACGCCGCGCGTCCGCTGAAGGTCACGATGACCCGGCGGGCGCGCGGCGCCCGAAACACCCAAGGTGGGCCAAGGCCCCCGATGAGGAACTCCGATGAACCAGGAAGTCCTGAATATCTTCAATCCGGTCCAGGCCCTGCCGACCTTCGACCAGATCCGCATCTCCCTCTCCAGCCCGGAAAAGATCCGCAGCTGGTCCTTCGGCGAGATCAAGAAGCCAGAGACCATCAACTACCGGACCTTCAAGCCGGAGCGCGACGGCCTGTTCTGCGCCCGCATCTTCGGGCCGACCAAGGACTACGAGTGCCTGTGCGGCAAGTACAAGCGCATGAAGTACAAGGGCATCATCTGCGAAAAGTGCGGCGTGGAAGTGACCCTCGCCCGCGTCCGGCGCGAGCGGATGGGCCATATCGAGCTGGCCTCGCCCGTCGCCCACATCTGGTTCCTGAAGTCCCTGCCGTCGCGCATCGCCATGATGCTCGACATGCCCCTGAAGGATATCGAGCGGGTCCTGTACTTCGAACAGTACATCGTCACCGAGCCGGGCCTCACGCCGCTCAAGCAGCACCAGTTGCTGACCGAGGATGACTTCGTCCGCTATCAGGACGAGTTCGGCGACGACAGCTTCACCGCCGAGATCGGCGCCGAGGCGGTCCGCAACCTGCTGATGGCCATCGACCTCCACCAGGAGGCCGACCGCCTGCGGGGCGAGCTGGCGGACAATCCGTCGGAAATGAAGCAGAAGAAGGCGTCCAAGCGCCTGAAGATCATCGAGGCCTTCATCGAGTCCGGCAACCGCCCGGAATGGATGATCATGACCGTGGTTCCGGTCATTCCGCCCGAGCTGCGCCCGCTGGTGCCGCTGGACGGCGGCCGCTTCGCCACCTCCGACCTGAACGACCTGTATCGCCGGGTCATCAACCGCAACAACCGTCTGAAGCGCCTGATCGAGCTGCGCGCCCCCGACATCATCATCCGCAACGAGAAGCGGATGCTGCAGGAAGCCGTGGACGCCCTGTTCGACAACGGCCGTCGCGGCCGGGTCATCACCGGCGCCAACAAGCGCCCGCTGAAGTCCCTGGCCGACATGCTGAAGGGCAAGCAGGGGCGGTTCCGCCAGAACCTGCTGGGCAAGCGCGTCGACTATTCCGGCCGTTCGGTGATCGTGGTCGGTCCCGAGCTGAAGCTGCATGAGTGCGGCCTGCCGAAGAAGATGGCGCTGGAGCTGTTCAAGCC
>CAINOV010000096.1 GCA_903851655.1 uncultured Caulobacterales bacterium
GCGTCGCCGGGGCCGATGTCCCAGGCCATCAGCGGCAGCACGATGGCGTCCGTGCCGTTGGCGCAGGACAGGGCGTGCTTGGCGCCGCCGAAGGCCGCCAGCTGCTGCTCGAACGTCTTCACCGGCGGCCCCATGATGAAGGCGCCGGACTCGATCACCGCCATCATGGACTCGGTCATGCGGTCGCCGATCCGGCGGCGCTGGGCGTTGAGGTCGATGAAGGCGATGGACATGCCGATGTTCCCGATAGCACTGAGGACGAAACCCGCCGCCGTTTAGCATCTTCCGGCGGCGGGGGCGGTCAATCTCGGTTTCCGTTCATTTCAGCCGTGGCCATGGCCCGGGCCCCGCAGCGGCCAGCCGTGATCCAGCGGGCCATGCCCGGCGCCGAAGCCGGGGGCCTGGCGGATCGCCTGCGCCACATAGCCGTGCGCCGCCGCCACCGCCTCGATCAGGGGGCGATCCCGGGCCAGTCCCGCGGCGATGGCCGAGGCCAGGGTGCAGCCGGTGCCGTGGGTGTGCCGGGTCTCGATCCGCGCCCCCTCGAACCGGGTCTCCCCCGCCGGCGTGATCAGCAGGTCGACGACCCGGTCGCCGGGAATGTGTCCGCCCTTCATCAGGACGGCGCCGGCGCCCAGGGCCAGCAGGGTGTCGGCCGCCCGCCTCAGATCGTCCGTGGTCTCGACCGCAAGCCCGGTCAGGGCGGCGGCCTCCGGCGCATTGGGGGTGAGGAGCGCCGCCCGCGGGACCAGTCGCTCCGCCATGGCCGCCACGGCCGATCCGGCCAGCAAGGCGTGGCCGCCCTTGGCCACCATCACCGGGTCGATCACCGCGGGGATGCCGTAGATCTGCAGGAGGTCCGCCACCCGCGCCACCGTGGCGGCGTCGCCCAGCATGCCGGTCTTGATCACGTCCGCGCCGATATCATCCAGCACCGCCCGCATCTGGGCCTCGATCAGATCCAGGGGCACGGGCAGCGCGCCGCTGACCCCCAGGGTGTTCTGAACGGTGACCGCCGTGACCGCGGTGGCGGCGTACCCGCCCAGCACGGTGATCGTCTTGATGTCAGCCTGGATCCCGGCGCCGCCCCCGGAATCCGAGCCTGCGACCACCAGCACGCGGCCCTGGCCCGGGCGGGTCACGGCGCCGCTTCCGCCACGGCCGCCCAGACGGTCAGCGCCTGGACGGTCTCGGCCACGTCGTGGCAGCGCACCATCCGGCAGCCATGGCTCGCCCCCCAGAGCGCCGTGGCCAGGGAGCCGCCCAGCCGGTGATTCGGCCCCGGCGCGGCGGGGTCGAGGGCGGCGATGAACCGCTTGCGGCTGGCGGCCAGCAGCACCGGAAACCCGTGGGCGGTGAGGCGCGGCAGGGCGGCCAGAAGGGCCAGGTTGTGCGCGAGGGTCTTGCCAAAGCCGATGCCGGGATCCAGCCAGATCCGGTCCCGCCGCACGCCGGCGGCCAGGGCCGTCTCCGCCCGGGCCAGCAGGAAGGCCTCCACCTCGGCCACGACGTCGGCATAGCGGGGGGCGGCCTGCATGGATCGGGGCTCGCCCTGCATGTGCATGAGGATCACCGTGCAGCCCAGCGCCGCGGCCGTCTCGGGACCATTGTCTCCGCCGAGGGCGGCCACGTCGTTCCAGAGGGTCGCCCCGGCGGCGACGGCGGCGCGGGCCACGGCGGGTTTCAGGGTGTCCACGGACAGGGGACGGTCGGTCCGGCGCGCCAGACCCTCGATCACCGGCAGCACCCGGTCCAGTTCCTGCTGTTCGGAGACGGGGTCGGCGCCCGGACGGGTGGACTCTCCGCCGATGTCGAGGACATCCGCCCCCTCCGCCGCCAGCCGCAGCCCGGCGGCGACGGCGGCCTCCGTCGTGTCGTGGCGGCCGCCGTCGGAAAAGCTGTCCGGCGTCACATTGACCACGCCCATGACCAGGGGGCGCCGTCGGGCGGGATCGGCCAGCAGGTCCTCAAGCCTCACGACGACGCACTCCGGCCGCTGTGAGGCGCAGGATCAGGCCGGTTCCGGAGTCGGGCCGCCGGCCAGGCCGCCCGGAGGCAGGCTGGGCGCCGGGTGGGTCAGGGGCACGCTGACGCTGGCCGACGGGGGCCGACGGTCCTCCGGGTTCTCCCGCACGGGCGGGATGCCCTTCAGCACGTTGATGATCTCGTCCCCGGACAGGGTCTCGAACTCCAGCAGGGCCTTGGCCAGGGCGTGCAGGTCGTCCAGACGCTCGGTCAAGATGCGGCGGGCCTCGTCATAGCCGTTCTGCACCAGCCGGCGGACCTCGCCGTCGATCTTGCGGGCGGTCTCTTCCGAGACGTTCTGCTGGCGGCCGACGCTCATGCCAAGGAACACCTCGTCCTGGTTTTCCCCATAGGCCACGACGCCCAGCTCCTCGGAGAAGCCCCAGCGGGTGACCATCATGCGGGCGAGACGGGTCGCCTGCTCGATGTCCGACGAGGCGCCTGAGGTGACATTGTCCTTGCCGAAGATGATCTCTTCGGCCACCCGGCCGCCCATCATGATGGTCAGGCGCGAGGTCATCTGCTGGAACTTCATGGAATAGCGGTCGCCTTCCGGCAGCTGCATCACCATACCCAGAGCGCGACCGCGGGGAATGATGGTGGCCTTGTGCACCGGATCGGTGGAGGGGACCGTCAGGGCGAGGATCGCATGGCCGCCCTCGTGATAGGCGGTCAGCTTCTTCTCTTCCTCGCTCATGGCCATGGACTTGCGCTCGGCGCCCATCATGACCTTGTCCTTGGCGTCCTCGAAGTCGGACATGCCCACCATGCGCCGGTTGCGCCGGGCGGCCATCAGGGCCGCCTCGTTCACCAGGTTGGCGAGGTCGGCGCCGGAGAAGCCGGGGGTGCCGCGGGCCAGGGTGCGGACGTCCACGTCCGGGGCCAGGGGCACGTTGCGCATGTGCACGCGCAGGATCTTCTCGCGGCCGCCCACGTCCGGGTTCGGGACCACGATCTGGCGGTCGAAACGACCGGGACGCAGCAGGGCCGGGTCGAGCACGTCCGGACGGTTGGTGGCGGCCACGAGGATGATGCCCTCATTGGCCTCGAAGCCGTCCATCTCCACCAGCAGCTGGTTCAGGGTCTGCTCGCGTTCGTCATTGCCGCCGCCGAGACCGGCGCCGCGATGACGGCCCACGGCGTCGATTTCATCGATGAAGATGATGCAGGGGGCGTTCTTCTTGGCCTGCTCGAACATGTCGCGGACGCGGCTGGCGCCCACGCCGACGAACATCTCCACGAAGTCGGAGCCGGAGATGGTGAAGAAGGGAACCCCCGCCTCGCCGGCGATGGCGCGGGCCAGCAGCGTCTTGCCGGTGCCGGGGGGGCCGATCAGCAGCGCGCCCTTGGGGATCTTGCCGCCCAGGCGCTGGAACTTGCCCGGATCCTTCAGGAAGTCGACGATCTCCTGCAGTTCTTCCTTGGCCTCGTCCACGCCGGCGACGTCTTCGAAAGTCACGCGGTTCTTGTTCTCGGTCAGCAGGCGGGCCTTGGACTTGCCGAAGCCCATGGCGCCTTTGCCCGCGCCCTGCATCTGGCGCATGAAGATCACCCAGGCGCCCACCAGCAGGATCACCGGCAAGAGGTTCACCAGCAGGCTGACCCAGGTGCTGGACTGGGCGGACTGGACCTTGATGTTGGCCTTCTGCGCCTCGAGGCGCTTCAGCAGCTCCTCCTGGCTGACGGGGGTGGTGGCGGCGTAGATGCGGTTCTGACCGTCCGTCGCCGAAGCCGTGTCGCCCCGCAGGGTCACGGCCTTGATCTCGCCCTGGTCGATCTTCTGGAGCAGCTGGGAATAGCTGATCTCGTTCGAGGCCTGGGTCTTCGAGCCGGGATAGATGACGGTATAGAGCGCAACGAGAACCAGGATCACCACGCCCCAGATCGCGAGATTGCGAACAGTCATGCGAACGCCTTTTTGGCCTGCCGGACCGGGGACAAGGCCCCGGTCCTGTTGAAACGAAGACGAAACCGTCTTTCCTCAACAACATAGGGGCCCTTTTCGCCCGGCGCCATGCACAACCGGTAAATCCTCCGCGAGCGGCGGCCGATTCGCCGGTCACGGACGATCCGTCACGGACAATCGGTCACGGACGATCCGTCAGGCCGCCCACCACTCCCGCTGGGCCCGGCGCTCGATCCGCCGCGACACCCGCGCGGACAGGAGCGACGACAGGCCCGCAGGCCCCAGCAGGCCGGCGAGGGCCGCCGCCTGCTCGGCGTCAAGGACGTCGGCGGCGTCCTGGATCCGCTGCAGCAGCCAGAGGCGGTAGGGCATGACCATGACTGTCAGGGCCAGTCCGCGCCACGGGAAGGTCATGCGCCCGACGGACCGGTCCACAGGCCCCGCCAGCCTGTCCGCCGGCTGCTCCGACAGCCAGGCGTTCAGCCAGGCGACCATGGCCTCCGCCTCGGGCAGGTAGTCCTCCGCGACAAAGCCGAGCAGGGCCGCCAGGGTCGGCGACGCCAGGGCGGTCAGGGCCGGCGGCGAGACCGCCAGATATTCCCCGGCGTCGTCGTCCCGCGTGGTCATCCGCTCCACCCAGCGCCACACATGCAGAGCCCGGCGCTTCATCAGCGCTGACGGATGGGGATCGCGGCTCAGATGGGCGTGCAGCGGCGCGATCAGCCCATAGTCGCCGATCGTGGGCGCGTCGCCCAGCAGGTAGGGATAGGCGGCCAGATGGGCGTCGAACCGGTCCAGGAAGTCGAGATAGCTGGCCTCGACCGCTGCGAAACTGTCGGGCGTGACGCCGAAGCCCACCGCGGCCTTGCGCATCAGGCCGCTCGACCGCGCGAAGACGCCAGCCCGGGTGGCTGCATCCGCACCGGGAAACAGGGCGTTGACGAAGTCCCGCTCGAGGAAGGGCAGGTTGTCCGCGTCGAAGTTCCAGCGGTAGTGCATGGCCGGTCGCAACAGGCCCTCCCCGCCGAACAGCTCGAAGATCAGGCTGATGACCCGCGCCACGGGGTCTGCGGGATAGGCCGAACGGACTGCTGCGCCCCGCGCCTCGACGTGGTCGATGATGTCGGCGCCGTCCTGCACGATCGCGCCGTCCGGGTCCTGGAGCACCGGCACGATCCAGCGACCGGTCACGGGGATGATCTCGCCGGTGAAGCGGGGGTCGCCGGGCGCCCGCTCCTCCACCGAGAGGCCCTGCTTGCGCAGGTAGCTCCGCGCCTTGGCGGTGTAGAGCGAGCCCGGCATGCCGTAGAGGATCCAGTCGGCCATGGTCTTTGGTCCTCTGAGGTGAGGTGTCCGTCCTGAGAGCGTTTCTGCACCCGTCATGTCAATAGCGGCGTCGCGCCAGATTGGGCGCCCGTCGGCGCCGCCCGCTGGCCTTGACCGGCCGGGCGCTGTATCCAGCAGCAACTCGACCCGTCAGCGGAGCCGTCCCTTGCAGACCATCCTTGTCACCGGCGGCGCCGGATATGTCGGCAGCCACTGCTGCAAGGCCTTCGCCCGGGCCGGCTATCGGGTGGTGGTGTACGACAACCTCTACCGGGGTTGGCGCGACCTCGTGAAATGGGGCGATCTGATCGAGGGCGACCTGCTGGACGCGGACGCCGTCGGCAGGGCCGTCGCCGCCGTGAAGCCGGATGTGGTGGCCCACTTCGCCGCCCTGACCTATGTGGGCGAAAGCGTCAGCGACCCCGGCCAGTACTACGCCAACAATTCCCTGGGCGCCTTCAACGTGCTGGAGGCCATGCGGGCCAACGGCTGCTCGAAGTTCATCTTCTCCTCCACCGCGGCCACCTATGGCGTGCCGAAGCAGGTGCCGATCCCCGAGGATCACCCCCAGTGGCCGATCAACCCCTATGGCTGGTCGAAACTGATGGTGGAGCGGATGCTGGCCGACTACGCCACGGCCTATGGCTTCACCTTCGCGGCCCTGCGCTACTTCAACGCCGCCGGCGCCGACCCGGACGGGGAGGCCGGCGAGCGGCACGAGCCCGAGACCCATGTCATTCCCCTGGCCATCGAGGGGTCCCTGCGGGACGACTACCGCTTCACCATCTTCGGCGATGACTTCGACACCCGGGACGGCACCTGCGTCCGCGACTATGTCCATGTCACCGATCTGGGCGAGGCGCACCGGCTGGCGGCGGAACACCTGCTGGCCGGCGGCGCGGGCGGGTTCTTCAATCTGGGAACCGGAGAGGGCGCCACGGTGAAGGAAATCGCCGACGCCATCGAGCGGGTCACGGGACGCAAGCTGCCGCGGACCATCGGCCCCCGCCGGGCCGGGGATCCGCCCGTGCTGATCGCCTCCAACACCCGGGCGCGGGAGATCCTGGGCTGGACGCCGACCCATTCCTCCATCGACGAGATCGTCGCCACCGCCAACGCCTGGCGGCTGAAGGAGGGCGAACGGCGGGGGTGACAACGCGTTTGATGATGAAATGTCATTCCCGGCCTTGAGCCGGGAACCTTGTTCCGGATGTGGCGTCTCATCCTGACGGGGGTTCTCGGGTCAAGCCCGAGAATGACATTGATTTATTTGATAAATCTATGATTTGCGGTTCCCGGCTAAAGGCCGAGGGCGACATGGCTGTCTATAATTCGTTGAGGCTCGTCATTCCCGGGCGAAGACCCGGGAACCTCGGTCCGGACAAGGTGCGACCTACCCTTCCGGCGTGTTCCGGGCCAGTTCGTCGAGCCAGGCCGTGGCGGGGGCGTCCGACGGCATTCGCCAGTCGCCCCGGGGCGACAGCGACCCGCCGGAGGAGATCTTGGGACCGTTGGGAACCGCAGACCGCTTGAACTGGTTGGCGAAGAACCGCTTGAGGAACAGGGCCAGCCAGGCCTTGATGGTCTTGAGGTCATAGGCCCGGCGCGCCGCGTCCGGCGTGTTGGCCGGCCAGGTCCCGGCGGCGGCGTCCCCCCAGGCCTGCAGGGCCAGATAGGCGATCCGCGACGGCGCAAAGCCATACCGGGTCAGATAATAGAGGTTGAAGTCCTGCAGGGCGTAGGGGCCGACGAAACTCTCCGTCGACTGCACCGCCCCGTCGGCGCCGGCGGGCACCAGTTCCGGCGAGATCTCGGTGTTCAGGATCGCGTGCAGCACCTGCGCCACCGCGTCCGACACGTCCCCCGACGCGGCCACATACCGGATCAGGTGCTGGATCAGGGTCTTGGAGACCGAGGCGTTGGGATTGTAGTGCGACATGTGGTCGCCGACCCCATAGGTGCACCAGCCCAGCCCCAGCTCCGACAGGTCCCCCGTGCCCACCACCAGGGCGCCGGCCTGGTTCGCCAGGCGGAACAGGTAGTCGGTGCGCAGGCCCGCCTGCACGTTCTCGAAGGTCACGTCATAGACCGCGGCCCCCGTGGCCGCCGGGTGGCCGAGGTCGGTCAGCATCTGGTTCGCGGCGGGGCGGATATCGATCTCCGCCGCCGTGACGCCGAGGCTGCGCATCAGCGCCCAGGCGTTGCCCCGGGTGCCCTCGGACGTGGCGAATCCGGGCAGGGTGTAGGCCAGCACGTGACTGCGCGGCAGCCCCAGCTGGTCCATGGCCCGCACCGCCACGATCAGGGCCTGGGTGGAGTCGAGGCCGCCGGACACGCCGATCACCAGCTTGTCCAGACCGGTGGACCGCAGGCGCTGGGCGAGGCCCTGGACCTGGATCTGGTAGGCCTCGGCGCAGTCCTCCGCCAGCCGCGCCGGGTCGGAGGGCACATAGGGGAACCGCTCCACCGCGCGCAGCAGGGGCTGCGGCCCCGCCGGCGGCCGGATCTCCAGCTCCAGGATGCGGAAACTGTCGGCGGCGTCCGGGCTCTCGCCGAACGCCCGGGTGCGGATCCGCTCCGCCCGCAGCAGGGCCACGTCCACATCCGCCAGGGCCAGGGTCGGGCTGGGCGAGAAGCGCGTGGTCTCCGCCAGCTCCCGGCCGTTCTCGAAGATCACCCCGTGTCCGTCCCAGGCGAGGTCGGTGGTGGACTCCCCAGGGCCTGCGGCGGAATAGGCGTAGGCGGCGAAGCAGCGCATGGACTGGGCGGCGCACAGGGTGCGGCGGGCCTGGGCCTTGCCGATGACGATGTTGCTGGCGGACAGGTTGAGCAGGACCTCGGCGCCTGAAACAGCGGCCAGGGTGGAGGGCGGCTCCGGCGCCCAGACATCCTCGCAGATCTCCACATGGAAGGTGACGTCGAGGAGCCCCGTGCTGCGGAACAGCAGGTCCGCGCCGAAGGGAACGGTTGCGCCGTCGATCTCGATCTCGCCGGTGGTCTCGTGCCCCGGGGTGAACCAGCGGGGCTCGTAGAACTCCCGGTAGTTGGGCAGGTAGCTCTTGGGAACCGCCCCCACCAGCCGGCCGTCATGGATGACCACGCCGCAGTTGTAGAGCCGCCCCCGCCGACGCAGGGGCGCGCCCACGACGAAGGCGGGCGTCAGGCCGGCGCTGTCCCGCGCCAGGCCCGCGAGCGCCGCCTCCACCGCGTCCAGCAGTACGGTCTGGTGGTGCAGGTCGTCGATGGCGTAGGCGCTGATCCCCAGTTCGGGGAACACCAGCAGGCTCGCGCCCGAGGCGTCGGCCTGCCGGACCTGATCGAGGATCGCGGCGGCGTTGAACACGGGATCGGCGGGCCGCACCGCCGGCGTGCAGACCCCCACCCGCACGAAGCCGTGCGCGAAGGGGGAGTGGAACGGAGGCGTCGCCAGCTGGGTCATGATCCGGGCCTCATAGCACGCGGCAGCCTTACGGTCTGCTAAGACGCAAGGGGCCTCAGCCCAGACGCGCCTTCACCGCCCGGGCGAGGTCGGCGGCGGTGATGCCGAAATGGGGGTACAGGGCCTCCGCCGGGGCGCTGGCGCCGAAGCCGGACATGCCGACGAAGATCCCGTCCTCGCCGATCAGGGCGTCCCAGCCCTGGCGCACGCCGGCCTCCACCGCCGCGCGCACCGGCGCATCGCCGATCACCGCCTGGCGGTAGGCTGCGGGCTGGGCGGCGAACAGCTCGAAGGACGGAACCGACACCACCCGGGCGGCGATCCCCTCGGCCTTCAGCAGCGCCTGGGCCGCCAGGGCGATCGCCAGCTCCGTGCCGGTTCCGAACAGGGTGGCCCGGGCCGGACCGTCCGCCGCGGACACCTCATAGGCGCCGCGGGCGGACAGGGTCTCCGTCGACGGGGTCGTCCGCGCGGCGGTGGTCTTCTGCCGCGACAGCACCATCACTGAGGGACGGTCACGCTGGCTGAGGGCCAGTTTCCAGCACTCCGCCGTCTCCACGGCGTCCGCCGGGCGGAAGACGGTGAGGTTGGGGATCGCCCGCAGGCTGGCCACGTGCTCCACCGGCTGGTGGGTCGGCCCGTCCTCGCCGACCCCGATGCTGTCATGGGTCATCACATGCACCACCCGCACGCCCATGAGGGCGGACAGGCGGATGGCCGGGCGGCTGTAGTCGGAGAACACCAGGAAGGTGCCGGCATAGGGGATCACGCCCCCGTGCAGGGCCATGCCGTTCATGGCCGCGGCCATGCCGTGCTCGCGCACGCCGTAATAAACGTAGCGCCCGGCATAGTCGGGGGCGTCGAAGCCGGTCATGCCGGGCGTCAGGGTGTTCACCGAGCCGGTCAGGTCGGCGGAGCCGCCGATCAGCTCCGGGATGGCGGGGGTCAGGGCCGCGAGGGCCGCGCCGGAAAACACCCGGGTGGCGTTGGCCGGCGCCTCGGTCACGGCCTTGGCGATATAGGCGTCCAGGGCTGCGAAGGCGTCCGCCGGCAGGTCGCCCTGGATCACGGCGCGGGTGAAGTCCGCGGACCTGGGCGAGGCGGCGAGGCGTTCGCCCCAGGCCTTGCGCAGCTTCGCGCCCCGGCGGCCCACGGCGCGCCAGGCCCGGCTGATGTCCTCGGGAATCTCGAACGGCGGAGCGGTCCAGCCCAGCTCCGCCCGGGTGGCGGCCACGGCGTCGGCGTCCAGCACCCCGTGCGACTTGTAGTTTCCGGCCATCTTCCCGGCGCCCCGGCCGATCTGGGTCTTTGCGGCGATCAGGGTCGGGCGGTCCTGCTTCACCGCCCAGGCCAGGGCCCGGCGGATCTGGCCATGGTCGTGACCGTCAATGGCCTTCACCGCCCAGCCGGCGGCCTTGAAGCGTGCGACCTGGTCGCCGGTCTCGGACAGGCCGACCACCCCGTCGATGGTGGCGTTGTTGTCATCCCAGATGACGGTGAGGCGGTTCAGCTTCAGCCGTGCGGCCAGGCTGATCGCCTCGTGGCTGACGCCTTCCATCAGGCAGCCGTCGCCGGCCAGCACCCAGGTCCGGTGGTCCACCAGATCGTCGCCGTAGCGGGCGTTCAGGCTGCGCTCGGCCATGGCCAGGCCCACGGCGGTGGCCAGGCCCTGACCCAGCGGCCCTGTGGTGGTCTCGACTCCCGGCGTGTGGCCGAATTCCGGATGGCCCGGGGTGTTGGAGCCCAGCTGCCGGAAGTTGCGGATCTGATCCATCGTCACCGCCTTGCCGCCGGTGAGGTGCAGCAGCGAATAGATCAGCATCGAGCCATGTCCCGCAGACAGGACGAACCGGTCCCGGTCCGCCCAGTCCGGCGCCTTGGCGTCGAACTTCAGGAAGCGGCTCCAGAGCACGGTCGCCACATCCGCCAGACCCATGGGGGCGCCGGCGTGGCCGGACTTGGCGTGGCTCACCGCATCCACGGACAGGACGCGGATGGCGTCGGCCATGCGCAGGGCGAGCGGGCGGGCGGTGTCGGTCATGGGAATCCCTCGAAAGCGAGGGCTGTTTGCCGCGCACGGGCGGCCATAGCAAGAACAAGTTCCGCCGATCCCTGCGGGAGCGGCGACCCCGTTGCGCCCTGGATGCGCCTAGTGGAGGTTGAGCAGGCGCCCGACGGTCAGGGCCAGAACGCCCCAGAAGCCGCCGCAGGTGACCACGACAAAGCCGAGGGTCGCCGCAGGATGCCACTTGCCGTCGATGTCCATCGCACTGGCCGACAGGGCGTCGGGCAGGAGGCTGTCCTGCAGCGCGCGGGCCGGGGACGGATGCGCCCGGTCGCTGGAGTCGGCGATCCGCGCCGCAGATGTCCGAGCCTGGGGCAGGCTGACAACGACAGGGTCTTGGCGGCGGGGCTGGGCCATGAGCGGAACTCCAAACTACCCCCGCACACTAGGCCGGCAGGTTTAATGCTTGGTTTCAGCTCGAGACTATTAAATCGAAAAATGCGGGCGTCTTGTGTAAACGGACTTGTAACGTCGTTAACATTGGCAAGATTTTATTTACCGTGTTTGTCCGTTTGACTGATCGTGGACTGGCTCCGGCGGAGTTCGGAAAATGCTGCAACGCAGCACATCAACACGGGGGCCGGCCAATGCTGAAATAGCGGAAGCCCATCCGCGCCATGGCCTCGGTCTTGTAGATGTTGCGCAGGTCGATCAGGGTGGGTGAGCGCATCAGCGCCTTCACCCGCTCCAGGTCCAGCGCGCGGAACTGGTCCCACTCGGTGATGATGACGACGGCGTCGGCGCCCTCCACCGCCTCATAGGGGCTCGAGGTGAACCGCACGTCGGGCAGCAGTTGCCGCGCCTCGTGCGCCTCGGGGTCGAAGGCCTGGACCCGGGCGCCCATGGCCTGAAGGGCGGGCACGATGTCGAGGGAGGGCGCGTCGCGCATGTCGTCGGTATTGGGCTTGAAGGCCAGGCCCAGCACCCCCACCGTCTTGCCCGCCAGGCTCCCCGGCGCCGCCTCCGCCCCCAGGGCCGACGACACCCGCGCCGCCATGGCCTTCTTTCGCGCGTCGTTGATGGACACGGTGGTCTCGATCAGCCGCAGGGGCGCGCCGGCGGACTGGGCCGTGCGCACCAGCGCCAGCGTATCCTTCGGAAAGCAGGAGCCGCCATAGCCGGGGCCCGCGTTCAGGAACTTGGACCCGATCCGGTTGTCGAGGCCGATGCCCCGGGCCACCTGCTGGACGTCGGCGTCCAGCTTCTCGCACAGGTCCGCGACCTCGTTGATGAAGGTGATCTTCATGGCCAGGAAGGCGTTGGCCGCGTACTTGATCAGCTCCGACGTCCGCCGTGAGGTGAACATCAGCGGCGCCTCGTTGAGGGACAGGGGCCGGTAGAGCTCGCGCATCACCTCCTCCGCCCGCGGGTCAGACGTGCCGATCACCACCCGGTCCGGCCGCTTGAAGTCGGAGATCGCGGCGCCTTCCCGCAGGAACTCCGGGTTGGAGACCACGGCGAAGTCCGCATCGGCGCGGGCCTTGGCGATGATGGTCTCGATCTCGTCCCCGGTGCCCACCGGAACCGTGGACTTGGTCACCACCACGGTGAAGCCCTGCATCAGCTGGGCGATCTCCTCGGCGGCGGCGTAGACATAGCTGAGGTCCGCATAGCCGTCGCCCCGGCGGGACGGCGTGCCCACGGCGATGAACACCGCGTCGGCCTCGCGCACGGCGTCGGTGGCGTCGGTGGTGAAGAACAGGCGCCCGGCGGACATGTTGTCCTCCACCAGCCGGTCGAGGCCGGGCTCGTAGATGGGGATCTCGCCGCGGTTCAGCCGTTCGATCTTGCCGGCGTCCTTGTCGATGCAGGTGACCACATGGCCGAAATCGGCGAAGCACGCGCCGGACACCAGCCCGACATAACCCGATCCAATCATCGCAACGCGCATCGACGCCAACCCTTGCCTGCGGGGCGCCCCGCCCCGGGTGTCGCTTACAACGGCAGCGCCGCCGGGTAAAATTCAAAGTACGGAAGCGACCTGCGCCCTGAACCCAGGCGACCGCGAGCCCCGAAATTCTTGACGGACCGGTCCGGTGGCGTCATCGGTCTGGTCCCATGATCCTGACCCTGTCCTGCCAAGACCGCCCCGGCATCGTCGCCCGCATCTCCGGCGCGCTGTTCCAGCACAACGCCAACATCCTCGACGCGCAGCAGTACGACGATCTCGACACCGGACGTTTCTTCATGCGGGTGGTGCTGGACCCCTCCGGCTGCGACGAGGCCGTGCTGCGGGCGGAGCTGGCGACGATCGGCGAGGAGCTGGGCATGAAATGGTCCCTGCGCAGCCGCAGCGAGCGGCGCAAGGTGATGATCATGGCGTCCGCCGCCGATCACTGTCTGGCGGACCTGCTCTATCGTTGGCGGGGCGGCGAACTGGAGATGGACATCGTGGCCATCGTCTCGAACCACCCACGGGAAACCTATCGGAACCTCGATTTCTGGGGTCTGCCGTTCCACTACCTGCCGGTCACCAAGGAAACCAAGCTGGACCAGGAGGCGGCGCTCTGGGCCCTGATCCAGTCGACCGGCGCCGATCTGGTGGTGCTCGCCCGCTACATGCAGGTGTTGTCCGACGGGCTGTCGGCCAAGCTGGCGGGGCGCTGCATCAACATTCACCACTCGTTCCTGCCCGGCTTCAAGGGGGCCAAGCCGTATCACCAGGCCCACGCCCGGGGGGTGAAGATCATCGGCGCCACGGCGCATTTCGTCACCGGCGACCTGGATGAGGGTCCGATCATCGAACAGGACGTGGAGCGGATCAGCCACCGGGACACGGCGACGGACCTGGTGCGCAAGGGCCGCGACATCGAGCGTCTGGTGCTGGCCCGCGCCGTGCGCTTCGTGCTGGAGGACCGGGTGCTGCTGAACGGCCACCGGACGGTGGTGTTCAAGGACTGACGCGGTCCTGGCGGCCGCTCTCGGCGGCGGCGTCGAGGATCGTTTCGCGGACCAGGTCCGGCCGCTCCATCGGCAGGAAATGGCTGGCGCCCTCCACCACCGTCAGGGTCGAGCGCCGGTTGGCGCGCAGGAACAGCCGTCCGGAGCCGATCCGGCAGGTGGAGCCGGTCTCGGCGCGATAGATGCGCATCGGCGCGCGGACCCGTCCGGCCAGTCCCCAGATGTTATTGGCCATGGCCGAGAAGTTCGACGCCTCCCAGGCCGGCGCGCAGGCCAGCTCCACCTGTCCGTCGTCCCGCAGGCGGAAGCCGCCGGCGATATAGTCCGCGAGGACCGTGTCCGGCCATCCGCGGAACGCGCCGCGGCCGCGATAGGCGCTCATCGCGTCCGGGGCCGAGGGGAACACCGCGCGGCGGGTGAGGGCGCGGGCGGCCAGCGGCTGGGCGGCGTACCGCGCCATGTCCGTCCAGGGCGCGAGGGCGGCGAGGCTCTGGGGCAGGCTCAGCACCACCGGATCGAACAGCACCAGGGACCGCACCCGGTCCGGGCGGAGGGCTGCGGCCATGATCGAGGCGGCGCCGCCCATGGAATGCCCCGCCAGCACCACCGGAGGGCCGTTGAGCTGGTCCAGCAGGGCGGCCAGATCGTCCCGCAGGTCGTACCAGGAGGTCCGTCCCTCGGGACGCGCGGGCAGGGTGGAGGCGCCGTGGCCCCGCTGATCGATGACCAGCAGGCGCAGGCTGGCGGCCAGCGGCGCCAGGATCGAGCGATAGGTGAGGGCGTTGAAGCCGTTGGCGTGGGAGAAGATCACGTCCACCGGCCGGTCCGGACTGCCGAAGTCCAGCGCAGCCATGTCCCCGTCCGCCAGATGGATCATCCGGCGCCGTGGTTCGTGAAAGACTGCTGCATCCATCGATGCGACCCCGCATCCCGAAGCTGACCGGCTGAACGACCGTAGGGTCCATCTTAACCGGGGTAAAGGGCCGGAGCCATAGGCCATGGCGCCGATTTGGCGATTGCCGGGGACGGCGTATGGTGCCGCCCTGTTCCGACTGTCAGAGGCCTCCAAATGAACGCTCCCGCCCATCCCGCCTGGACCTGCTTCTCGGTGGAGATCGCCGACCAGGTCGCCCATGTCCGGCTGAACCGGCCACAGGCGATGAACGCCCTCAACCGCGCCTTCTGGAACGAGCTGCCAGCCATCATCCGCGACATCAACGACAACGCCCGGGCCCGGGTGATCGTCCTGTCCTCCACCGGCAAGCACTTCACCGCTGGCATGGACCTCTCGGTCTTCACCGATCCCGAGGCCGGCGTGACCGAGCGCAGCGACAGCGACCGGGCGACGGCCATGGAGGCCTTCCGCCGCCATGTGCATTACCTGCAGAACACCTTCTCCTGCCTCGACGAGGCGCGGATGCCGGTGCTGGTCGCCGTGCAGGGCGGATGCGTGGGCGCCGGGGTGGACATGATCTCGGCCTGCGACATCCGCTACTGCACCGCCGACGCCTTCTTCGTCATCCAGGAGATCAACATCGGCATGACCGCCGATGTCGGCACCTTTCCGCGCCTGTGCAAGCTGATCCCCGAGGGCTGGGTGCGGGAGATGGCCTATACCGGTCGCAGGCTGCCCGCGGCCCGGGCCCGGGAGATCGGTCTGGTGAACGAGGTCTTCGACACCCACGAGGCCCTGCTCGACCATGTCCTGGCCACCGCCCGGGAGATCGCGTCCAAGCCGCCGCTGGCGGTGGCGGGGTCGAAGGTGATGGTCAACTACGCCCGCGACCACAGCATCAAGGACGCCCTCGACTACATCGCCGTCTGGCAGACCGGCATGTTCGCGCCGCAGCACATGATGGAGAGCTTCGCCGCGAAGCAGGAAAAGCGCGCGCCGGTCTATCCGGACCTCCACCCGCTGCGCAACAGCATGTAGCGTACGGGCGAATCGTCCAGGCCGCCCCGGAGTCCCCCACCGTGCTGAAGTCCCTGTGGCTGTATCTGGCCGTGCTCGCGGCGGTGATCTGGGCGGGTCTCGCCCTGCGGGTTCCGGCGCCGGTCCCGGCGTCGGCGCCCCCCGGCCAGTTCTCGGCGGAGCGGGCCATGGCCGATGTCCGCGCCATCGCCGTGCGGCCGCACCCCATCGGCTCCGCCGACATCGGTCGGGTCCGGAGCTACATCCTCGACCGGCTGGCGCATCTCGGCCTGGGCGGGGAGGTCCACACCGGGCAGGGGACCTACGGGTCCCGCCGCGACGCCGCCTGGCTCGCCGCGGGCAGCGTGCAGAACGTGATCGGCGTCCTGCCGGGGCGGGACCGCGCGCGCCCCGCCCTGCTGGTGATGAGCCACTACGACACGGTGCGCAACAGCCCCGGCGCCGCGGACGACACGTCCGGCGTGGCCGCGGCCCTCGAGATCGCGCGAATGCTGAAGGCGGGCCCGCCGCCGGAGCGGGACGTGATCTTCCTTTTCACCGACGGCGAGGAGGCGGGCCTTCTGGGCGCCGACGCCTTCTTCTCGTCCGATCCTATGGCCCGGCGGGTCGGCGCGGTGATCAACATGGAGGCCCGGGGCGACGCCGGACGGGCCAGCATGTTCGAGACCGGGCCCGGCAGTGACGGCGTCATCGGCCTGATGGCGGCGACGATCCGGGCGCCCAACGCCATCTCCCTGTCCTCGGCCATCTATCATCTGCTGCCCAACGACACCGATTTCAGCCTGGCCGTGCGCCATGGCCTGCCGGGCCTGAACTACGCCTTCCTCGATGACCTGCCCGCCTACCACACGCCCCTGGCCACGCCGGCGCACCTGGACCCCGGGGCGCTGCAGGATCTGGGCGATCAGGCCGGCGCCATGGCCCGGGCCATGGCGGGTCGCGCCGACGGGCCGAAGGCCGATCCGGGGGCCTATGCTGCCTATGACGACATCCTGGGCGCTCTCTTCGTCCACTATCCGGGCTGGGTCGGGTGGGTGATCCTGGCGGCCAGCGCCGGCGCGGCGGCGTTCGCTGGCCTGCGGGCGCGCCGGGCGGGGCGCACCACGCCGCGGCAGATCCTCCGCGGCATGGGGCTGTTCGTCACCCTGGGCGCCGGCGTCGGGCTGGTGCTGCAGCTGACCGGCGACGCGCTCGGCCTGGCCGATTACTGGGCCAGCTACAGCGTGGTGGGTCACACCCGACTGCTGATCGCCGGCGAGCTGCTGGCGGCGCTGGCTGTCACGGTGATGCTGTCCGGCGTCGCGGCGGCGGGGCGAGGCCGGATCGTCGCGGCTGTCGCGGCCGGGGGGCTGGCGGGGCTCGCCTGCGCCCTCGTCCGCGGGCTGGACCCCGTCGCGGTCGCCCTGGCCGTGGTCTGCGCCGGCGCCGGACTGTTGAGCCTCGGCCGCCCGATCACGGCGTGGAGCGGGTGGATCGGCGCGCTGATCCTGTCCATCGCCGCAGTGGCTGCGATCCAGGTCCTGTCGCCGGCCATGGCCCCGCCCTTCATGCTGCCCGTCGCCGCGGCGACGCTGGCGGCGCTGGTCTGCAGCCTGACCGGCGAAGCCGCCCGGGGGCGCGGTCTGGCCGCGGCGGCGGTGGTGGCGACCCCGGGACTGGCGCTCGCCTTCTACGCCGGCGGCGGCCTGTTCACCGCCATCGGGTCCGGCCTGCCCGTGGCCAATCTGTCGGTCTGGCTGATGGCCGCAGCCCTGGTGTCGCCGCTCGCCCACGCGTCCGGTCGCGTCCTGCTGGGCGGCGCGCTGGCGGTGCTCTGTGTTCCGGCCGCGGGCGTCGCCCTGGCCCTGGCCGCCGCGGCCCCGTCGGCGCAGCATCCCCAGGCGGCCGAGGCCTTCTACCTGTCCGACCCGGGGGCCAAGCTCTGGGCCTGGGCCAGCCGGCTCCCGCGGACGCCGTGGTCCGACGCAGTCCTGCGCAGCGACGGCGGCGACATCCGCCGCCAGTCTGCGCCACCCTTGATCGAACAGGCCGCAACCCTGGCCCCGGCCCGCCGGATCGATGTCCTGTCCCCGGTGGTGGGCGGCGACCGGGTGGACCAGCGGCTGCTGCTGCGGGCCGCGCCGACCCGGCGGGGGGAGACGCTGGTCCTGATGCTGCGTCCGACGGTGGAGCTGAAGCGGCTGCGGCTGAACGGCATCGACGCGCCCCTGGTCGTGCATGCGGGCGTCTGGTCGACGATCAGCTTCGAGGCGCCCCCGCCGGAAGGGGTGACCCTGGCCTTTGACACGCCGGAGCATGGACAGGTGGCCTTCGCCGTCGCGGAGATCGCCAGCGGCTGGCCCGAAGGCGCGCACCCGCCGCCGCAACCGGCCAGCGTGATGGGCGTGTCCCGGTCCGGGACCACGGTGTCGGTGGCCCGTCTGTCCGCCGCCTGGTGACCGCGAGATAACGGATGCGGGGGGATCAGCCCTCGACGGCGCCCACCCGGCGGACGACGGCGCGCAGGCCGTCCAGCACCTGTTCCCGGGCGGCCTCGTCCAGCTGGTCGCCCATGGCGCGGAGCAGCTTCAGGCCGTTCAGA
>CAINOV010000097.1 GCA_903851655.1 uncultured Caulobacterales bacterium
CAGCGCGCCCCTGGCGCCCAATATGGCCCGATGGCGCACGCAGCTCGTGGCCGAACGCTGGGACCAGCTGTCCCCCGAGCTCCGCGCCAAGGTGATGCAGGAATTGCGGGTTGAGCGAAAGCTCGAGGGGTTCGATGTCTGGCTGAAGGCGATGATCGTGAGATATCACGACACGTCCTTCGGTCTGGCGCTGTCACTGGCCCTACAAAACTGGGAGTCCAACGACGACTGATCAATACAAGTCAATATATCGCGAATGCACTATTTCGAAACGAACTATACGGGCAGTTTTCAATTAATGGACCCATTCGATGCGCAAATTCAATTGAGAAAAAAGTGTTTATATGATCGTTGACCTGACGATGAATTTGATAAATCGAACGGCCGTTTACGATATCGGCTGTGAGATAGCAGATTTGTTGCCGAATCGGAGCTGTCGATACTGGAACGCGTATGTTCCCGCCGTTCTGCCGCTGAAGAATATTCCGCTGGCGTCGTTTCTGGGGAAAGCCGTCGGCCGCCTAGCGCTGTCGGATCTGTCTTCGTCGGGTGGATCCAGTTGGTCGCGTCGAGCGGAGCCGATGGTCTTCGTCGACCCGCTGTTCTCACTCAAGACTACCCTGCAACCCGATGATATCATCGTTTGCCATGATATTGGTCCCGTCACCAATCCGGAATATTTCGATCCAAATGCGGGAGAAATGTATGACCGAGCTTACCGGCGGATCCAGCGTATCCGTCCTCGGCTTGTCTTCGTGAGTGATTTCACGCGACGCGCGTATCTGGACCGATATCCGTCCGCCTATCCCTTTGCGGAAGTCGCGCCTCTATTCTTCAAATCGCGGCTGGCGGCCAGCCCGGCGTCAGCAGACAAGCCGCGACAAAGACCCTACTTCCTCATGGTCGGAGGACTGGAACGCCGCAAGAATTATATCAGCGCCCTCGACGCGTTCGAAGCGAGCCACCTGGCGGACGAGGGCTTCGAGCTCATCGTCGTGGGCCCGCGGGGAAATCTTTCGAAAGAATTCCTGTCAAGGATCGCGGGCTCGCAGAGCGTAAGCCATCTGGGCTATGCCACGGATGCGAGGCTGGCCGCCCTTTATCGCGGCGCTGTCGCCCTATTCTTTCCAAGCTTGCTGGAAGGTTTTGGCGTCCCGGCGATCGAGGCGCCGAACCTCGGGACCGTGCCGATCGTAAGCCGCCAGGGCGCGCTTGAGGAAATCGTCGGGCCGGACGGCGTGCTGGTCGATCCTCGGTCTGTCAGCGACATGGCCAAGGCGCTGACGACCGTCGCCGCCATGAGCCCGCAGCAAAGAAGCGCTATGGCTGTGCGCATTTCGGAGCACCAGAGCCAGTATTCCCGCGCCAACTTCCGCGCCAACTGGCGGCGGATCCTGCAGCTACGGACAGAACCAGCCAGGACCTGACGTTGCCGGCTAGACTTCGGCTGAGATACGGGTCGGAGGCGTCGGCGGGGTCTGTGTCGCCCCCCCCGCGGCGGAGGGGCGGATCTCTGGCTTGCGAAGGCCCAGCAGGACCTCGAACATGGCGACCGTCGGCCGGACATAGCCCCCGTAGACATTGTGGTATGACTCATCCACGGCTTCGCCGCGGCCGATGCCGTACTCGAAGGTTTCTCCGTCGGCGACGGGATGATAGGTGCCGAACAGGAGATCCCACAGGGTCAGGACATAGCCCAGGTTCCGGTCCCAATGCTCCAGCTTGGAACTGTGGTGCAGATGGTGCATGCGCGGGCTGACAAAGATCGGCTCCAATCGCCCGAAGCTCACCGGGAAATGGCTGTGGCGCAGCGCGTCGGCGAACAGAACCGACGCCAACAGGTTGGCGAACGCCAGGGACAGTAGAAACTGCTCCACTGTCACGTTGTAAAAGGCTCCCGCTAGTCCGAAGCCGGCCCCCGTGAACGCGGCGGCGAACATATGGCTGAATTTTTCCTCGATCGGGTGCAGGCGGGCTGCGGTGAAAGGACTGAGGAAGGTCGCTGAGTGGTGGACCTTGTGGAGCTCCCACAGGAAGGGCACTCTGTGCAGCAGATAGTGGGCGAAGAAATTCGAGAAATCCCAGCATATCCAGGCGACGAATGTGATGGCTGCGACGCCCGCAACACCGATGTCGGATACGGGCGTGATATCAAATGCCGACCGCAGCACGTGACTAATGGCTCCGCCGATCAGCAGGGTCACAGCGACCTCGCCGAGGCTGATCAGGGGCTTGATGAATTTCGCAACCAAGTAGATCAACATGTCGAAATAGCCTGTTCGCGAGTTCCACATGGCTCGCGGAAAAACCTCGTTGAACAGCGCCGGTAGGGTGAGCCGCTCCCCGGCGGCCACGAAACGCCATCCGAGATTGACCAGCGCCGCCAAAAAGAACATCGCCCAAGCCAACAGGAGGAGGTGGGCCCGGTCGTTGAGGAATTTCATATGATCGAATATTTTCTGCGACACGCCCACACGCATACTCCCTCAGAGACGCCATCGCTCAGTCCCTGCAATCCCGAGGCCATCATACGCCACAGGTCGCCGACGCAAAGGTCGCTCGCAGAGAATTTTAAAGCGAGGTGGGTTGACATGCGTGGGGTGGCCGCTGAGTCTCCGCAGTCGGGTTGAGGTTGGAGCAAAGTGTGGACGAGACGGCCTCCGACTCTGACGCACAGCCTTCAGTCGAGGTCCGTCTGATTCTCCTCTGGTTGCCTGAGCGCGCCGATCCGGACGACTGGCGGATCCTGTCGTCCGCGGAGCGCGAGCGGGCGGGCCGCTTCCTGGTCCCAGCGGTCGCAGCGCGTTACGTCCACATGCGCGCGACCCTGCGACGCGTCCTGTCGGACCTTGAGGGCCGTCCGGCGGCATCTCTTGTTCTTCAGGAAGGCCCAAACGGAAAGCCGGCGCTATCCCCTGACGGCGTTCATTTCAATATGAGTCACAGTCATGGGATCGGGGTCATTGCGGTCTCCGCCGACGCGCCCGTCGGCGTGGATGTGGAGCGGATCCAGCCGATCGAAGTCGACCTCATCGAACCTTTCTTCGCACCTGCGGAGCGCGCGGCCCTTGCGGCTCTGTCCGGGCCGGACCGCCTTCGCGGCCTTTACAGGTGCTGGTGTCGCAAAGAGGCCTATGTCAAGGCGCTGGGAGTCGGCCTGAGCCTCCCGCTGGACAGCTTTGTGGTCTCGGTCGAGGCTACGCCGGAGGTGGTGTTGGCGAGCAACGGGCGGGCCGAAGCCTGGCGGCTTGTGTCGCCAGATATCACCGACGGCTATGAAGCGGCCTTGGCCGTTCGCGCCGACGGCAGGCCTGTGCGTGTCATGCTGGACTGGGAGACCGCTGGACGGGTCAGTCCGTTGGCCGGATCAGGCTTCCGGCCAGTCTCCGGTTGATGGCGTCGCCAATGACCGCTGCGCCCTCTGGCCGGAACATGGTGTCGTGCATCGTGGGTATCTCGTGTACGTCCAGGCGGCCGGACGCCACCGCCCCCCAGCCGAAGTCATAGGCGAACAGCCGACCCTTTCGCGGTTCCTGGCTTCGGAAGATCTGCACGTCGCCCGGATAGGTCACCGGCCGGTATCGGGATTGCTGGCGCAACAAATAGTCCGTGTACCAGCGGTTCTCCGGAACCGCGTACTCGGTGGGGTCGCCCCTCAGCAATCCCAGGCGCAGGCCGGCGGATATGAGGCCGAGCGCGTGGGATATGCGATATTGTCCCAGGTATTGCAGGAGGCTGATCTCCTTGCGGCGCCACCGCGCAAAGTCCTTGGGCAGGTAATAGGCCTGGACTTGCAACCGTCGCAGAAGCCGGTCAAGCCATGTCATGTCCTCGCGATAGCCTGGCACCCATGAGTCATTGAGCACCACCAGTTCTACCGTCTCACCCTGCGCCTGAAGCTGTTTGGCGATCTCGATGCAGAGACTGCCCAGAACGCAGTGGCCCATCAGGATATAGGGTCCCGCGGGTCGAACCGCGCGGACGAGACGCAGCGTGTCTGTAGCAATGTCCTCGAACGCGCGGTCCGGCAGGGTGCGCGGTCCTCCCGCGGGTACCATCGGCACGTCAATAAGTGGGCGTTGTGGGTGAAGGCGCTCCGAAAGGTCGTAGAGCACCGCGGTGTTGTTCAAGAAGATGACGGGGGTGCCCGGCGACTCGGGATGGTAGGTGATGACCCGGTCGAGCTTGGCCTCCAGCTCTGCGCGTGTCGCAGGTGAGGGCTCCAGGGCGGGAATGCGGGAAAGATACGGAGCTTTCGCGGCTTGACCGTCGCCCTCTGCAATGCCGCCGAGCGCGGCCTCCCAGGCTGTCAGCAGCTGTTCCAGGGTCGCGACGGAATAGAGGCCGGTGTCCCCGTCGCAGGAGATGCGCCATCCCTCCGGTCGTGCGACCATGAAGAAGCTCAGGTCGTAGAGCGCGCCGACCTCGTAGGACCGCAGCAGCTCGGCGGACACGTGAGGCGCCGCGACCTCGTCGCCCATCCCGACAAAGCTTTGCTGCAGAGTGATGTTAACGGCATACAGGGGCGGTCGCGCGGGGTCGTGCGACACGCCCGCCATGTTGGCGAGCTCGTCCAGCGGAACCTGCCCGTGGGTGATCGCCTGGCTCGTCTTCTCTGCACAGAGGTCCAGAAGCTGTCGCTGAGACAGATGGCCAGGTGCCGGGATGCGCAGCACAACCGAATTGGACAGGGGGCCGATGATCGACTCCAACTCCTTCTGGTCGCGGGTCGACACTTGGGTCCCGAGAATGACCTCGCGTCCGCCTTCCCGAGCGGATAGCGCCAGGGAAAGGGCGGCGCAGGCCTGAGTGAACAGGGTTACGCCGTCGGTCCGCGACCGCGCCAAAAGTTTTTCTGTTGTGGGTGCCGGCAGGAGTCGGGACGCGATGTGGCTGTCTCTCGCCCGTGTAACCGACCGTACATGGTCAGGGGTCACTTCGAACCGTTGATAACCGACAAGCTCCTTCTGCCAGAAGTCTCGACTGGGGGCGATGGCGTCGCTCGCAAGCAGCGCCTGTTTCCACATGGCGTAGTCGCCATGATGCAGATCGACCGGCTCAAGCGTCGCGGCGGCGCCGCCGGCCTCAGCCTCAAGGAAACCGATCAACTCGCGGACGAGTATGGCGAAGGACCAGCCATCGAGGACCAGCAGGTGGAACGTCAGCAACAGCTCTCCGCCCGCGGGCGCAGTGCGCAACCAAACGGCTCTCATGAAACTGGAGGCGGACAGGTCGAAGGGCTTGCGCGCCTCCTCCCGGCCGATCCGTTCTCCCTCGGCCGCCCGGGTGGCGGGCTCCAGCGGTCTCAGATCGTGCGCCGTGAAGGCCATCGGTGGGTCCTCCGCCACGATCTGGAAGAGTGTTCCGTTCTCAAGCCGGAAAGCCGTCCGCAGGATTTCGTGCCGTTGCATCAGCCGCCGGAGCGACCGCTCAAGCCCCTGGGGGTCGAAAGAGCCCCGGACGGCGAGCCGATAAGAGACATTGAGCATCGAAGACCGGGGCAGGTCCGACTGTGTCCGCCAGTATCGCACCTGGCACGCGGTAGCGGGAAACCGGGAGACCGCCTCCAAAGTTCCGTCCGCGTCTTGCGCGTCGAGGTATGAGGAGTCGTGCTGGATCACGATGTCCGCCTGGCCTGTCTCCGGAACTCCGAAATGGACGGTCGTTCGATCACGGTTTCAACGGGGCGTTGCGCGAGTGTTCCGGCCAATTCTCTGACGGAGACATTCTTCATCAGTTGTCTGGCTTCGACAACCATTCCCTGCTCGTTCATTCTGGCGACGATCCGGAACAGCTGGATACTGTCGGCGCCGAGACTGAAGAATTTGGCGTTCACATCTACGCTCTCCAGGCCAAGGACCGCCGCCCAGATCTCGGCGATATTGGCCTCAAAAGGTGTTCGTTGGGCGCCCGGGTTCGGAGCCTGGATCGCTGGCGTCACAGCGGGGCGCGACTGAGGCGCGGCTATGGCGCTCGGAGCGGGCAAGGCCTTGCGGTCCAGCTTGCCCGCAGGCGTCATAGGCAGAGCGTCAAGGAGGGTCCAGTGGGTCGGGGTCATGTAGGCCGGCACGCGCTCCTTGAGGAACGCCGCGAGCGCATCGATGTCGAGCGGCGCACCGCCCTCTGTCAGCAGATACCCCACGAGCCGTTCAGCCCCATTCACAGTCCGGAGAGCGACGGCGCAGCCGCGAACCCCGGGAGCCGCAGCAAGATGCGACTCGATATCCTCCAGATCGATCCGGAATCCGCGCAGCTTGATCTGATTGTCCGAGCGGCCGAGGATCTTCAAGCTTCCGTCGGCGCGGCGGACTGCGCGGTCACCTGTCCGGTAGATGCGCTGAGCGGGCGCCCCGTTCACCGAGACCGATTGGAAGGCTGCGTCCGTCAGTTCTGGGCGATTGAGGTAGCCCGTCGCGATTCCTGCGCCACCGATCCAGAGGTCTCCGGGCACGCCTGGCGCGCACAGGCGTCCGACAGAATCAAGCACATGGATCTGGGTGTTGGCGATCGGCGCGCCGATGACGATGTCACCACCGCGCTCCACCCGTCCCGCCGCGGACCATATGGTCGTTTCCGTCGGACCGTAGAGGTTCCAGAGCTCCATCGACCGATCCAGAAGCGCGTCGGCAAGGTCGCGAGACAGGGGTTCTCCGCCACTGAACCCGCGAAGGCCTGCCGGCGGATCGAACCCGGTTTCGATGAGCAGACGCCAGACGGATGGGGTCGTCTGCAGAAGGGTGACTCCGTGGTCACGGACCAGCGCTGTCATCGCTGTTCCCGAATGGCACGCCTCTGCTGGAACCACGATCACTTCACCGCCCAGGGTGAGGGGCAGCAGAAGCTCCAGACCCGAAATATCGAAAGCAAAGGACGTGACGGCGGCGATCTTGTCCGCTGCCTCGCAGCCCGGCCGTTCGGCCATCGACAACAGAAAATTGGCCAGAGCGCTGTGTGAGATCTCGACGCCCTTGGGTTCTCCCGTTGAACCGGAGGTGAAGATCACATAGGCGGCGTCTGTTGCGCCGGTTGGGTCAGCAGGCGCCCACGGCGCGTCGCCCGCAAGCAGCTGGTCTGCGAAAATCGTGCGCCAGGAGCCGTCGGGAACAGAGATCCCGCTCTCGCGGTCCGTGACGAGGGCCGCAACATCCGCCAGCCGCAGGATGGCGGCGAGCCTGTGAGGCGGCGTGCTCAGATCCAGCGGCACGTACATGCACCCGGCGCTCCACACGCCCAGCATCATCAGCGGCTGAGCCACGGTGCGGTCGAGGGCCAGGGCGATCCGCTGGCCTCGGGACACGCCCGCCGCGCGCAAAGCTGCGCGGATCCGGTCCACCGAATTTACAACCTCGGCATAGGTGAGTGAGGTCTTCGCATCACGCAGGGCGATCCGCTCCGGCGTCTTAGCCGCCTGCCGCTGCATCATCGTAAGGGCTGTGGCCGCGGACGGGTAGTCCCGCTCCGTTGCGTTTAGGTCGGACCGCAGCCAGCGAACCTCGTCATCGGACAGGATCGGCAGATCCCGGATCGCCGCTGTCGGGTCGCGGCTGATCGCGCGGAGTAGCGTCTCCAGATGTCCGAGCCAGCGCTGGACGGTCTGTTCGTCAAAGAGATCGGTACTGAAATCACAGTCGAGGCGCAACCCAGCCTCGGACTCAATCGCGTTTATGAATAGATCGTAATTGACGAAACCCTTTGGATTCGGGGCGAATTCCCACGTGACGTCGCCCAGGTCGCTCTTTGCTTCGAATTTTTCCAGGTTGAACTGGACGTCAGTCAGCGGAAGGCGGTTGAGGTCGCGTTTCAGGTCAAGATCCCGCACCAGGGCGCCCAGTGTGTAGTTCTGATGCCGGCTGGCCTGCAGGAGGTGGTCGCGCATCGCCGTCATGTGATTGACGAACGGCGCGGACGGGTCGAACGCGCACCGCAAAGGAAGAAAGTTGACGCAGTGCCCGACCAGAGGCGCTTCATCGATCTCGAGAAACTGACCTGCCATCGGCGCGGCGATGACGACGTCCTCGCTGCCCGTCAGCCGCCCGAACAGCACTTGAACCGCCGCGGCGATAGCGGCGAACGGCGAACAACCCTGCCGCGCCGCCGCCGCCTTGACGCCCGCCAGGACCTCGAACGGCACGCGCCGGGTGGTGGTCGCGCCCAGGAAGCTCTTCAGGTCCGGACGCGGCCTGTCGGACGGCAGGTTGATTTGCGCGGCCGGCGACTGGTGCAGGTCGCACCAGAACCGCCGAGCATCCGCATCGAGCCCCGTTTCGGCCTGGCGTTGGGCGAACGACAGGAAGCTCTGGGGGTCTTCAAGGTTCGCCGCCCGATGGTCCACTGCGGCGGCGTAGAGCTCACGCAATTCCTCCAGCAGGACGCCAACCGACCATCCGTCGCAGACAATGTGATGGGAAGTAAACACTAGGGTCCAATTGCGTTCGCCGGTGCGGATGAGCCTGACGCGAACCAGCGGACCGCAGGCGAGATCGAACGGCGTCCGCGCTTCATCGTCAATGGCCGCGGCCACAAGCGCGGCGGGGGACTCCGCGCCGCGGGCATCGATGCGGGCGAGTTGGACGACGTCGTCGTCGTCGGCCACCATCTGGCGATCCCCCGTGCGCGCGAAGCGCATCCGAAAGGCGTCATGGCGGGCGACCGCGTCGACGACGGCGCGCTCAAGACAGTCTTCGTCCAGCGCCCCGGTCAGTTCCAGCCGGAAGGACTCGTTGAACGCCATCGACGGCGCATCGCCCAGTTGCGCCGCCATCCAGATTTCCGACTGGGGTTCGGTCAGCGGGGCGACGGCCCGAGTGGGAGCCAAATCGGGCGACTCTTGCGCGCCCCCGCCGCCGCCGATGACGCCAGCATCGACCATGGCGTCGACGCTCTTCAAGAACGCGGACTCAATATGCAAGATATCCGGCTCGGTGTGCGCTGTGGTCAGAAAGCAGGGGAAGCCTTCAAGAACATGCACCCCCAGCAAGCGCATCTGCGGATAGAACAGGCTGCCCAGCCGCCCTTCGCTGGCCATGTTCACGGTGAACCAGCTCGAGAAGGTCTCCACCCTCACCGATAGACGCCGCCGCTCCAAATGGGCGTTCAGCCGCGCGACCAGCGCTGCGGTCCGCTCGGCCAGGTCCTTGTGAAGCTTGGCGCCGTCCGCCTGCAGATGCAGCAGCACCGCCTTCATGGCTGCGAGCACCAGCGGGTGCCGGACGAAGGTGCCGGCGAAGAAGGTCGGCGCCACCTCGGGCACGGAGGTGTCGCCATACTCCCAGTGGCCCCCGTCCAGGGCGTCCATGAACCGTGCGTCTCCGGCCAGGACGCCGACCGGCATTCCGCCGCCGACGACCTTGCCATAGGTGGCCAGGTCGCCCTTCACGCCCCAGAGGCCTTGGACCCCGGCCGGATGGGCGCGGAACCCGGTCACGACCTCGTCGATGATCAGCGCGCTGTCATTGGCAGCGGTCATCTCCCGGATGGTGGCGACGAAGTCGCGCGGCTGCAGCGATGGGTGGCGCGACTGGACCGGCTCCACGAGCACAGCTGCGATGTCGTCGATATGCGCGCGGATCCAGGCCAGGGACTCGTCCCGGGCGTAGGGCAGGACCACCATGTTGCTGACGGACGTCCGCGGAATGCCGGGGGCGATCGGCAGCGCGCCCGGGGCCTCCGGTCGGCCGCCGGGGCGCACCAGCACCTCGTCGAACTGGCCATGATAGTCGCCCTCAAAGCAGACCACGAGGTCCTTGCCGGTCACGGTCCGCGCCAGCCGCATGGCCGCCATCACCGCTTCGGACCCGGTGTTGCAGAAGGTGACCCGTTCGTGTCCGGTCATGTCGGCGAACATCCGCGCGACTTCACCGGCGAGGGGAGACTGCGGGCCGATGGCGAAGCCTTCGGCCAGTTGCGCTGTCACCGCCTCGACGACGAAGTCCGGCGCATGGCCAAACGCGGTCTGGCCGAAGCCGTTGACCACATCGACATATTCGTTCCCGTCGACGTCCCAGATCTTCGAGCCCTTGGCGCGCTCGGCGACCACGGGAAACACCAGTTCCTTCCAGTCCTCGCTGAAGCCGCTGGCGGTGCGCGGATCGGCGAGCACCCGGCGGGAGGTCTGGGTCCGGGCCTTCGACTGGGGCGCCTTGGCGACGTAGCGCGCCACCAGATCCTCGATGTAGTGACGCTGCGCCGGAGTGAGCTGGGCCGCGCTGTCCTGACGCTTGAAGGGCTTGAAGCGGGTCGCGGGCGGCGGGGTGTCGGTCGGCGGCGTGACGGCCTTCGTCAGAGCGGGCGCAGCAGCCGGTGAAGCGGCCGGGACCGGAACTGGGGCAATGACCGGCGCCGGCAGGGCCGGGACCTGGCCGCCGAGGGCCTGCAGCTGGCGCTCGAACAGGGCCTGCATGACCATCAGCTGGTTGGCGATGACGGCGTTCACGTCGGCGCCGGCGCCGGGGGAGGCCGGTGTGAGGGGCAAGGACGCCGGGGCCGAGGCGATCGCTGCGGGGCTGGTCGCCGGAAGCGCAGACGAGGCCGGCGCCGGCGCC
>CAINOV010000098.1 GCA_903851655.1 uncultured Caulobacterales bacterium
CGCCCTGAGGCGGTCGGTCTGGTTCCGTCGGGCTCATTGCTGTGATGCTGGCGCCGCGGACGGCCTGGCCCGTTCCATCGGCGGGATCGCCTCCACCACATAGGGCCTGGCCGAAAGCCACTGATGCGCGGCGGATCGGATCTGCTCCAGCGAGATGCGGCCCAGCGTCTCCAGGCTCTGGCTCGCCTGGTCCGGTGTCTCGGGATGGCGTTCGGACATGTTCATCACGCCGGTCCACCAGCTGTTGTAGGTGCGTTCTTTCGCCCCGGCCGCAAGGATCGGCGCGCGGACCTGATCCAGAAGCGCCTGATCGATCTGCCCCCGGGCCAGATCGGCGGCGATCGCCAGGGTCGCGTCACGCACCTTGTCCACGGCGTCCGGGGAGGTTTCGATCACGAGACCCAGCGCGCCCTGGTCGCCGCCACGATTGAAGTTCACGGACGTCGATGGGTTATAGGCCGCCCCCAATTTCTGCCGGATCTGCTCGATGAGCCGGGCCTCCACCACCTTGGCGAGCAGAGTCACGGCCACATAGTCCGGGTAGCGGTCCGGCGAATAGACGAACAAGGGCCAGGAGATGACCAACGCCGCCTTGTCTCCGGGGCCTTCATGGGTGACGACCTTCACGCTCGGCGCCGTATCGGCAAAGCGGGTCCGAACGGCGTCGGGACGGGTCCGGTCGCCCGGCTGGCGCGGTGGCAGGGCGCCCAGCGTCGCAGCCACGCGCTTCACCGCGTCCGCCTCGCTGATGTCGCCCACGATCGTCACTTCCAGGGGCGCCTGGGTCAGGGCCGGCGTGAGCAGTCGCGCGAAATCAGAGGCCTTGTACGCGGCCATCTGTCCCTCGGTCGGAAAGTCCATCGGGTGGGGGCGCGGCAGTTCGTCCGCCAGGGCCAGGCTCGCCACCAGCGAGGGCAGGGTGCGCATATTCCGGTAGAAGGCGTGCACGCCGGTGGGGATCGACTGATCCATCGAGGATCGAAATCCGGGCTCGCTGAGCAGGCCTGTCAGGATCTGAAGCTCAAGCCCGAGGTCTTCCGGTCGGGTGGCGCCCTGCAGCAGGAAATGATCGCGGGCCACCTCCAGCTGCGCGTTGCACAGCCGGTCGTGGCAGACCTGGATCAGGTCGGTGACGGTGTTCTTCCGGAACCCACCCTGCAGCAGATAGTTCGCGCCAAAGGAGGCCTCGCCCAGGTGTCCCGGCTCGATCTCCTCGGTCCCGGCGCCAAAGGCGATCAGCACGGAGACCTGACCCTTTGAAAACGCCGTCTGCTTGAAATTCAGCGTCACGCCATTGGCGAACTTCAGCCGCACGAAGTCGAGGGGCTTTTGCGGCGTTCGCGCCACGACCTGTCCGGGTGTGGGGCTGTCGCCGTAGTTCCACGTGACCGTTGCGGCGTCCGTTGGCGGTGCGGTGGGGGCCGCCTGCGAGGTCATCCAGAGATCGGCGACCTCCGCCTCCGACACGGCCGATGGCCCGACCACGACGATGAGGGGCGGCGACGCCTCGGTCCAGGCGGCCCGCAGAGCGGCGTTGACCCCCGCGACATCCAGTCGCGCCAGCGCCAGCCGCTTGATCCGCAGATCCTCCTGCGGCGTGTCATAGGTTCTCGATGTCTCGAAATTCTGCAGAATTCCGTTGGCGATGGCGGCGGCAGACCGGGTCGGCTCGCCGGTCACTGACCGTTCCAGGCCCGCCAGCACCTCCGATTTCTGGAATTCGAGTTCCCTGGCGGTCACGCCGTACTGCTCCAGTTGGCGCGCATCCCGGGCCGCCTGCGTCAGAGCCCCGCGCCAGTCGTCGCCTTTGGCGGCGACTCCCAGGCAGGTCTGATCCACAAGATGCTGGTATTCGAAATGGGAGACCTGTGCGCCGAGGAAGGGCGGAGCGTCACTTTGCGCCTTTGGCGCCTCCCGAAGATTGAAACTGCCCACCCAGGCCGAGTCCGCCCGCAGACGCCGGTTCGACTCCACGTCCTCCTGCCGGAAGGGCTGTTTGGGCGCGTAACGGCAGATCTGCGCGCCCCAGCTGGCGTGGGGGTCTGCGATGGACTTCACCGCAAAGGGG
This sequence comes from uncultured Caulobacterales bacterium, assembly GCA_903851655.1. GTDB lineage: Bacteria > Pseudomonadota > Alphaproteobacteria > Caulobacterales > Caulobacteraceae > CAIMFV01. Next base: position 2,069 of record CAINOV010000098.1, read on the forward strand.
CGCTTGACGTCGACGGCGCCCCGGTCCGCCCGCTTCGGCTCGGCCGTCGGATTTTTCCAGCCTCCGAAGGCCGCCTCGATCCGGGCCTTCATGTCCGCCGCGGGTTCGTCGCCGACGGCGATGACCAGCGCGTTGGAGGGTCTGTACCAGGCCCGGTAGAAGGCGCGGATCGTGTCCGCCGTCGCGGCGCGGATCGTGGCTTCGGTTCCGATGGGCTGCCGATCCGTGACCCGCGCCTGCGGCAGCAGGAACTGCCTCTCGGCCTTGGCGATCTCGGCCTGCGGTCCCTCCGACAGCCTGTATTCCGACAGCACCACGCCGCGCTCGCGATCGACCTCCGCCGGGGTCAGCAACAGGCCGTCGGCGACGTCCGCCAGCCAGGTGAAGGACAGATCAAGCTTGGCGGCCGTCACGTCGGGAATGTCGAGGGTGTAGACCGTCCGATCAAAGCCGGTGTTTGCGTTCTGGTCGCGCCCAAAGCCGATGCCCGCCCGCTCGAAGGCCGCGATCAGCGTGTCAGGCGCAAAGTGCTTCGAGCCGTTGAAGGCCATGTGCTCCAGAAAGTGGGCCACGCCCTGCTCTCCGTCGCCTTCGTCCAGACTGCCTGCGGCCATGCGCAGATAGATCACCTCATGTCCGTGGGCGGCATGCTGGCGGATGGCGTAGCGCACCCCGTTTGGCAGCACCCCGCGCACGACGGCTGGATCCGGCTGCGCCAGGTCCTCGGCCGGCGGCGCCGGGGCGGCGCCTGCGACGCCCCCCCAGGCCATCCCCACCACCGCGAGAAACGAGACGAGCCAAGCTTTTTCCAGAATCACGCGCCAAAGCCCTTCCCGTGCGGGTCCAAGTGTTCGGTCCTCAAAGCGCGAGCATAGACAATTTAATACTTCAAATTGAAGACCTTTTTTGCAGTCTGAGGTAGTTTCTGACGCCGGCGGGCCCAAGGCGCCGTGACGCGCCGCCGCCTTCACCGCGCGCCGGGGCGTGATACCCTGCGCCGTGGGGCGCGCAGTCTGCGTCCCGCGTATGGATCATCCGGCTGTCGCCCCCGCGCCGGGCTGTGGGGGACAGGGGGGGCTTAGATGGCAGCTGATGATGATCCCGCCGCGTCCGCCTCGATCGCCCGCGAGCGCACCGCCATCCTGTATCGCAACGCGCCGATCGGCATTGTCGCCTCCTCGCTGATGGGGCTCGTGTCGGCGTGGGCCCTGGCGGCTGATGATCCCGCCGTGATCGGCTGGTCGCAAGGGTGGAGCTTGCTCCTCGTTCTGTGCATGGCGTTTCATCTGGGTGTCTGCCGGGCGTACGGGGCCGCCTCGGACCCGGAACCCCGCCTCTGGAACCGGCTGTTCGTGCTGGCGGCGCTCTTCGAGGGACTGGCCTGGGGCATGGGGGCGCTGATCTTCGCCAGTCCGACCCACTATTATCGCCAGGTGATCATGCTCGTGCTCTCGTCCGGGCTTGTGGCGTCCACAGCCTTCGTGCTCTCCACGCAACTGGCGCCGTTCCGGGCGTTCTTCTATCCGGCGATCGTCCCGCACGTGCTGGTTCAGCTCGTCTATCCCTACCCGCTCCATCTTCTGGCGGAGGCGGCGACCCTGGCGTTCATCCTGTCCGTTTCGATCGCCACCCAGCGCACCAACGCCCAGGTCGTCGAGGTGCTGCGTCTGCGGTTCCTCAACGAGGCCCTGGCGCAGGACCTCCGCGTCCAGATGGAGCGCGCGGAAGAGGCCAACCTCGCGAAATCGCGGTTCCTGGCGGCGGCGAGCCATGACCTGCGCCAGCCGGTCCACGCCATGGGCATGTTCGTCGGCGCGCTGCAGGGCCGCCCCCTCGACCCGGCGAGCCGGCGGATCGTCGAGCATCTTGACGGGACGGTGAGCGCGCTCGACGACCTGTTCGGCGCGCTGCTCGATGTGTCGAAGCTCGACGCCGGCGTCGTGCAGCCGGCGCTGGCCGACGTCGCCGTCGATCCGGTCCTTGACCGGATCTGTCGCGAGCACGCGGGCGAGGCCCGGGCCAAGGCGCTGGAGCTTCGCCGGGTTCCCAGCACGCTCTGGATCACCACCGACCCCGTCCTGCTCGAGCGGGTCGTTCGGAACCTGGTGTCGAACGCCATCCGTTACACGGACCAGGGGCGGATCGTCGTCGGCTGCCGCCGGGACAGGAATCGGGTCTCGATCCTGGTGGCGGACACCGGCCGCGGGATTCCGCAGGAGGACGCCGTGCGCATATTCGACGAGTTCTACCAGGTGGCGAACCCGGAACGGGATCGTTCGCAGGGGCTGGGACTGGGTCTGGCCATCGTGCGCCGGGTGGCGCCGTTGATCGGCGGCGAGGTGACGCTCCGGTCCTCGCCAGGCGTCGGGAGCGTGTTCAGCCTGCAGGTCCCGCGCGCCGCCCCGCCGGGTCTGACCGCAGACCACGCCGCGCCGACGCCGGCGCCGGCGGCGGGGCGGGGGCCGGTGCTGGTGCTGGACGACGAGGCGGATATCCTCCGGGGCATGTCGGCCCTCCTCGGCGGCTGGGGACATGACGTCATCACCGCCTCGACGATCGGGGACATGCTCGACCGGATCGCCCGTTCCGACAGCCGGCCCGAGCTGCTGGTCGCCGACTATCGACTGGCGAACGGCGAGTCCGGGATCGAGGCGATCCGCCGCGCCCGCGAGGCGCTGGGCGCAGACCTCCCCGCCCTGCTGATCACGGGCGATACGGCGCCGGACCGGCTGGCCGAGGCGGTGGCGAGCGGGATCCCGCTTCTGCACAAGCCGGTGGCCCCGAGCCGCCTGCGGGCGGCCATGGGCAACCTGCTCCGCGAAGCCTCGCCTCAGATCAGGTGATGCTGGTTGACCAGTCTGAGAGCGTCCGCCCGGCTGGCGACCCGGAGGGCCTTGAGGATGGCCGTCACATGGGTCTTCACCGTCTTCTCCGAGATCGCGAGCCGATACGCGATTTCCTTGTTGGCGGCGTGGGCGCAGATCAGCCGCAGCACATCCCGCTGGCGATCGGTCAGGCGGGAGAACCCCTCCACGCTCCCGGCCGGCCCCCCTGTCCCATTCGCCGTCGACAGCTGCTCGGCCATGAATGACGGGACGTAGATTTCCCCGGACAGCACGAGGTTGAGCGCAGCCATCAGCGTGCTGGGCGGCGCGGACTTGGGCACATAGCCGAGCGCGCCGAGCCCAAGCGCGCGCCGCACATCCGTCGGGCTCTCGGAAGACGACAGGACCACGATGGGAAGGCCTGGCGATCCCCGGCTGAAGGCTGCCAACGCGTCCAGACCCGTGTGCTCCGGCAGCATCAGGTCCAGCAGGACCAGATCGATGTCATGGCGCGCGGCGACGAGCTCGAGCGCCGTCTCGGCTTTCGCGGCGTGCAGGATGACGCTGTTCGCCCACGCCTGACGGAGAAGGGCCGCAATACCCTCCCGCACCAGCGCATGGTCATCGACGACGAGGACGATCATCTTTTGACGTTATCACGAGAAAAGCATCTTTCATGCAAGTCTCGGGCGGGGGAACGGACGGTGAATGCCGGCTCCGCCCCGCGGTTTGCAGTCAAGACCGTCATCGGACGGTTGCGGCATCGACGCCATGGGGTCGGCTGGCGGCGGAAGGTCCTAGGACCCTGGTCCGATATACTTGGAGCCAATGGCCGCATTACCCTCCCGCGATCGGCGCCGGGGCTGGCGCAGGCGGGGCGGTCATGGCGCAATTCACCCCTATCCATCGTCCGGAGACCACAACCCGGCCGGGAAGCCGTCGACGCCTGAAGCAACTTTTGCTGGCGTTCGGCTGCGCCACGCTGGGGGCGCCCGGGACCCATGCGCAGGCGGTGACGGGAGGAACCTTCCTCGGAGGCGCGGTCTCCGCCCCCCACTATGGCGCGCAGGGCGTTCTGCCCGGATCCGGATGCAACAGCTTCGGCGACTGGCTCAACTTCGACCTGAGCGGCGACATCGGTTCGAGCGCCAACTGGTATGCGTCGCCGACCACCCATTTCACCCCCAGTCCGACGACGGATGTTTTCATCAGCGGCGCCAGCTCGCAGAATTCACCGATCATCAACGGCCCGCCGACGACCTGCAACAACCTGCTGCCGGTCTACGGGCAGTATTTCCCCGCCTATATCGGCCCGCCGGCGGGACCGAACCTGAGCGGCGGCGGGACGTTCAACTCCCTCTACATCCAGGGTCCCGCAACCTACAACGCGGGCGCGGTGACCGTCGCCGCCTCCATCACCCTGGAGGCCAGCGGCGGGACGCCCATCGAGACCGCCGCCTCCTTCGCCACCACGGGCTTTGTCCAGGGCCAGCTGGCGTCGGGCGATCTGGCCGTCACCGGCGGGACCCTGATGGGGACGACGGCCATCCTCATGGCCCACACCACGCCCACCAACGGCTTCTCCCAGGTGGGTCAGCCGCAACCCCTGGCGCCGATCCCCGGGGTCACCGGCAAGCTGTCCCTGTCCGGTACGGAGATCGACGCCATCAACGTCCAGGTGGTTCCCTTCGCCAGGGGACAGAGCTTCGGCGCCGGCGCCCAGGCTCAGACCGTCGCCCTGTCCGGTGGTGCGACGATCAACGCGACGGGGCAGTTCGATGTCGTAGGCCCCAGCGAGACCCTGTCCCCGGGACTGGGAGGGACGACCACCCTGACCCTGGATCACTCCAGCATCCGCGCCAATGTGGTGGCGCTGGGGACCGGCATCGACGGGCTGGGAACCGCGGGGGTCGGCGACCCGGTCAAGGTGGCCTTGAGCAACATCGCGGTCGTGTCGGCCGCGACCACGCTCTACATTGCCGACAGCGGCGTCGCCAATGTCAGCGTGACCAACAGCTCCCTCGTCGATCATCAGGGCATCATCGCCAATATCGACAAGTCGAACGGCGTGGTCACCCTCGATAACTCGGAATGGATCAACTACGGCTATCTGACCGTCGGCCAGTTCGGGCGCGGCGACCTGACCCTGAAGAACGGCAGCGCGGTCTCCAATACCGGGGCCAATGGCAACGCCTTCATCGCCGGTCTGACCGGATCGGACGATTCACGGGCGCTGGTCACTGGTAGCGGCAGCAGCTGGACCGTCAGCGGCCAGTTCCAGGTTGGCGTGACGGCTCACGGCATCCTGCAGATCGAAGACCACGGCGCCGTGACCACCGGCGACAGCTTCATCGCGGGCCTGCTGCCGGGAAGTTCGGCGATCGTGGTCGTCACTGGCGGCGGAACCCTGATCGCGGACGCCCGGCAGGTCCCGACCAACAGCTCGCTCCTTCTGGCCGTGGCGCCGACCAGCACGGGCGACCTCACCGTCGATGGCGCCGGGTCCAAGGTGACCTCGCTGCAATCCGCGTCCGTGGGATATGGCGGGACGGGAACGTTGAAGGTGACCGGCGGCGGCGCCTTCGAAGTGGACGGGAACGTCTTCCGGATCGGCCGCAACGCCGACAGCGCCGGCACGGTCACGGTGGATGGCGCCGGATCCCAGCTGACGGTCGGGGCTGCGACCTATGTCGGCTACGCCGGGACCGGCACGCTGAACGTGACCGGGGGCGCAACCGCCCAGACGGCCAGCCTGTTCGTCGCGGACCAGCCCGGCTCGCAGGGAGTCATTGACGTGTCCGGCGACGGCTCGATCCTGAAGATCACGGGCCAGAATATGTCGCCGATCGGGGGCGGGGGCGGGGCCTTCGTCACCATCGAGAAGGGCGCCACGCTGGATACGGGTCAGGCGGGCCAGCTGGTTCTCGGCCAGAGCCAGGGCGGCAGCGGAACCCTGACGCTGGACAACGGGACCCTCGCCACCCAGGCCGAACTGATCGTCGGATCCGAGGGAACAGGGACCCTAGAGCTGCGGAACAATTCGACGGTGAAGGCCGGGACCCAGATCGTGCTCGGCGATCAGCCCGGAAGTCACGGGACCCTGCTGATCACCCAGGGAACCTTCGACCTCGGTCAGCAACAGCAGAACGGCGCCATCGTCATCGGCAATCTTGGCGAGGCGTTTCTCCAGGTTGGCGATACCCAGAATGAGGGCGGCAAGCTGATCGCTCCGGCTCTGAAGCTCGGCTCCGGCGTGGGTTCGGCGACGCTGGATCTTACCGGCGACAACGCCGTGGTCGCCGTCTCGGGCCGGATTGACGTGGGGTCGCGTATCGGCGGCGCGGGGTCGATCGAGATCTCGGACGGCCAGGCCGGCGTGAAGCTCACGACCAACACCCTCGACGTCGGGGTTCATGACTCGAACCGGGCGACAGTGACCATCGGGTCACAGAACGCCGCATTCACCGTCGACGACGCCCTCACTGTCGGCGGCGGAACCGGCGCCACCGCCGGGTTCGACGTCACAGGCGCCGGCGCCGTCGTCACCGCCAAGTCGGTGTCGATCCTGACGCCGACCGTGGCCGGGGGCGAGAGCTCCGAAATGACCCTCAACGGCGCCGGCGCCCAGCTCAAGACGTCGTCCCTGACCATTGACGGACCGTCCAGCAGCCTGACCCTGACCAACGGGGGGAAGCTGATCTCGACCGCCGCCAATGCGTCCCCGGACGCGCCGGATGTGACACTGTCCCGTGGCGGACATCTGTGGCTCCAGGGCGGACAGAGCGACGGCGGTTCCGCCAAGGTGAAGGCGCTCTCCATGACGGGCGGGAACTATTTCGCCAGCAACGGGTCGAGCCTGATCGCCGACGATGTGAAGAGCGTCGGGGATCCGGGCGCAGGGATTTCCTACTTCCGCACCCTCATCAGCCAGACCAGTGTCACCAACGCCTTCGATGTCACCGACACGCGGGTCATCATCGGCGCCAGCTCCAAGCTGACCACCAGCACCCTGAGCGCCGCCGCGGCGACCCCGCTGGAATTCTATGTCTCGGAAAACTCGACCCTGCTCGTCACCGGCGAAAACGGCGGGACTTTGGAGGCGACGCAGTTCGGCGACAATATCCTGTTCAAGGCCGACACCAGCACCGTGACCTTTGTCGGCGGGCTGAACTTCGGCGGTCAGTCGTTTGACGTGACCGGCGCCAGCGTCATGCGGATTTCCGGCAACGCCACATTCGGCAGCGGCGCCGTCACCTGGAACGACAGCTCCCAGATCACCCTGGGGACCAGCATCGCCGTGAGCGGATCCGCGTCCCTCACCCTCGGCGGAAACGCCACGGTCGGGTTTTCCGACCCCAATGCGTCCATGCTCGTCGCCACCAGCGGGTCCGTCTCGGTGACGGACAGCGCCAGCCTGTCCTATGTCAACAGCCTGATCGTCGCCCGTGGAGGCTTCAGCGTGGGGCCGTCGGCCACCGCCATCGTCAAGACCCACCTGTCGACCTACGACGGCGGGACCGTCAACGTGCAGAGCGGCGCCCTGACAGTGGGCGCGCCGATCCTGCCACCGGGACAGAGCGCCGCCATCGGCGTCATCGTCGGCTTTGGCGGCACGCTGGACGGGACCGGGACGATTCTGGGCAACGTCGTCAACGCCGGCGGTACGGTGCATGCAGGTCACTCCCCCGGGACGCTGACCATCACCGGCGGCTACGCCCAGACGCCGGACGGAACGCTTCTGCTCAGCGTCGGACCGAACAGCTACAGCCAGCTGGTGGTGTCCGGCCCCGTCAGCCTGTCCGGAACGGTCGAGCTCCAGGGCTATCAGGGCGGCCAGCTGCGGGTCGGGCAGCACTACAGCTTCATCACCTCCACGGGCGGCGTCACGGGGTCGTTCAGCCGCGTCGTCAGCGACAACGGCTTCACGACGGCGGTTCCCAGCCTTGTCGGCGGGTCGCTCATGTTCACGGCCGTGCACACGCCGGGGTCCTTCGCGGCGGCGTCCGTCACCCCGAACCAGATCGCCATGGCCCGGGTGCTGGACGTCGAGGCGGTGAACCCGACCGGGCCCTTGTCCGCGCTGACCAACGCGCTGGCGGACCTCCCGGCGGCCGACGCGCCGGCTGTGCTCGACCGGGTGTCGCCGGAGGGTCTGGTGGCCAGCCAGACGCCCCGGTTCTCGACGGCGCGGCAGTTCAGTTCGCTCCTGCGAACCGTGTCGCCGGCAAACCGGGCCGGCGAGGGGTGGGCGTCCGCATTCGACGACCAGCGACAGGCGCCCGGAGACTCCGCCCAGGGTCTTGCGCGGGTGACCAGTCTCGCGTCGGGCATGGCCATCGGGATGGACCGGGACTTCGGCGACGGATGGCGGATCGGGATCGCAGCCGGATCCAGCCGGACGCACTATTCGGTGAACAGCCTCCTGACCTCCGGAAAGGTCACAGGCGGGCACCTGGCCCTGTCTGCGACCCGGACGTTCGGCGACGCCTATGTCTCCGGTCTGCTGAATGTCGCAGCCTATCGCGACAGCGGCCGGCGGGCGACGGTTCTCTCCGGCGTGACCACCCTGTCCAGCCGGGCGCACAGCGTCCTGCTCGACTCCCGCTGGGAGGCCGGCTGGCGATGGCGTCCCGTCGGCGCAGCCGTGGTCACACCCTATGTCGCGCTGGACGCGGCGACGCTGCAGCAGCGGGCCTTCCAGGAGCGCGTGGCGTCCGGGGGCGCCTTGCCGGTCGCCTTCTATGTCCCCCGTCAGGGGCAGGCCTCGACCCTGGCCACCCTGGGCGCAAGGCTCGAATGGCCGCTGCAGATCGACCGGCTCCCGGTGACGCCGGCGGTGGATCTGGCGGTGGACCGCGAACTCGAGCATCGGCGACGGATCGACGCGGCCTTCGCCGCAGACCCATCGGCCCGGTTCCATGTGGGCGGAGCGACGCCGGACGCCACGGCGGCGACGATCGCGCTCAGCCTCGCGGCGCGCATCGGCGCGTCCGGAACGCTCTCTGCGCGACTGGAGTCCCGCCCCATCAGCCCCGACAACATGACGTCGGGCCAGATCGGCCTCCGCTTCGCATGGTAGGCCGTTTCGCCCGGGCCCCGGCGCTCGTCGCCCTGGCCCTGATCGCCGGCCTGGCCGGACCCGGGCCGTCGCCGGCGCAGGTTCGGCCGCAATCGAACGGGATCATAATGGTGTGTCCGTCCGGCATGTTCCTGGGCGTCGGCAATACGTGCTGGCCGCAGCACCCCGGCGGGCCATCAGGCTCATCCGTCGCCCGCAGGCGGTCCTATGGCGCCATTGCGATCGCCCCGGACGATCCCACCTATCTCGGCTGGTCCAGCGGCTGGGCCAGCAAGGCGGAGGCTGTGGACGCCGCCATGGGGGATTGTCGAACCGACGGCGGCCGATCCAACCAGTGCGTGCTGGGCGTGTGGTTCTATGATCGCTGCGCCGCCGTCGCCGTCACCGGTTCAAAGGGCTATGGCGTTGACAGCGCTGCGACCGCGTCCCAAGCGAGGCGTCGCGCCCTGTCGCTGTGCCGGAAAGACAATCCGCACGACCCGTGCCGCATCGAACGGGTGGTCTGCAGCCCGTAGGGCCCGGCCGCGCCCCTATCGACGACAGACGGCGGATCTGGCGCGCCCCACCACTCCGGGCGCCGGCGCGCCGGCGGCTGTCGCAGCCGTCTGGCGCGCGCGTCGCCCGCCGGTCCTAGGTCACGGGCCGAGGGTCCTAGGGCCATGGTCCAATTTACGCGCCGGCAGGGCGGCCCCATCGTGATCGGCAGGCTGATCCAGGGGGCATCACCGTCGTGGCCGCTCAACACACTCCACCGTCGCCAGGCTGTTCAGCCCGGCCAGGGTTGTCCCTCGGACGGGCGCAGTGACCGAACCTGTGCGCCTGGAGGGGCTGGCGGCGCTGAGCGCGATGGCGGAGCTGCGCAGCGGGTTCGTGCGCGCGGTGCAGAAGATCCATGCGCAGCACGGCGCGCTGGTCTCGCTGTCCTATCCGCGACATGGCCGCGCCGATGGCGGCCGTGTCATTCTGGTGGCGGACTCCGGGATCGCACACGCCGTGCTGATGGATCCCGCGCGTTTCCGGACGTCCGGGGTCTATCCGCGCCTCGGACCGGCCGGTTGTCCGCACCGGCGCCTGCGCGAGGGCATCATCCTGGCCAATGGCCAAGCCCATGCGGCGCAGCGCAGGCAAGTCATGAGTTCGCTCGTCCCGGCCCTGATCGAGGCGATGCGGCCGCGCATTGCAGAGATCTGCCGGGAGGAGACCGACGCCTGGCCGAGCGGCGACGTGGTCGACCTGACACCGCTGGTCAAACGCCTGCTTCGCCGCATCTCGCTGGAACTGCTGTTCAACGAGACCGATCTCGAACTCGGCCACGAGGTCGGCTCGGCGCTCGAGCGCCACGCGGCCCTGGCGTTCTCGCTCCCGGCGGTGCTGCTGCCCTTCGATCTGCCCGGCTTTCAATACGGCCACCTGATGCGTCAGGCGGAGCGCGTGGAAGCGGTGCTCCTGCGCTGGATCCGCGAGCGTCGCAAGCACCCCTCGCAGGACGACCTGTTGAGTCGGCTCCTGGGCGACGCGCCGGGCGGCGCGATCGATGAGGCCGACATCGCGTCGCAACTCTGGACCGTCTATGGCGCGTCGTTCCACACCATGTCCGCCGCCCTGGGCTGGCTGGTCTTGTTGCTCGCGCAGCATCCGGACGAGGCGCAGCGCGTCCTGGAAAGTTTCGCCGAACGGACGGATCGCGATGGCCGGCCGCCCCGCGCCGCCCACGAGGCGATTCTGGAAGCCCTGCGCCTCGTATCGCCGGTGCCGTTCCAGATCCGCCAGGCGGTGGGCGAGGTGACGCTGCCGGACACCCCCATCCAACTGCAGGACCACGATGTCGTGGTGCTGTCGGCGCTCGTGATCAACCGCGGCCCGACGTTCGGCCCCGACCCGATGGCCTTCCGTCCCGGCCGCTGGCGCGAGCTGGACGCCGCCGCCCATGCCGAGTTGCTGGTCTTCTCCGGCGGCCCGAGAGCCTGCCCCGGCCGGGCCTTCACCTTCGCGGTGCTGGGCGCAGCGCTCGAAGCGGTATGGCGGACGTGGCGGGTGCGGCTCGCACCGGGCGCCCAGCTCGAGTACCGGACCTCGATCACGGTCAGCGCCCGTCGTCTGCCGGTGACGCTCTCGCCGCAGGATGGCGCGTTCGCGTCCGTGCGCGCAAAGGGTCCGGCTCTGCATATCGCCGAGGCGCTGCGGGGCTAGCTCGAGCGCGTATCTTCCGGCGCCGGGTTCACCGGAACCGGCCGGGCTATCCGGGCGGGCCTTTCGGTGGTGCTGTCTCATGGCCGCCGCCGAACGCCGCGCGATAGTATTTCTGGAACGCGATGGTCGAGACGTCCGACGGCATCGAAACCTCTCCGAGCGGCGGAACCTCCGACGGCCATGCGGTCACCATGTTGCGTCGGTCCTCGCCCAGGATCACCGGGGTCAGCAGGTCATACAGGCGCGGAACGACGGCGTAGCGACCGAAGTTGCGGCGGCTGACAACGATCATCCGGGACGTCGTCTCGGTCAGCGGCGCGCACCAGATATGGAGCAGGGACGTCCGGCCGGCGCGCCTCTGGGGGATCCCGAGGCTCATGCCGTTCGGGGGGTGAAACGCCACCCACCCCGCGTCGCCGGCCGGCTCGCCATCCCGTTGCACGAGGTTCCAGGTCATCCGGAAACCGCCGCCTCCGGTCGGTTCGAGATCCTGGGCGAGTTCCACGTCTCCCCGCTGTCCCAGCGCCCGGCCGAAGGCTGCGCCAATCGAGCGGGGGTGCACGAACGGGATGTGCGCGACGTCCAGCATGGTCTGGATCGCCCGACTCCAGTGACACGCCCAGTCACGGACGACAATGGCCCCGAACCAGCCCGGCGCCTCCAGCGTGTCCGGCGTGACCAGCGCCGGAGCGTCCCTGGCGTCCGCCGCGCCGTTCAGCCAGATCAGTCCGCCTCTCTCGCGCGTTGCGACGGGTTGCGCACACACCGCCGCCAGCTTTGCATCCGGGTTGAGCGGGATCGACCGGGCGGCGCCGTCGCCCCCGAAGGCCCAGCCATGAAACGCGCACTGGATCGCGCCATCCGTCCGGACGGCGCCGATCGAGAGTTTCACGCTTCGATGAGGGCAGCGGTCCACGAGCGTGTGGGCGACACCCTCCTGATCGCGGAACAGCACCACCGGAACGCCGTCAAACACTTCGGCCAGCGGTTTTCCGGCCTTCAGGGCGGCGCTGGCGACGATGGGCGTCCAGTGACCAGCATAGGTCGGAAATTCGGCGATACGCATCAGCGTTCCTTGACGGTACGGTGGGGGAGACAGTTGCTATTCGACCCGCCGGGCCATGCAGCCGGACCGGCTCCTATTTATTGAACGATGCCGTCGAATAATGTTAGTGAGGGTCTCATGTCAAGCGCCGTGAGTTCACAAAGGCGCCCCCGCGGGCGCCCTCGCGACCTGGGAAAGGCCGAAGCCGTGCTCGATGCAGCCTGGGCTCTGTTTCTCGAGCGCGGCGTCGCAGCCGTGCCGATCGAGGCGATCGCCGCGGCCGCGCATGTGTCGAAGGGCACCCTCTACGCCTGCTATCCGGACAAGACGGCCCTGTTCGAGGCGGCCGTCCGGCGCGAGATGGAGCGCATCGAGGCGGCGCAGGGCGTGACCCGGGGCGCGCCGGCCGACGCGCCGCTGCGCGAGACGTTGCAGGCGTTCGGCCTGGGGATCATGCGTTTCCTGGCCAGCGAACCGGCCGTCGGCTTCTACAACGCCCTGTCGGCGGAACTTCGGCTGCATCCGACCCTGGCCCAGGCCTTCTGGGATCTGGGCCCCGGCCAGACGCGCGCCAATCTCGCGGCCATCCTCGCCGACGCGGCGGCGCGGGGGGAGATCGTGATCGACGATCCCCTCGACAGCGCCGAGGCGCTGTTCGGCATGTGGCAAGGCTTCAGCAACCTGCAACTGGCGCTGGCGCTGCCGCCCGCCGATCGCGACGCCTGGATTGCCGGGCGCGTGGCGCGCGGGATCGACCTTTTCATGCGGGCCCATGCCTCTGTGCGGCCCGGAACGGAGTAACGACGCCATGGCGAAGTCTGCGAAAACATCCATCGGAACCGGGGCGTTCGAGGGGTTTGCCCCCGGCGCGCTCGACTTCTTCGCGGAACTCGACGCGCACCAGACCCGCGACTGGTTCCTGGAGAACAAGGGCCGCTATGAGCAGTTGATCCAGCAGCCGCTCGGACGCCTGGTGACCTCGCTCAGCCTCGCCTTCGCCGCTCACGACATCCCGCTGTCCGGTGATCCGAAGGCGTCGCTCTTTCGGATCCATCGGGATGTGCGCTTCTCCAAGGACAAGCGCCCGTACAAGACCCACGCCAGCGCCGTGCTGACGCGGGATGGAACCAAGCGGTCCCAGGGGCTGGTCTACATCCATCTGGCGCCGGAAGGCTGTTTCGCCGCGGCCGGCTTCTATGCTCTGGAGCCGGACGATCTCGAGCGGTTCCGGCGCCGGATCGTCGCCGCGCCGAAGGCGTGGAGCGCAGTGGAACAGGCCCTGGCCGCAGGCGGTCTGACCCTGTCGCGCGATGACGCCGCCGTGCGTCTGCCGCGCGGCTACACCGTCGATCAGGTGGGCGCAAACGCAGACGTCATTCGGCTGAAGTCCTTCATCGTCAGCCGACCGCTGACAACGGCGGACCTGGCGTCGTCGGCCCTGATTGACCGGATCGTGGCGCTGGCGGCCGGGTCGCAGGCCCTGCTGGACTTCGGGTGGACGGCTCTGGCGCGTGATCGACCGTGACGCCCGAGCCGCCTCGGTCGAGGACGGGACCTGCGCCGGACCGGGGTCGTTTACCGGATGTCGGCGTCAGGGCCGGGCCGGGCGGCGCGGGGCCCGCGCCCACGTCCGTGTCCGGACGAACGGAGGTGGCGGTGGCCGTCGGGCGAGAAATCCTCTCGCCCCGATCAGATTTTTCTGACGGTCGCGGAGATTGTTCCAAGACTGGCGCCGAACGACATGACACCAGAGCCGATGGCGACCCTCGCCGTCGACGCCAACTTCCACTGAGACAGGGGCTTTCCATGCCGACTTTGTTCGATCCGCTTCGCCTTGGCGATCTCGATATCCCCAACCGCATCATCATGGCCCCGCTCACGCGGCTGCGCGCCGGGAGCCGCCACATCCCCAACGCCCTGATGGCCGAGTACTACACCCAGCGGGCCTCCGCCGGTCTGATCATCTCTGAGGCGGTGCCCGTGTCGCCGCAGGGTGTCGGCTACCAGGGCGTGCCGGGGATCTGGGCGCGCGAGCAGGTGGAGGGCTGGAAGCAGGTCACCCAGGCGGTGAAGGCCGCCGGCGGTCGTATCTTCATGCAGCTCTGGCACGTCGGGCGCATTTCGGACCCGTCCTTCCACGACGGACGGCCGCCCGTGGCGCCCAGCGCCATCGCCGCGGAGGGCCATGTGAGCCTCCTTCGCCCGGAGCGGCCCTATCCCGTCCCCCGCGCGCTGGAGCCGGACGAACTCCCCGGCGTCGTCGCCGCCTTTCGTCAGGGGGCGGAATTTGCCCAGGCGGCCGGGTTCGACGGCGTCGAGATCCACGGCGCCAACGGCTATCTGCTGGACCAGTTCCTGCAGGACGGATCGAACAGGCGGACGGACGAATACGGCGGTCCGATCGAAAACCGCGCACGCCTGATGCTCGAGGTCACCGACGCCGCCATATCCGTCTGGGGCCGCGACCGGGTGGGCATGCACCTCGCGCCCCGCGCGGACGCGCACTCCATGGGCGACAGCGATCTGGCCGGCACGTTCGGTTACGTCGTCCAGCAACTGGACCGGCGCGGCATCGCCTTCATCTGCGCCCGCGAGCATGTGGCGGCCGACAGCCTCGGACCCAGGCTGCGCAAGGACTTCGGCGGCGTCTACATCGCCAATGAGGGCTTCACCGGCGAGAGCGCCCAGGCGGCGCTGGACGCGGGAACCGCCGACGCCGTGGCCTTCGGCAAGGCCTTCATCGCCAACCCCGACCTGGTGCGTCGCCTGCGGACCCATGCGCCGCTGAATGCCCTCGTTCCCGAGACGATCTATGCGCCGGACGCGACGGGGTACACGGACTATCCGGCCCTGGCCCTCGCCAGCGCCTGACCTGTGGGTCACCGCAGGCGGTCGACGTCTCGCGGCGTCGACCGCCGCGTTCCGGATGGAGCGCGGGCGAGGGGCGTGACGTCGCCGGACGGTGGCCCCGGGCTGTCAGTCTCAGCCGAGAATGTCCGCTCTCGGGCCGCACCCCAGGCGGCGGGGAATGGCAGGCCTCGGACGAGCCGCGGGCGACAGGATTCGACCGAGGCTGGGTAAAAACGCGTTTGGCGCAGTGTGATGGGCGTTCGGCGGCGGGTCTGGGCTGAGCTCAACGGCTTGGATCGGGGCCGCGCAGGTCCGTCAGAGGGCCTCCCTCAGGCCCGGACCGCCTGGAGCAGCGGCTTCACCCCGAAGATCTGGATCATTCGCTTCAGATTGTAGGCCAGGACGTGGAGGCTCATCTCCGTTCGGACCTTTTCGAGGGTCCGGGTGAGGAAGTGGGTGCTTCCCATCCAGGATTTCAGCGTGCCGAATGGGTGTTCGACCGTCTGACGGCGCACGGCCATGGCGTCGGGCATTCGGTCCAGCCGGGCCTGCATCCTGTCGAGGACGGCCTCGTGCTTCCAGCGTTTCAGACGCTTGAGCTTGTCCGGCGTGCACTGGGATTTGAGCGGGCAGGTGAAGCAGGCCGTCAGGTGACGGTATTCGTCCAGGTCGTCCTTGGTGGTGGGACGCCGCCGGCTCCTGGTCAACTGCTGGCCGGCCGGGCAGGTGTAGTGATCCTGCTCGGCGTCGTAGACGAAGTCGTGACGCGTGAAGAAGCCACCCTCGCCAGGCCAGAGGGTCTTGGGGATGCAAGGCAGGACGCCGGTTCCCTCGCAGGCCAGGACCTGCTCGCCGTTGAAGTAGCCGCGATCGGCCAGGGCCGTGAGGTCGTCGCAGCCGGTCGCTGCCTGGGCCTTCAGGCCCATGGGTTTGAGCTGGGTTCTGTCGTGACCGACGTTGGTCACCTCGTGGGCCACGATCAGATGATGCTCCGCATCGACGGCGACCTGCACATTGTAGCCGACCACGCCTGTGCCCCGGCCGCTGGTGGCCATGGAACGGGCGTCGGGATCGGTCAGCGAGACCTGTTTGTCCGGCGCATCCTGAACCTGTTGCTGTAGGGCCTTGAGGTCCCGCATCTGCCGCCGCAGGCCCGCAATCTTGTCGGTGATGCGCGTCGTCTTGGCCTCTGCAATGTCGCTGTCCTCCCGGTCGGCCCGATCCAGGGCCGTCAGGTACCGCGCAATGCTGGCGTCCACCTGCTCAAGGCGCTTGGCGACCTTGGCCACCGTGAAGTTCTTGTCGCGATTGTTGACCGCTTTGAACTTGGACCCATCGATCGCCACGATCGCCTTGGTGAAGAGGTTCAGCCGGCGGCACAGCTCGATGAACTGGGCGCATACCGCCCGGATCGCCGGGCCGTTCTCCCGGCGGAAGTTGGAGATGGTCTTGAAGTCCGGCGCCAGGCGGCCGGTCAGCCATATCAGCTCGATATTGCGCTGGGCTTCGCGCTCCAGCCGGCGGCTCGACTGGATGCGGTTGAGATAGCCGTAAAGGTAGATCTTCAACAGCGTCGACGGATGGTAGGCGGGCCGGCCCGTCGCCGCAGGCATGACGCCCTCAAAGCCCAGCGC
>CAINOV010000099.1 GCA_903851655.1 uncultured Caulobacterales bacterium
CGATGCGTGGGATAATCAGAGCGGGCGCTGGCAGGCGGCGTCCCAGAGCGGCCGGGCCGCCCTGCTGAGCAGTGAAGAGCAAAGGGGATTCAGTTTCATCTATGGGCAGCTCGCCCAGATTCTTCTTCTCGAAGCCGACGAGCGCCAGCAGTGGTCGCACCTCGAGGCCCTTCAGGGCGTGGCTCACCCGTCCGCGACGCTGATCGATCCGGCCCGCTCGGCGCTGAGTGAGGCCATGGCCGACGATGCGGCCATCCGGGTCCGCATCGCGGAGTCCACCTCTGCACTCCGCGAAATCGGAATAGCCCCTGTTCGCTCTCCCGTGGAGTCCTCGTTTGAGTCGGTTTGCCTCCCGACCGACACGCCCACCGAAGAGGGATACCAGAGGCGGTACGCCGCGATTCGCGCGGCTCATTGACCTAGTGAGCGCCGGCTGATTTCAGGTGGTCACCGACCGCTCCCCCCCCTATCCAGAAGTCCAGCAGGTCCGCTTCCGAGAATCATCACCGGCGTCGGACGAACGGCTAGAATCGGGCGCCGATTCCATTACCGTTGACGACCTAAATCTGACCCCACGGACCGTACTGGAAGGCATCAGCGGCCGCCGACGCTGAGAACGGCGACGCCGCGCTTCAACCCGGTGGCCGGATCAATCGTGTCGACCGCCCGCCACAGACGTTCAGTCGGGACGAGAAACGGGCCGAACCTGGCGTTGACGTCGCCGACAAGGACCAGGTCCCGGTCGGGCAGATAGGCCAGCAGCGGCGAGAAATGGCCATGCCCCCGCCCGAACAGCGGTCCGCGATGGAAGTTGGCCACATAGCGTCGCCCCGGGTCATTCACGGCCCGCATCTGCGCCCGGAACTGGGCGAGGGATAATCCGCGGAGCACCGCTACAGATTGGCCTGAACGCGCCCGCAGCAGGTCCGCCTCCTGGTCCAGGGTCAGCCCGCCCGGCAGATACCCGAAGATCGTGTGATAACGCCCACCCGCCAGCATCTGGCCCTGCGACCGGCGATCGCCCATCGAATGCAGGACGTCAGCCGCCGTGGTCGGGCCGCAGAAACTCTGGTTCGCCTGGAACTCGTAGGGCCGGGCGGCGTAGCGGCGGGCGACGGGGCTGGCCCAGGCCTGCCTCATGAGCGCCGGGTCACGATAATCGGCGGTCGCTTCGATGGACCGGACCCCCGCGTAGAGATTTGGCTCCAGGACAAGCCGCGCGAGCGGCCATGCCGCTGCGGCAGCCGCAAGGATGATGACGCCGACGGCCGCCAGGACCAGGGCGCGGAGCTTCCAAGCCTTGCGGCCGTCATGGCCGATGCGCGGGCGCGCGGCAGCCTTCGGCGATACGGGGGTGGGAGCGCGTCTCATCGGGCGGATCCGGACGGCGCGCCGGTCCTCGCAGGGGTCGACCACGCCACGCCGACGCGGTGGCGGCTCACGGCGTCGCCGGGCTCGAGGCGGCCCATGATCACATCGGCCACGGCCCGGTAGGGAACCTTCGTCATGGGCAACATCCGCTTCATCATCAGCGACAGGGCGATGGGTGGCGCATACCTTGCCCAGCCTCCGACGGCGTAGGGCAGACAGTCGATGGACACCGCCAGCTCCGCCGCCGCCACGGCGCCGCCCGTCATCACCATCGGCCCCGGGCACATCAGCGCCCAGTCCAGCTGGCTGCGCTGAAGCCGACGCCAATTGGCCAGGTGGGGCTGGTAGATCTGCGGGACGAACGGCAGGTCGAGGCCAATCCGCTGCGTATGGGGCACGTCGAGGATGGCGGCGCCGGCGACCATCCAGACCCGCCGCCGGTCGCCCAGAACCCGCTCGGCGCCCGTGACGATCCGGTCGAAGACCTCCACGAACCCTTGGCCGTCGCCGACCGTGCCGACGGCGCTGATCACCGCATCCTGTCCCGCCAGCACGGCGTCCAGGGTCGCGCTGTCCAGCGCGTCGAACGGCGCCACACGAACGGACGTCCCGTCGTCCGGCGCCAGGCTGCGACGGAACCCGTCCGGGTCGCGGACGGCGGCCGTCACCTCGTGGCCGTGCGCCCCGGCGCTCTGGACGAGATGCCGGCCGAGCTTTCCCGCCGCCCCAAGGATCGCCACCCTCATTCGCCTCTCCCGTCTGTCAACAGCGCCGTGACGTCGCCGGGTCCCAGTCTAGGGGGCTCAGGCGTGGACAAGGCATCGGCATATTGGCAGAACGGGTCTGCAAATCTGCAGAGCGAGCCCCGCGTGACCTGGGACCTGAACGATATCCGCCATTTCCTCGCCGTCGCCCGGACCGGCAGCACGCTGGCGGCGGCGCGTGGCCTGGGCGTCAACCAGACCACCTGCGCGCGCCGCATCTCGGCCCTCGAGACGGCCATCGGCGCGGTGCTGTTCGAGCGCACCGCAGCCGGCTACCGGCTCACGTCCGTGGGATCGGCGCTGGTGGCGCCGGCCGAGCAGTTCGAGGCGGCGGCCGACCGGATGGTGCGGACGGCGATGGAACTGGCGCGGGCGGAGCGTCGGGAAATCCGCTTCACCACCAGCGACGTCCTCGCCGACCTCGTGGCCGGGCCCGCGATCGCCCAGTTTGCCCGGGAGCGACCGGATGTTCGCGTCATCTTCACCGCCGACAGCCGCGCCGTCGACCTTGCGGGCCAGGAGGCCGACGTCGCGCTCCGCGCCGCGCCGGCCATGAACGACCCTTCGATGGTTGTGCGCAAGGTGATGGAGACGCCCTGGGCCTTCTATTGTGCGCGCCGCTGGGCAAAGAGCCATGCGCCGCCCAGGACGCCGGCGGAGGTCGCGCCCCACCCCCTCGCGACCCTCGAAGGTCGGCCTGCCGACAGGCTGCGCGCCGACCTTCCGGACGCGGACATCCGCTACGCCAGCAACAGCATGAAGGCGCTGATCGAAGTGATCCGGACCGGCGAGTGCATTGGCGCGCTGCCCATGCTGGTCGGCGAACAGCACAGCGATCTGACGCGGTGCTTCGTGCTGGAGATCGACGCGGGCGGGCTCTGGATCGTCTTCCCTGAACGCCTTCAGCACGTGCCTCACGTCCGTGCGTTTGTGGACCACCTGGCGGAGTTCATGTCGGCCTGGCGCAAGGCGCTGAAGTCCGATGCGTTCCAGACGTCCCACTGAACGCACCGGCCGAGGATCCGGTCAGGCTTACCGGTTCAGACACGTTTGAGGCGTCCGCTGGCGACCCCAAGCGGACCTAAAGGCGCCCCTCTACCAGGATCAGCTTGCTGTCGGTCGTCCGGTGGCGAAGCGCGAACAGGGACTGCGCGTCAGGGTCCGAGAGAAATGCCCGCGCATGACTTTGTGACGGGAACTCCAAGATCACGACGCGTTCGGGAGACCAGGTCCCTTCCATGACGGTCGGCTCGACGCCGCGAACGATATAACGCCCGCCATGCTTCTGGATAAATGCCGGAATGGCGTCGGCGTAGGGGAGAAACCCCGGAAGATCCAAGATCGAGAAGTCCAGAACGAGATAGGCCGTCATGGCTCGGTTCCCCTGATGTCGTTGGCGATCCTAGCCCTCTGTGACGGCGCTGTCTGGTTCCCACCCGTCCCGGACGTTCGATAGGTCTGCTTCATGGCTCGTGCGTCGCGGTGACCGCCAACGACCGCGACCCTAAGTTGGATCGAGATGTGAGATCCGCCAAAAAGTTCCCGTATTTAGAGCTCAAATTGAGCGTATCCCCATCAGCAGTCGTCAAGACGCTATCAAAAGAGGCTCAAGCCGCACAATTGTAAGGCATTTCCGAGTCAAGTGAAGCTGTTTGAACTCCCTTTGCAGGGGAACAAATCACCAATGCGGGGATTTCTCACTTTATAGGCTCACTGTATTTGCCATGCTGAACTCGCAACCAGGATTGACATTACAATCGAACGTCACACCCTTCTGACATTGGTATCGCTTTTGAGCAGTTCATGACGCTGGAATACTTGTTCTCATTACCCTGTTGCGGCATCCTTGAGGATACACCATGAATATCAGCAAGCGCTGGCGTCAATTAGCGCTGGTGGGTGGCGTCGCCTTCATAGCCTCAGCATCTGGTCTTGGCGGCTCTGCAGGAGCACAACAACTCGTCTACACGCCGATCAATCCACAATTCGGCGGCAATCCGCTCAATGCGTCCCAACTCGAAGCAGATGCGAACGCGCAGAACCGCTTCAGCGCCGCGCACAGCCAAGCGAACCAGACCCAGGCGCAGTTATTTGCGTCTCAGTTACAGTCCATCCTCTTGTCGGATCTCGCGAGCCAGGTCTCCCAGGCGATCTTTGGACCGAACGCACAGAATAGCGGGACATTCAGCTTTGGCGGCGAGACCGTCACATTCGTGAAGTCTCTCACAGAGACGACGATCAACATCACCGACGCATCCGGCGGCAAGACGACGATCACCATTCCCAACACGACCTCGGTCGGAGGGGGCGGATGATCCGGAGCATCCTCACCCTGTGGGCGCTGGCGACGTTTGTGGGTCTCGGGGGGTGCGCGTACGCGCCGCCGCCGTCGCCCATCAGCACCTTGCCGATCTACCAGCAGAAGACGCCGGTGGAGAAGCAACTCGCCGCCCTGCCGGCGCCGGACCACCCGATTCCGATCGCAGTCTACGGCTTTGCAGACCAGACGGGCCAGTTCAAGCAGACCAACACCGGACAGAACCTTTCCCGGGCCGTGAGCCAGGGCGGCGGCGCCATGCTCATCCGGTCCCTGCAGACCGCCGGACAGCGCCGGTGGTTCACCGTGATCGAACGGGAGCAGCTCAAGGACCTGCTGAATGAACGCCAGATCATCCGGGAAATGCGCGCCCAGTATCTTGGAGAGAAGGGGGTCAATCCCGCGGCCCTGCCGGCGCTCCTGTTCGCAGGCGTGATCCTCGAGGGGGGTGTGATCAGCTACGACACAAACACCCTGACCGGCGGCGCCGGCGCGACGCTGCTGGGGATCGGCGGTACGGCGAAGTACCAGCAGGACACGGTGACCGTCTACCTGCGCGCGGTCTCGGTGAAGACCGGCGAAGTCCTCGCATCGGTGACGACGTCGAAGACCGTGACCTCCTACGCGGTCGACGCGAACGTCTTTCGATACGTCGCCTCCGACGCCATCCTCGAGTCAGAGGAGGGATATACGACCAATGAACCCGAGCAGATCGTCCTGCAGCAGGCGATCGACAAGGCCGTCTACGGCCTGATCCTCGAGGGGATCGACCTGAAGCTCTGGAACTTCGCCGACACCACGGCCGGCTGGCCCTACCTCTGGCGATACCGCGAGGAGCGGGATGGCAGGCTGCCGGCCGCCGCAGTGCTGGCGGCCCAGCGCG
>CAINOV010000100.1 GCA_903851655.1 uncultured Caulobacterales bacterium
ACCCGGGAACCTTGGTCAGGACACAGCGCCACATCCGGACGGAGGTTCCCGGCTCAAGGCCGGGAATGACATTGATTTATATATATTTTTAATAGGGCGTCATTCCCGGGCACAGACCCGGGAACCTCGATCCGGATCAGCTCGCCTCACCCCTCCAGCGCCGCCACCAGCAGGCCGCCGCAGGGCAGGACCACGGCCCCGTCCTCGATCGCGGCGTCCAGGTCGAACAGCGGGCGCCAGGCCCCCGCCGGCAGGGCGGTGCGGGTGGGCTCGTCCCCCAGGTTGAACAGCAACAACAGCCGCCCCGGCCCCTCGCCGCGGATGAAGCCCAGGGTCTTGCCCGGCAGATCGAGGAAGGTCAGGGACGCATCCCGGAGCTGCGGCTGAGCCCGGCGCCAGGCCAGCCATCGGCGGGTGAAGCTGAGCACGCTGTCCCGATCATCCGTCTGCTGATTAACCGCCAGGGGGCGGTGGGGCGCGGCGACCGGCAGCCAGGGCTCGACCGTGCTGAAGCCCGCCTGCGGGCCGTCGGCGGTCCAGGCCAGGGGCGTGCGGCATCCGTCGCGGCCCTGGTTGCTGGGCCAGAGCGCGATCCCCTCCGGATCCACCATTCGGTCGAACGGCACCTCCGCCTGGGGCAGGCCCAGCTCCTCCCCCTGATACAGGAAGGCCGTGCCGCGGAGCGTGGTGAGGAGCGCGATCAGCATCTTCAGATACCGCCGCGGCCGCCCGGCGCCCCAGCGGCTGGCCGCGCGCACCACGTCGTGATTGGAGAAGGCCCAGCTGGGCCAGGCGTCGGGGCCCCGGTCCGCCATCTTCTGCACCTGCTCCCGCACGAAGGTCGCGCCGAACTTCGCCCCCAGGAAGACGAAGCTGTAGGCGGTGTGGAAGCGGCGCTGGCCGCTTGTGTAGTCCACCATGCAGCGCAGGGACTGGTCCGAGGCCAGTTCCGCCACCATCATCCGGTCGGGATAGGCGTCGGTCACCGCGCGCAGGCGCTCGACAAAGGCGAGGGTCTCGGGCTGGTCGATATTGTGCAGGTGCCGCTGGAACTGCCACGGCCGGTCCCGCGGCCCGCTCTCCGCAGGCGGATTGTCCCGGAGCTGGCGGTCGTGGGTGTAGAAGTCGGCCACGTCCAGGCGAAAGCCGTCCACGCCCCGGTCCAGCCAGAACCGCGCCACCTGCAGGATCGCGTCCTGCACCTCGGGATTGTGCAGGTTCAGGTCCGGCTGGCTGGTGAGGAAGTTGTGCAGATAGTACTGCCGCCGCCGCCCGTCCCAGGTCCAGGCCGTGCCGCCGAACACGGCCAGCCAGTTGTTGGGCGCGGATCCGTCCGGCTTCGGATCGGCCCAGACGTACCAGTCCGCCTTCGGATTGTCCCGACTGGCGCGACTTTCCGTGAACCACGGATGCATATCGGAGGTGTGGCTGTAGACCTGGTCGATGATCAGCTTCAGCCCCCGGGCGTGGCAGCCGGCCACCAGGGCGTCGAAGTCGGCGAGGGTTCCGAACAGGGGGTCGATCCCGCAATAGTCGGCCACGTCATAGCCGAAGTCCCGCATGGGCGAGGTGAAGACCGGCGACAGCCAGATCCCGTCCACCCCCAGTCCGGCCACATGGTCGAGGCGCGAGACGATCCCCGGCAGGTCGCCCACCCCGTCGCCATTGCTGTCCTGGAAGCTGCGCGGATAGATCTGGTAGATCACTGCGCCCTTCCACCAGGGCGCTTGCGTGGTGCTCATGGCCTGCCCCCCTCCCCAAAGCTCCCGGGCTCCCGGGTCTCCGGGTGCGATCAGATCTTGCGGTTGCGTCCGAAGTTAGGCTCAGGCGATTCCTGCCCGGCGGCGACGATGGCCAGGCGGATCGCCCGGGTGCGCACGAACAGGGCCTCGAGCTTGTCGCCCTCGCCCCAGCGGATGGCCCGGGACAGGGCCTGCAGGTCCTCGGTGAAGCGGGCCAGGATCTCCAGCACCGCGTCCCGGTTCAGCAGGAACACGTCCCGCCACATGACCGGGTCCGACGCGGCGATGCGGGTGAAGTCGCGGAAGCCCCCGGCGGAGAACTTCATCACCTCGCTCTCGGTGACGTTCTCCAGGTCCGCGGCGGTGCCGACGATGTTGTAGGCGATCAGGTGGGGCAGGTGGCTGGTGACGGCCAGCACCAGATCGTGGTGGCGGGCCTCCATCAGCTCCACCTGGCTACCCATCCCCGTCCAGAACTGCGACAGCCGGTCGACGGCGGCCAGATAGGGCGCGTCGGTGCGGGGCAGGGGGCAGAGAATGGCCCAGCGGCCGCGGAACAGCTCGGCGAAGCCGGCGTCCGGACCGGACTGCTCCGTGCCCGCCACCGGGTGGCCGGGAATGGCGAACACCCCCTCGGGCGCCACGGCCTCGAAGGCCTCCAGCACCGCCTGCTTGGCCGAACCCACGTCCGTCAGCACGGCGCCGGGGGCCAGGGACGCGGCGATCTGGCCGGCCATCGGGCCGATGGCGGCGGGGGGCGTGGCGATCAGCACCAGGTCCGCGCCGGCGGCGGCGGCCTGGGGGGTGTCGAAGACCTCGTCCGCCAGGCCCAGCTCGGCGACCCGGGCGCGGACCGCGTCGCTGCGGTCATAGGCGGCGTATCGCTCCGCCAGACCCGCGGCGCGGGCGGCGCGCAGGACGGAGGAGCCGATCAGGCCGCAGCCGATCACGGCCACGCGCGGGTAGAGAACGGACATGGGACAGGATTCTTCCACAGGACACGCCGCCGGGCCGGCGACGGGGTTGAGCTAGCAGCTGTGGGCGCGACGTCCAGTGTCGGTCGAGAAAAAGCCGCCCGCAGGCTGTTGTGGGGCCGCCTCGAGCGCGGGATCCTCAGTGCGCCGGGGGCGGGGATGCCTGCGCGGTCA
>CAINOV010000101.1 GCA_903851655.1 uncultured Caulobacterales bacterium
GCTTTCCCGGTCTGCTGGCCCTGGCCGCGCGGTTCGAGCCGGGGCCTCTGTCAGGACGGCTGTTCAGCTTCACCGGGCTGATCTCCTACGGCATCTACATCGTCCATCAGCCCTTCGGCAATCTGGCGCGGCTGGCGCTTGGCCGCGACGCGGACCTGCCCGACGACCTCAGCGGCCTGCCCTACGGCGCGGCGTTCCTGGTGGTTCTGGTGCTGGCCGCCTGGCGTCTGGACCGGGATGTGGACGCCCCCGTGCGCAAGCTGTTGCGCCGCTGGTTCATCGAGCCGCCGGCCGCGTCCCGCTGAGCCCGCCGATCGATCAGGGCGATCGATCAGGGCGTCAGCACGCTGGCCCGCCAGGCCGAACCGGCGCGGACCGCCGTGATCCCGGCGGTGAACAGGCTCTTCACATGGGCCGGGCTGAAGTCGAGGGGGTCGTCCCGCTCCGTCGCCGGGATTTCGGTGAAGCGCATCTGGCAGCCATGGGCCTCGCAGAACTCCGAGGTGGAGATCACCGTCTGCCGCAGGGAGGCCCGGGCGGCGGTGTCGAAGCTGCGGGCCAGGATCGGCAGGCTGGACCGCTTGGTGACGGCGAAGCGACCTTCCAGCTGCCCGTTGACGATCACGTAATAGCGGACCCGCTTCATCGACACGTCCGGCGCATGGGACAGGACCAGCGGCGGCGGCACGGCGAAGAAGGCGCTCTCGGTCTGGCCGTCCACATGCATCTCGGCGAAGGCGTGGCCCGCGCTCTGCACCGGGATCAGGGACGGCTGGAAGACGCCCGGCACGCTGGCCGAGGCCACCAGCACCTGGGCGAACAGCTTGCGCGCCGCCGGGCCCCCATGGCTGGCGATGGCGCCCATGTCCCAGACGATCAGCTGCTCGGTATCCAGGTTAGTCGTCGCCACCAGCAGCCGCCGGCCCCGGGCGTGCTCTGCGGCCACGGCCTGCATCAGCTCGTCGGTGACATAGCTGGCCACGAGGTCGTCCAGGGGCGCCCGGCTGTACACGCCGGGGGTCAGGAGGCTGTACAGCCCCTTGGCCTTCAGCAGGTGATAGACTGGACCCTCGGTGTAGGAGCGGCGCATCTGCTCCTCCCAGCCCTTGCCGAGGAAGGCGAACGGGGCGGTCAGCGCGCCGGTGGACACCCCCGTCACCAGCTGGAACTGCGGCAGGTCCCCGGCCTGGGACCAGGCGTAGAGCACGCCGGCCCCGAAGGCGCCGTTGGCGCCGCCGCCGGACAGGGCCAGAGCGGTGATGTCCCCGCGGCTGTCCGGGCGCAGGGCCTGTTCGATCACCGCCGCCAGGGCGGGGGAGCTTTCCGGATATCGCACCCCCTCGAAGCCGGCGGGGGCGGCCACGGCCTGTTCCGCCGCTGTGAAGCCTTCCCGGGGCAGGGTCGCGCAGCCGGCGAGGGACAGGAGCGCCGCGGCGATCAGGCCGGCATGACGCAGCCGGCGGGTCGGCGACAGGGCGGAAGCACGCAACATCATGTGCGGCAGACTATCACGACCCGTTCCGGGGCGCTGCGCCTTCCACCGCAGTCCGTGAAAACGGTTCGCCAGTGTGGCGGCGGCGCACTCAGCGGCGGCCGTTGGCCCGCAGGACGAACCCGATCACCACCGCCACCGCGCGATAGAGGCTTTCGGGGATTTCCCGGTCGATCTCCACGGTGGACAGGACCTCGGCCAGCACCGGGTCCTCCCGCAGGGGAACGCCGTTCGCCCGCGCCACCTCGATGATCTTCTCGCCCACATGGCCGCGGCCGACGGCCACCACCTTGGGGGCGTGGGGGGCCTCGTAGGTCAGGGCCACGGCCAGGGTCGGCTTGTCCGGCTCGGTCATGTGGAACGGTTCAGCAGCGCGCCGGCGGCGGGCGCCGGGGGCGGAGCCGGGGTTCCGGGGGCGACGCGCACCGCGGCGCCGGACAGGCCCTCGGCCTTCAGCTCGGCCACCAACGCGCCCCGGTCCGAGGCCAGCAGCGCGCGGGTATCGGCGTCGTCGGCCCACAGGGTCACGTGCACGGCGTCGCCGCTCAGCGCCAGCTCGGCGTGGACCTGGCCGGACGGCGTCACATTCAGGGCGAACCGGGTGCGCCAGGTGGCCGCGCCGTCCCCCGCCGCCCCCTCGCCCTGGCCGTCGCGGAAGATCTCGAACTGGGCCACCGCCTGCCCGTCCGGCGCAGCGACCGGCAGCTCGAACTTCCAGAAGCTGGATCCGTCCCGCGCCCTGGCCGAGGCCGCCTGGCTGAGCTCGAGCCGCGCCAGGGCGGCGTGGACGTCGTGGTCCAGCACCCGCAGCAAACGGCTTTCCGGCGTCTGCGCGTCCACCGCCGGCGGCGCGGCGGACTGGCCCTGGGTCACCCCGCCGCGCAGGGGCGGCGGCGGCCGGGCGCCGCCGCCGGCGCGGGGCTGGGCGGGTGTCGGCGGGGCGGGGGCGACGGCGGCTTCCGCCACCGTCGCCAGCGCGGTCGGCTCCGCCTGGAGCAGGGCTTCGAGATCGGCCGCCAGTTGCAGCAGCACCGCCTTGAAGTCCGTGGCGACCGCCGGCGCGGCGTCGGCGGCCAGGCCCTGGGCCAGCTGCGCCTCCAGGAACAGGCCGGAATTGGCCACCGCGGTCCGCAGGGCCGGGCCGGTGATCCCGGCGTCCAGCGGCGGCTGGGTGCGGAGCGCCTTCTGGATCGTGGCGGCCAGGGCGCCGGGCAGGGACGGCGCAGTCTGGGCGGCCGCCAGATCGGCGAACAGGCCCGCCAGTCCGTCCTGGGCGATGGCGGCGCCGGTGATCAGATTGGCCAGCGCCGCCTGCGGCGACAGGATGATGGAGGGGGTCGCCGCCGGTGCGGCGCCCGGGGGCGACGGGGCGGCCGTAGCCCCTGCGAGCCCCCCCTGGGAGGTCACGCCGGCCACGCCCCCCGCCGCGCCGACGCCGGTCGCCGCCACGCCTGTCGCCGGGATCGCGCCGAGGGGGTTGATGGTCACGGCGAGCGCCTGTCCGGACGATGGCCCGGACCGACTGGCAGACCCGTCTTGCGCAATGCAACGACAGCCATGTCGCACCTATGTGTTTGCCAGATAGAATTACACCATCATGACAGTTCTAAGGCTAAGCGCTGATTCTCCCGGTGTTGAAACACCGCGCGCGCTCCGGGGGCGACACAGGCGCCCGAATCGGGTGTGGAAGGTCGCGGGGCGGGCGCGGGCGCGCTCGTCCCCCAGCCGCCGGGAGCCGCCCTGTGATCGCCATCGTCCATCATCCGGCCTACGCCGCCGACATGCCCGACGGACACCGGTTCCCGATGAACAAGTACGCCGGTCTCGCCCGGGCCCTGACGGGGCAGGGGCTGGTGCGCCCCGAGGGGTTTGTCCGTCCGGAGCCCGTGACCGTGGATCAGGCCAGCCTCGCCCATGACCGCGCCTATGTGGAGGCGGTCCTGCGCGGCGACCTGCCCCCGGAGGCCGTGCGCCGGATCGGCCTGCCGCTGGCCCCGTCCGTGGTGGCGCGGGCCTTCGCCGCCGCCGGCGGCACGCTTGCGGCGGCGCGGCTGGCCCTGGTCGAGGGGCTGGCGGGCAATGCGGCGGGGGGCAGTCATCACGCCGCCCGCGGCCATGGGGCGGGGTTCTGCATCCTCAATGACGTGGCCATCGCCGCGGCCGTGCTGCTGGCGGAGGGGGCGGTGCGCCGGATCCTTGTGGTGGATCTGGACGTGCACCAGGGCGACGGCACGGCGATGATCTTCGCCGATGACCCCCGGGTGTTCACCTTCTCCATGCACGCCGAAAAGAACTTCCCTGCGCGCAAGGCGGTCAGTCGGCGGGACGTGGGGCTGGCCGACGGGACCGGCGACGCGGCCTATCTGTCAGTGCTGGAGACGGTGCTGCCGGAGGTGATCGCCGAAAGCCGTCCGGACCTGGCCTTCTACAATGCCGGAGTTGATCCGCACAAGGATGATCGTCTGGGGCGGCTGGATCTAAGCGACGAGGGCGTGCTGCTTCGGGATCGAACCGTCATCCAGATGGTCCGTGATCAGAGCATCCCCCTCGCCCTGGTGACCGGCGGCGGCTATGGCGACGACGTCGACGCCGTGGCCCGCCGCCACGCCCTGGTGTTCCGCGCCGCGGTCGAGCACGCGCAGCGCCGGCCCTAGGCCGCCGGCCTACTTCTTCGCCGCCAGGATTTCGTCCAGCCGGGCCGGGACCTGCGGGTCGCGGACCAGGTGCGGGTAGCGCAGGCCCCCGTGATAGTCGATCCGCACGACCTTGTAGCGGTCGGCGGTCTTGACGATCAGCTCGATCGGCTCCTGGGCGCCCTTGGCCTCGGTGATGGCGTCGGCCAGCACGTCGTCGGCATAGGGCCGCCCGCCCACGGCCAGCAGCTGCATGCCCTGGGTCAGTCCGGCGCGGAAGGCCGGGCTGTCCCAGACCACGCTGCGCAGGGCCCCCTCCTTGCCCACGACCACGCCCAGGGAAAAGGCGAAGCTGGCCACCTTGCGCGCGGCGTCGGCGTTCTTCTGGTAGTCGCCCTTCACGTCGGTGAACTCCAGGCGATAGCCGCCCCGGCGGATGCCGTCCAGGGGCGCGGCCTTGCCGACCCCGTCCAGCCGGGTCCGCAGGAAGCCGGCCCAGTCATAGGGCATGACGCTGTTCAGTGTACGGACGACATCGTCGAAGGTGTAGGTCAGCGGCGTGTAGCTGCCGTTCTCGACGCCGAAGAAGGCGTGGGCGAAATCGTCCAGCGACCTGGCGCCCTTTGTCTTTTCCCGGATCAGGGTGTCGGCGTCGAGCCAGATCAGCTGGCCCTCGTCATAATAATCCTCGAAGCGCTGCCAGGTGGGCCAGGACATGGGCCGGCGGGGATTGATGATCTCGTCGTTGGTGGTGTCCTGCAGGGCCCGCCACTGGCGACCGGGCAGGGTGGCGTAATAGGCCGCGGTCAGGGCGATCGATTCCCGCTCCTGCTCCGGCGTCCGCAGGCCGGACCGGGCGGTCAGCACCTCGCCCCAGTATTCGGTCTGGCCCTCATAGACCCACAGCAGGCTGTCGCGCATGGGCGTGTTGTAGTTGGGCGTCCACAGGTCCGCCGGACGGCGGAACTTGCCGTTCCAGGAGTGGGTGAATTCGTGCGGCAGCAGGCTGCGGGCCGAGGCGCGCTGCTCATAGCTGGTGAAGTAGTCGGCGTCCTCCCCGTCCTCGCTGGACCGGTGATGCTCCAGTCCCTGGCCGGGGGTATTGTCGCTCACCGAGAACAGGAAGTCGTAGTGGTCGTAGTGGTGCGCCCCGTGCAGCAGATAGGCCTGCTTCACCAGGGCCCGGTGGGCCGCCAGCTGGTCCGGCTTGATCTCGATGTCGTCCTTTCGGTCGCCGAACACGTTCAGGGTCACCCGGGCCGGACCGCCGGGGTCCAGATCGACGGTGGTCCGGTAGCGGCCGGCATAGACCGGCGAATCCACCAGGGTCTCCAGCGGGACCCGGGCATAGGTCAGGGTCGCGCCGGACGTCGAGGCCGTCTCCAGGGCCGTGGCCGCGGTCCAGCCCTGGGGCAGGGTCAGGCTCGCATCCACCGGAATGTCCCGGGTGAACCATCCCGCCGGATAGAGCACCAGATCGATCCATTCGAGGGTCATCAGGGTGGACGTGATCTCCGAACCGCCCACCGCCTCGCTCACCGGCGACAGGTACTGGAAGCTCACCTCCAGGGTCCGGGCGCCGGCGGGGGGCGTCACGTGAAAGGCGTAGACATTCACCACGTCCCGGGTCCAGCGCACCGGCGCGCCGTCCGCGGTGATGGTCAGGCCGGCCAGCCGGTCGATCGGCCCCTCGGGCGCATGGCCGCCGGGAATCCACTGGGGATAGAGCAGCACCATCTCGCCGCCGGACCGGGCGGTGGTCGCCACGGGGATGGTCTCCCGCACACGGACGATGCGTCGGTCAAGATCGTCCGCCGTGACGGCCACGGTCATCACGCCCGGATAGGGCCGGTCCTGCGGGGCGGCGATAGGCGGTGTCGGCGGCAGGGGAACGGGGCCGGGGCTGGCCTGAACGGGGGTCGCAGGCGCGCCGGTGAGACTGAGGGTGACTGCGGCGACGCCGGCGAGCAGAAGGGGTTTCAAGCAGACACTCCGGAACAGGACGAAGGCCGCGGACAGACGCGGCGCACGGGCGACCGTTTTGCGGCGTCGCTCCTCAGGCGTCAATACCACCGAAGGTTCCGTTCCCGGCGCGCGGCGCGTCAGTGCGTCGGCAGGCAGGGGAGGCCCAGCGGGGCCAGGGTCGCGCAGAACCGACGGGCGGCGTCGGCGTCGGGGAAGGCGCCGATCCGGCCCCGGTAATAGACCTGTCCGGCCACCACGGCGCGCTGGACCGACAGGCTGAGTTCGCCGAGATCCGCCGCCAGCCGGGGCGCCGTCCGGGCCACGAAATCCTTCACCGCCTGCTCGGAATGACTGGCGATGAACTGGACGTGGTAGGCGCCGGCGGAGGCGCTGGCCGCGCGGGCGGGGGCAGAGCCGGCCGGTTTGGCCGGGGCCGGGGCCGGGGCCGGGTCCGGCGTTGGCGCCGCGTCGGCCGCCGGGACCGCCGCGGGGTGCGCCGGCGGCTCGACGTCAAGCCCCGCCTGGGCGCAGACCGTCCGGGTCAGCTGGGTCAGATAGGCGCCGCCCCCCGCCGCGGTCCACTCCGCATTGGTGCGAAGCGGGCGGGCTTCGCCGCTCTCGTAGGGCCCGGACCAGACGGTCATGTCCCGGCTGCGGAACCAGCCGCTGCGACAGTCCATGTCCACCACCATCCGGCTGGACTGGCCGCCGATGGACCGCCGCAGTCCGTCATCGACAATGTGCAGATGCACCACCGCCCCCACCAGGCGCCCGTCCCCCGCCGCGCGGCCAGGCTCCACGTCGCTGAGGGCGATGGCGCCGTTGGACGTGGACCGGTCCGCCGAGGCGGTGCTGACGGGGGAGAGGGCGTCTATGGCGGCGTCGGCCGTCGGGGTCAGCTCCGCGCCGTGCGCCGCGGAGGCCGCGAGGGCGAGGGCGATGGACAGACCCGCGCCGCCGCCGCGATCCCGGCGCTGCGCGATGCATCTGTCCCCTGGGCCCCGGCCTGGTTGCGTCACCCGAAGTGTCCTTTGTGAACGGTCCGGAGGCGGACTCGGACTGACAAGGTTAACGGTCGTTAACTCTCCTCCTCCTGTCAAATCAATTTGACCCTTTGCAGACCTCATTGTGGCGGTGGCACCCCCCCAAAAGCGTCGGGCTTTCCGCCCTAAAGGATTGGCGAGAACAGATTTTGTTAGGGTCGATGGTTTTATTTTCGCCAGGATTGCCCGTCATCTGTCGAAGCGCGTCGCCGGGGCGGCGCCACACCCACAGACCGACGACCA
>CAINOV010000102.1 GCA_903851655.1 uncultured Caulobacterales bacterium
CCCTCACCCCTTGGGCTTGAACGGCTTCTTCGGGCCCTTGTGGAACGGCTTGCCCGGGGGCTTCTTGCCCTCATAGGGCTTGCGCTCCCGCGGGGGAGGAGCTTCGCCTTCCAGCGGCGGGGTCCAGTCGCGGCCGCCGCCGCCCTTGGCGGGATCGAAGGGCTTCTTGCCTTCATAGGGCCGGCGCTCCCGGGGCGGGGCCACGGCGTCGGTGGTGCGGAACTCCGGCGCCACCGTGCCCTCGTGGCTGGCCCGGTGCCGGGCGGAGGAGACATTGCGGTCCCGGGGCGGCGGCGGGGCGTCATTGTCCAGACGGGTGATCCGCCCGCCATCCCCTTCGCCCTTGGACGCGGCGATCTCGAACCGCTCCAGCGCCTCGGCCTTGATCTGGAAGCGGGTCTCGCGCTCGAACACGCGGATGGCCCCGATGTCGTTCTTGGTCACGTGGCCGCGGCGACAGATCATCGGCAACAGCCAGCGGGCCTCGGCGTTCTTGTTGCGGCCGAGGTCGATGCGGAACCAGCCGGCGTCCTCGAATCCCGCCCGGGGCGCCTCGGGGGCGAACTCCCGTCGCGGCCCGCGATCGGCCTGGACGCGATCCCCCTGAAAACGATCTCCGGGCGGACGATCGGCGTAGGTGCGTTCCTGATACGGACGATATTCCGGCTCGGCGTCGGACAGGTCCTCGGGCGAGGGCATGCGGGTGCGCGCCAGCCGCACATAGGCCGCGGCGATGTCCTCCGCCGTGCGGGTGGTCAGGAGCGCCCGGGCCAGGGCCAGATCCTCCTCCGTCGCCTCCGTCGCCGGGGCCACCTCGGCGATCATCCGGGCCTCGTCCTGGGCTTTGATCTCCTCGGCGGTGGGGGGCGATTGCCAGGTGGCCTCGATCCGCGCGCCCTTCAGCAGGACGTCCGCCTTCCGGCGCTTGGGGTGCGGCACCAGGATCACGCAGATCCCCTTGCGTCCCGCCCGGCCGGTCCGGCCGGAGCGATGCTGCA
This sequence comes from uncultured Caulobacterales bacterium, assembly GCA_903851655.1. Lineage (GTDB taxonomy): Bacteria > Pseudomonadota > Alphaproteobacteria > Caulobacterales > Caulobacteraceae > CAIMFV01. Next base: position 999 of record CAINOV010000102.1, read on the forward strand.
GGGTCTCGCGGTTGGTGGGCAGGTCGGCGTGGATGACGAGGTCCAGGTCGGGAATGTCGATGCCCCGGGCGGCCACGTCGGTGGCCACGCAGACCCGGGCCCGGCGGTCGCGCAGGGCCTGCAGGGCGTGGGTCCGCTCGTTCTGGGTCAGCTCGCCGGACAGGGCGACGACGTTGAAGCCCCGCTCCACCAGGTTGGCGTGCAGCTTGCGCACCCCTTCGCGGGTGGAGCAGAAGACGATGGCCGCGCCGCTCTCGAAGAAGCGCAACACGTTCACCGTCGCCAGCTCGATCTCGTTGGGGGCCACGCGGACGGCGCGGTAGTCGATGTCGGAGTGGGCCGTCTCGCCCCCGCCGATCACCAGCCGGAGCGCATTCTTCTGGTAGGTGGAGGCAAGGGCCACGATGGGCTTTGGCAGGGTGGCAGAGAACAGCAGGGTCCGCCGGTCCTTGGGCGTGGCGTCGAGAATCTCCTCCAGCTCCTCGCGGAAGCCGAGGTCGAGCATCTCGTCGGCCTCGTCCAGCACGACACAGGCCAGTTCTCCCAGCTGCAGCTGGCCGCGCTCCAGGTGGTCGCGCAGGCGTCCGGGGGTGCCCACCACGATCTGGCAGCCGCGCTCCAGGGCCCGGCGCTCCGCCCGGGGGTCCATGCCGCCGACGCAGGACACCACCTGGGCGCCGGCATAGAGCCACTGCAGCTCCCGCTGGACCTGCATGGCCAGCTCCCGGGTGGGGGCGATGACCAGGGCGGAGGGAGCCGCGGCCGGGGCCAGGCTGCCGTCCACGGCCAGCAGGCTGTCGGCCATGGCGAGGCCATAGGCCACCGTCTTGCCGGAGCCGGTCCTGGCCGAGACCATAAGGTCCCGCCCGGTGGTGGAGGGGTCGATGACCGCCAGCTGGACGGGCGTCAGGGTCTCGTAGCCACGGTCGGCGAGCGCCTTGGCGAGGGGGGGAGCAATATTTTGGGAAAGCATCCGCGGACGCTTAGCCTAAAACCCCCGTCAGCGATAGTCGCGCGAGGGTTTATCCGCCGTCCGGGTCGCCCCTCAGTTGGCCCCTCAGCTGGCGAGGGCCTGCCAGACCGCCATGTTCACCATGACCGAGCGCATGTCCCCCACCGTCGTGGAGGCCATCTTGTTCATGGCGTAGGCCAGGGTCGTGCGCCGGTCCAGGTCGATCAGGATCAGCGAACCGCCATAGCCGCCCCAGTAGAGGGTGTTGGGGGACGGCAGCGGCAGCATCGCGCTGGGCAGGCCAAAGCCCATGCCCAGCCGCAGCGGCACGCCCAGCACCTGGCAGGCTCCCTCGATCTGCACCTCCAGCGCCTTGCGGCAGCCGGCCTCGGACAGGATGCGCTTGCCCTTGGCCACGCCGCCATTGGCCAGCAGCACGTGGATCTCCGCCACCGAGCGGGCGTTGCCGGTCCCCCCCGCCGCCGGGATCTCCGCCCCTCGCCAGGCCCGGGTGCGGGTCTGCAACGGGTCGATGGGCGGGTTGTCGGTGATGGTGTGATAGAAGGGCGCGACGCCCTCCGAGATGCGCGCGCCGCCGGGGGGCGGGAGCAGGTCGGCCACCCGATGATCCTCCGACGCCGGCAGGCCGATGTGGAAGTCGGCGCCCAGGGGCTCGGCGATCTCGTTGCGGAAGAACGTTCCCAGGGACTGGCCGGTGATCCGGCGGACCACCTCGCCCACCAGATAGCCCTGGGTCACCGCGTGATAGCCGATGGCGGTTCCCGGCGGCCACAGGGGCGCCTGGGCGGCCAGCAGGGACGCGCACTTGTCCCAGTCATAGAGGTCCTCCGGCGTCATCGGCGCGGTCCAGCCGGACAGGCCGGCGGCGTGGCTCATCAGCATCGCCACGGTGATCTCCGCCTTGCCGTTGGCGGCGAATTCCGGCCAGTACTTCGCCACTGGCGCGGCGAAGTCCAGGTCGCCCCGGTCCGCCAGCAGCAGGGCGCAGAGCGCGGTCATGGTCTTGGTGGTGGAATAGACATTGACGATCGTGTCCCGCTCCCACGCCCGGGTGCGGGCCTCGTCGGCAAAGCCGCCCCACAGGTCGACCACGGTCTCGCCCTCCAGCGTGGCGCAGTAGCTGGCCCCCATGTCCGCCCCGGTCATGAAGTTGGCGGCGAAGGCCGGCCGTGCGGCGGCGAACCGGTCGTGGGTGAAGCCGTCGATCCTGAAGTCGGTCATGGGGGCGTTTTCCCGGATTTGTGTGTGATTGCCGATCACGTTAGAGACGGACGGACGCCCGCTCAACCGGCCAGGCGTCGGCGCCGGGGTTTTTCTGACGGCCCCGTTCTGACAACCCTCGTCCGGCGCCGTCGCAGGAGACCCGCCCCATGATGCTGCAGCTGCCCAGGCCCTATCTGCTGTTCCTCGGGGCCACCACCAAC
>CAINOV010000103.1 GCA_903851655.1 uncultured Caulobacterales bacterium
AGATCACCGCGCCGGACATGCCGGTGTCGGAGGGGTCGTATTCCGGGGTCTCCCCCACATCGTCCGAGTCGATGCCCTCGAAGCGGCTGTCGTAGCGGCCCAGGGTGCGACTGCCGGCGCGCAGCAGCTCCTTGCGGAAGTGGCCCAGCTCCACCCGCAGCTTGGCCGCTTTCACATAGTCGACGGACAGCCCGGTGTAGGCCGCGACCCGGGCGGCGACGGCGTCGCGCTCCGCATCCGGCAGCAGATCCCCCTTGGCCAGGGCCGCGGCGTAGGGCCCCTCGGCATAGGCGCGCACCTCCTTCAGCCAGGCGGTCAGGTCGGCGGGCTTGCCGGCCAGCCTGTCATGATACCAGGCCGTGGCCGCATAGGAGGGCAGCAGGTTGATCAAGTTCCGGTCGAAGCCGGGGGAGCGCACGCCATAGTTCAGGATCGATGAGAGGATGATCACAGCGTTCAGCTGCACCCCGTCCTCCCCCAGCTTGAAGGCCAGGCCCGCCGACCGGTGGGTGCCATAGCTCTCGCCGAAGATCACCTTGGGCGAGTTCCAGCGGTTGTTGATCGTGATGTAGCGCTCGATCCCCTTGGCGAAGGCGTCGATATCCTCGTCCACGCCCCAGAAGTCCTTGCCCTTGGCCTCGCCCAGGGGACGGGAATAGCCGGTGCCGATGGCGTCGAGAAAGACGAGGTCGGACTTGTCGATCAGGCTCGAGGCGTTGGGGATCAGGCTGTAGGGGGCGGGGCCCGTGGCCCTGGGCGAAAGGGTCTCCACCCGCAGCGGCGCCAGGGAGGCCATGTGCAGCCAGACCGCCGACGAGCCCGGCCCGCCATTGTAGAGGAAGGTCACCGGCCGCGTCCGGCCGCCGCCGTCGGCGGCGTAGGCCACATAGAACATCGACGCGATGGCCTTGCCCTCGTCATCCCTCAGGGTCAGGGTTCCCGCCGTCGCCGTGTAGGGGATGGTCTTGCCGTCGATGGTGACGGAATGATGGGTCACCCGCGCCGTCTCCTTGGCCGAGGGCCGGGCCGTGTCCGCCTCGGCGGCTTCGGCGCGGGCGGGCTCCGCCTTTGCAGGCTCTGCGGCGCGAACGGCGCCCGGCAGGGCGAGAAGGGCGGCGAGGCCGGCTGCGGCCAGATGACGGCGGATCAACTTCATACCCCCAGTTGTGACGTCCCTGATACGAGTTTGCCGCGGGAGGCTTGTCAATCACTCCGGCGACGGGCCAGGCTCCGCCGTCGAAAACCGGAGCTTCGTCATGTCCGATTCCCCCCCCGCCGTGTCTGACGCGGACCTGCTGGCGCGGTTCCAGAACAGCCGGAACCAGCCCCCGGGCTCGGAGACCCTGGGCTTCCGGATCATCGCGGTCAGCCAGGCCGACATGCGGGTGGAGGCGCTGTTCACCGCGCGACGGGAGTTCTGCAACCCCATGCGCCAGATCCAGGGCGGCTTCCTCTGCGCCATGCTGGACGACACCATGTCCGTGGCCGGCCTGGTGGCGTCGGGCATGACCTGCGTGATGCCGACCCTGGAGATGAAGACCAGCTTCCTGCGTCCTGCGAAGCCCGGCGAGCTGCGCTGCGTGGGGCGGGTGCTGAAATGGGGTCGCTCCATCGCCTTCACCGAGGGCGAGCTGTTCGACGCCGACGGCGCGCTGCTGGCCAAGGCCACGGCCACCGCCAAGCCCACCCCCTATGAGCAGTTCAAGGCGCCCCGGTCCGCCTGACGTCCGGAGGCGACGGGCCCGGCGCCCTCTGGACAAGCCCCGTCGGACCTGTCTGTCATGGGCGTCACAGCGGGCGACAGAACCGCGATCCCCGAGGTTGGAGACTGCGTTTGACGCCCCTGGACTTCACTGTGCTCGCCATCTACGCGGTCTGTGTCTTTGGCCTGGCCCAATGGGTCTCCCGCGACCGGGACAACCACAGCAAGACCACCACCGACTACTTCCTGGCCGGGCGGTCCCTCCCCTGGTGGGCGATCGGCGCCTCCCTGATCGCGGCGAACATCTCGGCCGAGCAGATCATCGGCATGAGCGGCTCGGGCTACGCCATCGGCCTGGCGATCGCCTCCTATGAGTGGATGGCGGCCCTGACCCTCCTGATCGTGGCCAAGTTCCTGCTGCCGATCTTCCTGAAGAACAACGTCTCCACCATGCCGGAATTCCTGCAGCAGCGGTACGGACCGGCGGTTCGGTCGCTGATGGCCGTGTTCTGGCTGGCCCTGTACATCTTCGTCAACGTCACCTCGATCCTCTGGCTGGGCTCCATCGCCGTCCATGCGGTCACAGGGGTCGACCAGATGACCGCGCTGGTCATCATCGGCGTCTTCGCCCTGGTCTATCAGCTATGGGGCGGGCTGAAGGCGGTGGCCCTGACCGACATCGTGCAGGTGACCCTGCTGGTCGCCGGCGGCCTGACCATCACGGCCATCGCGCTCAACCGGATCGGCGGCGATCACGGGGTCAGCCTGGACGGCGTGGGCGCGGGCTTCGCCGACCTGATGGCCCGCTATCCCGAGAAGTTCCACATGATCCTCGGACGGGACAGCCCGCACTACAAGGAGCTGCCAGGCCTGTCCGTGCTGATCGGCGGCATGTGGATCATGAACCTCAGCTACTGGGGCTTCAACCAGTACATCATCCAGCGCGCCCTGGCCGCCAGGACCCTGGGGGAGGCGCAGAACGGCATCGCCTTCGCCGCCTATCTGAAGCTCCTGATGCCGGTGATCGTGGTGGCGCCGGGCCTGTCCGCCCTGATCCTGGCGCCGCATCTGGGCAAGCCGGACCAGGCCTATCCGGAGATGCTGAAGCTGCTGCCACCGGGGCTGCTGGGCCTCGTCTTCGCGGCCCTGGTGGCGGCGATCATCGCCTCGCTGGCGGCCAAGATCAATTCCATCGCCACCATCTTCACCCTGGACGTCTACCGGCCCTTCCGGCCGAACACCATCGACAAGGACCTGGTGAAGATCGGCCGGCTGGCAGCCATCGCCGCCACGGGGATCGGCATCCTGGCCGCGCCGCCGCTGCTGGGCGGGTTCGAGCAGGCCTTCCAGTACATCCAGGAGTTCACCGGCTTCTTCACCCCCGGCATCGTGGTGATCTTCGTGCTTGGCATGTTCTGGAAGCGGGCCAGCGCCGCCGCCGCCCTCACCGCGGCGATCGGCTCGGCGGTGCTGTCGCTGGGCTTCAAGCTGGCCGCGCCGGAGCTGCCGTTCATGGACCGGGTGGGGGTGGTGTTCCTGATCAGCCTGGCCGCGGCGGTGGTGATCTCGCTGGTCCGCCCGGCCCGGACAGAGGTGTCCACCGTCAGCCTGGAGGGGGTCAGCTTCCGCACCGGGCCGATCTTCAACGTGGCCGGGATCGGCGTGATCCTGATCCTGATCGCCCTGTACCGGACCTTCTGGTAAGGGCGAGTCAAAGACCCTTGACTATACGGCGACGCCGTAGATAATGTTTGCGACGGGGGCGGCGAAGCCGTAACCTGTCGGCATGCACGCGGTGGTCGAGACACCCGGATATCTGAGGGACGCCGAGGACATCGGCCTGGGTGAGGCCGAGAGGTTCGAACTGATCTCGCGCCTCGCAGAAAATCCCATGGCCGGGGACCTCATGGCCGGAACCGGCGGGTGCCGAAAGGTTCGCGTCGCGCGTCCGGGACAGGGACGGTCCGGGGGATTTCGGGTGGTCACGTTTCTCGTGCGTGACGGTCGGGTGATCCTGATCGCCGCCTTCGCCAAGAGCCGACAGGCCAACCTGACCCGAGCTCAGCGCAATGCCCTGCCGCGCGTGACGATGGGCCTGAAGACGGAGGACTGACATGACCAAGGAAGCCTTCGACAAGATCTCCCGCGGACTCGCGGAGGTCCAGGCGATCCTAGATGGAACCGCCGACCCGTCCGCCTATCGCGTGCACCGACCGGTGGACGTGAAGGCCATCCGCACAGCGCTGGGCCTGAGCCAGGAAATGTTCGCCCGGGAGTTCAACCTGTCGGTCGGCGCGATCCGGGACTGGGAGCAGGGCCGCAAGCAGCCGGAGATCGGGGCCCGCAACTATCTGCGGGTGATCGCCAGGCACCCCGACATCGTCCGCAGCACCCTGGCGGCGGAAACCGCCAGCGCGTCCGATTTCACGCCCGGAATTGTGATCTCAGATTGACGAAGACGGGCCCGCTGACGGAAGCTGGTCTCGACCCTTTCAGGAAACCGCCCATGAACGCGCCCCTGCCCAACGACCTGTCCGCCTTCTGGATCCCGTTCACCGCCAATCGCAGCTTCAAGGCGGATCCGCGGATGCTGGCGACGGCGCGGGACATGCATTTCGAGACGCCGGAGGGGCGCCGGATCCTCGACGGCACGGCGGGCCTTTGGTGCGTCAATGCCGGCCACTGCCGCCCGCGGATCGTCGAGGCGATCCAGAAGCAGGCCGCGATCCTGGACTTCGCCCCCACCTTCAACCTGGCCCACCCCCTGGCCTTCGAGCTGGCCGCCCGGGTCGCCGACCTGATGCCGGAGGGGCTGGAGCATGTGTTCTTCACCAATTCCGGTTCGGAGTCGGTGGAGACGGCGCTGAAGATCGCGCTCGCCTATCAGCGGGCCCGGGGCAAGGGCCACAAGACCCGGCTGATCGGGCGGGAGCGGGGCTATCACGGGGTCAATTTTGGCGGCATCTCCGTCGGCGGACTGCCGAAGAACCGCATGTACTTCAACAACCAGCTGGCCCAGGTGGACCATCTGCCGCACACCCACGACCTGGCCCGCAACGCCTTCTCGTCCGGCCAGCCCGAGCACGGGGCCGAACTGGCCGACGGGCTGGAGCGGCTGGTGGGCCTGCACGACGCCTCCACCATCGCCGCGGTGATCGTGGAGCCCATGGCCGGCTCCACCGGCGTGCTGCCCCCGCCCAAGGGCTATCTCGAGCGGCTGCGCGCCCTGTGCGACAAGCACGACATCCTGCTGATCTTCGACGAGGTGATCACCGGCTTCGGACGCCTGGGCGCCCCGTTTGCCGCGGAGCGGTTCGGCGTCACCCCCGACCTGATCTGCATGGCCAAGGGCATCACCAACGCCACCGTGCCCATGGGGGCGGTGGGCGCCAGCGGGAAGATCTACCAGACCATCCTCGAGGGCGCCGATGCGCCGATCGAGCTGTTCCACGGCTACACCTATTCCGGCCACCCCCTCGCCTGCGCCGCCGCCCTGGCCACCCTCGACACCTACGAGGAGGAAGGGCTGTTCGAGCGGGCGCGGGAGCTCGAGCCCTATTTCGCCGCCGCCGTGCACAGCCTGCGGGACGCCCGCCACGTGATCGACATCCGCAATATCGGCCTGGCCGCTGCGGTGGAGCTGGCCCCCCGTCCCGGCGCCCCCACCGTCCGGGCGATGGAGGCCTTCCACAAGGCCTTTGACGCCGGCCTCCTGCTGCGTTGCACCGGGGACATCCTGGCCATGTCGCCGCCGCTGATCGTGTCCAGGGCGCAGATCGACGAGATCGTCGACGGGGTCCGCAGGGCCCTGTCCGCCGTCGAATAGGCCACACCGGCGCCGGGTTCACATCGTTTTACGAAATCTCGTGTTCCATCTGCACGCCACGGTCGCTATATCCCGGCGCCCGAAGCCAGCGGTAAGGACAGCGCCATGCGCATCTCCCTGACGGACCTGCAGAAGATGAAGGTGGCGGGCGACCGCATCGCCATGCTGACCGCCTATGACTTCCCCTCGGCGCGGATCGCGGACCGGGCGGGGGTTCCCCTGCTGCTGGTGGGGGACAGTCTGGGCATGGTGGTGCTGGGCCACGACACCACCCTGCCGGTGACGCTGGACGACATGATCCGTCACGCCGCCGCGGTGGTGCGCGGCAGCGACACGGCGCTGGTGGTCTGCGACCTGCCGTTCCTGACCTACGCCAGCGAGGCGGACGCCGTCGCCGCGGTCCGCCGGGTGATGCAGGAGACCGGCGCCCAGGCGGTCAAGCTGGAGGGCGGCCAGCCGGTCCTGTCCATCGTCCGCCGCCTCACCGAACTGGGCGTGCCGGTGATGGGACATCTGGGCTTCACCCCCCAGTCGCAGAACCAGCTGGGCGTGAAGGTCCAGGCCCGGGACGCCGCCGGCGCCCGCCAGTTGCTGAAGGACGCCCAGGCGCTGGAAGCCGCCGGCGCCTTCGCCGTGGTGCTGGAGCTGGTGCCCGCCGCCCTGGCCGCGGCGGTGAGCCAGCGACTGACCATCCCCACCATCGGCATCGGGGCCGGCGCCGGCTGCGACGGCCAGGTGCAGGTCTGGCACGACCTGCTGGGCCTGTTCGAGGGCAAGTCCCCGCGGCACGCCAAGCGCTTCGCCGAGATCGGCAAGATCATCGAGACCGCCGTCACCGCCTATGTGGCGGAGGTCCGCTCGGGCGCCTTCCCCACGGACAGCCACAGCGCCAGGATGGACCCCGCCGACCTGGCTCGGGCCCTGGATCCCGAGGACGCCCTCGGCGCCGAAACCGTCCCGACCTAGGCGCCCCCGTGCAGGTGTTGACCACCATCGCCGAGGTCCGCGCGGCGCGGACCCGCTGGCCCGCCCTCGGCTTCGCCCCGACCATGGGCTATCTGCACGCCGGGCACATCAGCCTGGTCGAACGGGCGCGGGCGGAATGCGGCGCGGCCCTGGCCAGCATCTTCGTCAATCCCACCCAGTTCGGCCCGAACGAGGACCTGGACCGCTATCCCCGGGATCCGGAGGGCGACCTGGCGCGGCTGGAGGCCGCCGGCGCGGACGCGGTGTTCCTGCCGTCGCCGGAGGTGATCTATCCGCCCGGCTTCTCCGCCAGTCTCGACCTGGGGGACGTCACCCGGCGGCTGGAGGGGGCCGTGCGGCCGCACCACTTCGCCGGCGTGGCCACGGTGGTGACCAAGCTGTTCAACATCGTCCAGCCGACCCGGGCCTATTTCGGCCAGAAGGACGCCCAGCAGTGCGTGGTGATCCGCAAGCTGGTCCAGGACCTGGACCTGCCGGTGGAGATCGTGGTGGGCGACACGGTGCGCGAGCCCGACGGCCTCGCCCTGTCCAGCCGCAACAGCTATCTGACGCCCGACCAGAGGGCCCGGGCCCCGGCGCTCCATCGCGCCCTGACCGCCGCGCAGCAGGCCCATGCGGCGGGGGAGCGGAACGCCGAAGCCCTGCGCGCCATCATCCGCCGCACGCTGGGCGAGGACCTCGCCCCGGCCACCGACTATGTCAGCATCGCCGATCCGGACACCCTCGAGGAGCTGACGACGGTCAGCGGCGGGGCCCTGGCGTCCCTGGCGGTGCGGTTCGGCGCCACCCGGCTGATCGACAATGTGCGGCTGCAGCCCTAGAGAAGGGCCGACCGCACCACCGGGCCTGTCCGGGTGACGGACCGACCGGATCGCCCACGGATGCGTCTTGCCGCCTTCTTCGCCATGGCCCTGCTGGCGCTGTCGCCCGGCGGAGCGGCGCGACCGGCGGCCACGACGGGACCCGCCCGCATCACGCTGGGCCTGCAGCTCGAGCCCACCACCCTCGACCCCACCGCCAGCCCGGCGGGGGCGGTCCGCGACGTGGCGTTCCGCACCCTCTTCGAGGGCCTGGTCCGGCTGGGCCCCGGCGGGCGGGTCGAGCCGCTGCTGGCGGAGCGCTGGAGTGTCTCCGCCGACGGCCGGGCCTATGACTTCCAGCTTCGCCGCGGGGTCGCTTTCCACGATGGGACCCCGTTCGACGCCCTGGCGGTGAAGGCCGCCCTGGACCGGGCCCGGTCGCCGGCCTCCACCAATGGCCAGAAGGCCCAGTTCGCCCGCATCGACCATGTGGAGACGCCGGACCCCGACCATGTCCGCATCGTGCTGAAGGCCCGCTACAGCGGCCTGCTGGGCCTGCTGGGCCTGGGAGACGCAGTGATCACCTCCCCCGCCGCCGCGGCCAACGGAACCCATCCCGTGGGCACCGGCCCGTTCCGCTTCGTCGCCTGGCGGCGCGGGGACAGCGTGACCCTGGCCCGCAACCCCGCCTACTGGGGCCGGCGCCCGGCCCTGGACGAGGTCCGGTTCCGCTTCATCTCCGACCCCGCCGCCGCCAGCGCCGCCCTGTCCGCCGGCGATATCGACGGCTTTCCGGCCTTTCCCGCCCCCGAGGCCCTGGCGAGGTTCAAGGCCGACCCGCGGTTCGTGGTCCACACCGGCGGCTCCGAGGCCAAGACCCTGATGGCCATCAACAACCGCCGCGCGCCCTTCGACCAGCTGAAGGTGCGCCAGGCCCTGACCGCGGCCATCGACCGGCGGGCGGTGATCGCCGCGGCCATGTTCGGCTATGGCCGGCCCATCGGCAGCCACTTCCCGCCGGACGACGCCGGCTATGTGGACCTGACCGGCGCCCACCCCTATGACCCCGCCCTCGCCCGCCGCCTGCTGGCGGAGGCGGGCTATGCCCACGGCTTTGACACGGTGATCGCCCTGCCGCCCCTGCCCTACGCCCGGCGGAGCGGCGAGGTGATCGCCGCCCAGCTGGCCCAGGTCGGCATCCGCGCCCGGCTGGTGAATGTGGAATGGGCCCAGTGGCTGGACCGGGTGTTCGCCCGGGGCGACTACGACCTGACCATCGTCGCCCATGTGGAGCCCATGGACCTCGGCATCTACGCCCGGGACGACTATTATTTCGGCTATCGCAGCCCCGCCTACCGCGCCCTGATGCAGCGGCTGGACGCCGCCGGCGACGAGCCGGAGCGCCTGGCCGTTCTGGGCGAGGCCCAGCGGCGGCTGGCGGACGATGCGGTGAATGTCTGGCTGTTCGAATATCCAGCCATGGGGGTGTTCCGCCGGCAGGTGACCGACATCTGGTCGCCCACCCCGGTGGGGGCCCTGGACCTGACCACCGCCCGGCTGGCGGGCGCCGCGACCGGTCCGGCGGGCGCCGCGGACGGCGAGGCGGCGCCGGCGGCGCTGCTGTGGCTGCTGGCGGCGGGACTGGTCGCCCTCGCCTGGCGGGCGGCGCGGCAGGCGGGGATCGTCTGGCTCGCCACGCGTCTGGCGGGCCTGGCGCTGACCCTCGTGGCGGCTTCGGTCGTGGTGTTCGTCCTGCTGCAGGTGGCGCCCGGCGATCCGGCGCGGTTCATGATGGGACTGACCGCCGACCCGTCCGCGCTGAAGGCCCTGAGGACGGAGATGGGTCTCGACGCCCCGGCGCCGGTGCGGTTCCTGCGCTGGATCGCCGGCCTGGCCCGCGGCGATCTGGGGATCAGCTACACCTATCGCGCGCCGGTGGCGGCGCTGGTCTCGGAACGGCTGATGATCACCCTGCCCCTCACCCTGCTGGCCCTGCTGCTGTCCAGCGGCCTCGCCCTCGCCGCCGCCCTGGCCAGCGCCCGGCGGCCCGGCGGCCTTGTCGACCGGGCGGTAGGGCTGGTCTGCGCCGTCGGCGTCGCCGTTCCCAGTTTCTGGCTGGGCCTGTTGCTAGTGCTGGCCTTCGCCGTGACCCTGCACTGGGCCCCGGCGGGGGGCTTTCCCGGCTGGAGCGGCGGACCCGGCCCGGCCCTGGCGGCCCTGTGGCTGCCCGCCCTGGCCCTGGCCGGTCCGCAGGCGGCGATCCTGACACGGGTGCTGCGGGCGGCGCTGATCGCCGCCCAGGGCCAGGACTATGTGCGCAGCGCCCGGGCCCGGGGCCTGTCGCAGACCGCCGCCCTGGTCCGCCACGCCCTGCCCAACGCCCTGCCGCCGGTGCTGACCCTGATGGGCCTGCAGTTCGGCTTCCTGCTGGCCGGCGCGGCGCTGGTCGAGGGCGTGTTCTCCCTGCCGGGCCTGGGTCGCCTGCTGTTCCAGGCGGTGGCCCAGCGGGACCTGATCGTCGTGCAGGGGGTGGTGCTGCTGCTGGTGTTCGCCGTCACCCTGGCGGCGCTGGCGGCGGACCTGGTCATCGCCCGCCTCGACCCGCGGACCGGAGCCGGGCGATGATCCGCCGGGCGCCGCTGGACCTCGTCATCGGCCTCGCCCTCACCGGCGCCGTGGCGCTCATGGCCCTGGTCTCGGTCCTGTGGACGCCCCACGACCCCCTGGCCATGGACCTCTCCGCGCGGCTGCTGCCGCCGGGGCCCCGCGCGCTCATGGGCACGGACGCCTATGGCCGGGACGTGGCCGCCATGATCCTGGCCGGCGCCCGCAGCGCCCTGGGGGTCGGCGGCGCCGCCGCAGGCCTGGGACTGTGCCTCGGCGTCCCGCTGGGCCTGGCCGCCGCCGCCCTGGGCGGATGGGCGGACGAGGCGGTGATGCGCCTGAACGACCTGGTCTTCGCCTTTCCCGCCCTGTTGCTGGCGGTGCTGCTGTCGGCCCTGCTGGGACCCGGCGCGCTGAACGCCGTGATCGCCATCGGCGTGTTCAACACCCCCGTCTTCGCCCGCATCAGCCGCAGCGCGGCGCAGGGCCTTTGGAGCCGGGACTTCGTCGCCGCCGCCCGGCTGGCGGGCAAGGACCGGATCGCCATCAGCCTAGAGCACATCCTGCCGAACATCGCCGGCGGCCTGGCGGTGCAGCTGGCCATCCAGCTGTCCCTGGCCATCGCCGCCGATGCGGGCCTGTCCTTTGTCGGCCTGGGCGTCCAGCCGCCGCAGCCCAGCTGGGGCCGGATGCTGGGCGAGGCCCAGACCCTGGTGGGACAGGCGCCCTGGCTGGCGATCTTCCCCGGCGCCGCCATCCTTGTCACGGTGCTGGGCCTGACGCTGGTCGGCGACGGGCTGGCGGCGTGGCTGGATCCCCGGCGGCGGGAGGGCGGGGAATGACCGCCCTGCTGCAGATCCAGGGCCTCACCGTCCGCGCCGGCGCAACCCCGCTGATCGACGGTCTGGACCTGACCCTCGCCGCGGGAGAGATCCTGGCCCTGGTGGGCGAGAGCGGTTCGGGCAAGTCCCTCACCGCCCTGTCGATCCTGCGGCTGTTGTCGCCGGACCTGGCGGCGGCGGGCGTCGTCCGCTTCGACGGCCGCGATCTGATGACCCTGGACGAGCCGGCCCTGTGCGCGCTCCGCGGCGCCGAGATCGGCATGGTGTTCCAGGAGCCCATGACCGCCCTCGACCCCCTGATGCGCATCGGCGACCAGGTGGCCGAGACGATCCGCGCGCACCGCCGCATGCCCCGGATCGAGGCCCGGGCGGCGGCGGCGGAGATGCTGGCCCGGGTGGGGCTGGATCCCGCCCAGGTGTCGCCGGAGCGCTATCCGCACCAGCTGTCCGGCGGCCAGCGCCAGCGGGCGGCCATCGCCGCCGCCGTGGCCCTGAAGCCCCGGCTGATCCTCGCCGACGAGCCCACCACCGCCCTGGACGCCGCCACGGGGGCGGAGGTGGCGAGCCTCCTGACCCGGCTGGTGCGTGCGGAGGGGGCGGGCCTGCTGTTCATCACCCACGACCTGGCCCTGGCCGCCCGGCTGGCCGACCGCACGGCGGTGATGGCCGCCGGACGGGTGGTGGAAACCGCGCCCAGCCGACGCCTGCTGGCCAGCCCCGCCCATCCCGCCACCCAGCGCCTGGCGCGGGCGACGGAGGTCGTGCGCCGCGCCCGGGTCGGAGGCGCCACAGACGCGGCGCCGGTGCTGCAGGCGACCGGCCTGACCCGGGACTATACGGAGGCCCGGCGCAGCCCCTTCGCCCGCGCCCCGCGCCGCCGGGCGGCGGAAGGCGTCGACCTGACCCTGCGCCCGGGGACGATCACCGCCCTGGTCGGCCGCTCCGCCGCCGGCAAGTCCACCGTGGCGCGGCTGCTGCTGGGGCTCGAGCCGCCGGACGGGGGCGCGGTGCGGCTGGCCCCGGGCGCCCGGGCGCAGGCCGTGTTCCAGGACCCCTACGGCTCCCTCGATCCCCTGTGGACCGTCGCGCGGATCATCGCCGAGCCGGCGACGGCGCCGCCGCCCCCCGGCGCGGTCGAGGCGGCCCTGACGGAGGTGGGCCTCGACCCCGCCCTGGCGGGCCGCCGTCCGCACCAGCTGTCCGGCGGCCAGCGGCAGAGGGTGGCCCTGGCCCGGGCCCTGTTCGCCGGACCGGCCGTGCTGGTGATGGACGAGGCCACCTCCGCCCTGGACGTGATCGCCCGCCAGCAGATCCTGACCCTGGTGGGCGAGCTGGCCGACCGGCGGGGGCTGGCGGTGGCGCTGATCTCCCACGACCTGGCCGCCGTGCGGGGGCTGGCGGACGAGGTGCTGGTGATGGACCAGGGCCGGGTGGTGGAGCGCGGCCCGCCGGAGATCCTGTTCCGCGGGCCGCAGCATCCGGCCACCCGGGCCCTGGTCGCCGCCGCCGGGCTGGACGGGGATCAGCCGGGCTGAGCCGCCGCATGGACGCCGCGGGCGATGGCCCGGGCCAGGGTGTCCGCCGCGGCCGCACCGATCCGCGCCACCTGCCGCGCCCGGTCCGGGGCGACGGCCAGAGCCGGACCGCGGGCCACGCACAGGACGATGTCCCCGTCGAACGGAGTATGGGCGGGCCGGATCGCCCGGGCGAGGCCGTCCTGCGCCATCATGGCCACGCGCTTGCACTCGGCGGCAGAGAGGTCCGCGCTGACGGCGATCACGCACAGGGTGGTGGCGGCGCCGGGCTGGAGGTCGACGCCGCCGCCCATGCGCGAAAGCACGGGGAACGGATCCTCAGGCCCGGCGCCCGGGGTCGGGGCCACGCCGCCGAACTCCCCGTCGATCTCGAAGGGATGGGCGTAGAAGCTGCGTCCGTCCGCGGCGTAGACCGACCCCACCGTATTGACCGCCGCCAGGGCGCCGACCACCAGATCCAGCGACAGCTGCAGGGACGCCGAGCCGATCCCGCCGGGCCGTGACCCCGCCCGCGCGCCCCGGCCGGCGCCCACGGCCCCGAGGTCGAACACCCCCGGCTGCGCGGCGGTTGCGGCGATCTCACCCAGCCGCCGGTACGGGGGCGACAGGCCCCAGTCCGCGTCGCCGCCGCGACCCAGATCATAGAGGCAGGCGGCGGACACGATCGGTACGGCGGGGGCGCCCGGCGTCACGGCCAGCCCTTCCCCCCGGGCGGACAGCACCGCCGTCACCCCGTCCGCGGCGGCCAGACCGAAGACCGAGCCCCCGGACAGGCAGACGGCGTGGGTCCGGCCCACCAGGTTCTCGAGCCCCAGCACGTCGATCTCCCGGGTGGCGGGTCCGCCGCCGCGGACATCCGCCGCCGCCGCCCAGCCGCCGGGGCAGAGCAGCGCCGTGACCCCCGTGCGGACGGCGGCGTCGGTCGCCTGCCCCACCTGCAGGCCGGGGACGTCGGTGATCAGGTTGAGGGGGCCGGGCCGCAGCATGGAACTGTCCTCGCAGGGTCGCCGGGGCGGCGCGCGGCGGAAGCCTTACCCTCCGCCCCGCAGCCGGCGCAACGCCCCTGTTCAGGCCGGGCGTTTGGCGCTTTGATGCCACGGGCCCCGACGTCCCGAGGAGATCCGCCATGAGCGCCGCAGCGCCCGAGACCATCCGCCGCTGGCACGCCTACATGCAGGCCGACGACCCCGCCCTGCTCGACGCCCTGCTGGCGGAGGACGCGGTGTTCGAATCCCCCGTGGTGCATACGCCCCAGGCGGGCAAGGGCAAGACCTTCGCCTATCTGCGGGCCGCCGCCGTGGTGCTGGGCGATCCCAGCTTCCGCTATCTGAACGAATGGTACGCAGACCGCTCGGCCATCCTGGAATTCTCGTGCGAGATCAACGGGATCACCATCAACGGCATCGACATGATCCACTGGGGCGAGGACGGGCGCATCGACCACTTCAAGGTCATGGTCCGTCCCCTCAAGGCCATGAACCTGCTGCACCAGATGATGGGCGAGCGGCTGGCGACGATGAGCGCCCCCGGCGCCGCCTAGAGCAGGCCCGGCAGGGTGATGCTGCGGGCGGCGGCGCAGGCCTCCACGGTGTTGCGCAGCAGGCAGGCGATGGTCATGGGCCCGACGCCCCCGGGCACCGGGGTGATCCGCGACGCCACCGCCGCGGCCGCTGGGTAGTCCACGTCCCCCACCAGCCGGGTCTTGCCCGCCGCCGCCTTGTCCGGGTCGCGGGAGGGCACGCGGTTCATGCCCACATCGAGGACCACGGCGCCCGGCTTGATCCAGTCGCCCTTGACCATTTCCGGCTGACCCACGGCCACCACCAGGATATCCGCCGTGCGGCAGACCGCCGCCAGGTCCCGGGTGCGGGAATGGGCGATGGTGACCGTGCAGTTGGCCGCCAGCAGCAGCTGGGCCATGGGCTTGCCCATCAGGTTGGAGCGGCCGACCATCACCGCCTGCAGGCCGGACAGGTCCTTCCGATGGTCGTGCAGCAGCATCATGCACCCCACCGGCGTGCAGGGAACCAGCCCGGGCAGCCCCGCGGACAGGCGCCCGGCGTTCAGGGGATGCAGGCCGTCCACGTCCTTGGCCGGATCGATGGCGGCGATCACACCCTCCGCGTCCAGCCCCTTGGGCAGAGGCATCTGCACCAGGATCCCGTGGATGGACGCGTCCGCGTTGAGCCTGGCGACCAGCTCGAGCAGCTCGGCCTGGGAGGTGTGCGCCGGCATCCGGTGGGTCACCGAATGCATGCCCACGGCCTCCGCCTGCTCGCCCTTGTTGCGCACATAGACCGCGCTGGCCGGGTCGTCGCCCACCAGCACCACGGCCAGGCCCGGGGTGACGCCGTAGTCCGCCTTCAGCGCCGCCACCGCCCGGGTCACGCCGGCGCGCAGACGCTCTGCGAAGGCCTTTCCGTCGATCACGGCGGCTTCGGTCATGGGGAACTCCTCGGATGTGGGGTCGCGCAGGGGGTGGGCGCGACGAACGCGATGTTGTCGGCTATATTCGCCCACATGCAAATCACACAAGCAGATCGTGGCGTCCTGGACGCCGTGGACGCCGCGGCGGCCGAGCTCATTTCCCGGGCGGTGGACTGGTGCGCGGTCAATTCCGGCAGTCGCAACCTCGCCGGGCTCGAGGCGCAGCGCGCGGCGCTGGAGGCGCCCCTGGCCGCCCTGCCCGGCCGGGTGGAGCGGCTGGCCCTGGCGCCCTCCATTGAAATCGGCGCCGACGGCCGGGAGCGCGAGCAGGCCCATCCCGACGCCCTGAAGCTGGTGGTCCGTCCCGAGGCGCCGGTGCAGGTGGCCCTGACCGGCCACTACGACACGGTCTATCCCGCCGACACGGGCTTCCGCACGGTGACGACCCGGGCGGACGGGGCCCTGCACGGGCCAGGCATCGCCGACATGAAGGGCGGGATCAGCGTGCTGCTGGGGGCGCTGTCCGCCTTCGAGTCCCATTCGCTCTCCGCACGGGTCGGCTACACGGTGCTGCTGTCGCCGGATGAGGAGATCGGCTCGGTGGCCTCGGCCCCGCACCTGGCGGCGCTGGGCCGGACGGCCATGCTGGGCCTGACCTATGAGCCGGCCATGGGCGCGGGCGCCCTTGCCTCGGCGCGGAAGGGCTCCGGCAATTTCCACGTGGTGGTGCGGGGACGGGCGGCCCATGCGGGGCGGGACTTCGCCGCCGGCCGCAACGCCGTGGCCGCCGCCGCCCGGCTGGCGACGCGGCTCGACCAGCTGAACGGCCGGCGCGACGGGGTGACCCTGAACCTCGCCCGGATCGACGGCGGCGCACCCCTGAACATGGTGCCGGACCTGGCCGTGGCGCGCTTCAATGTGCGCCTGCCCGACGAGGCGGCCCGGATCTGGATCGCCGAGGAGATCGCCCGGGCGGTGGCCGAGACCGAGAGCGACGGGATCACCGCCCATCTGCACGGGGGCTTCACCCGCCCGCCCAAGCCCTTCACCCCGGTGCAGCAGACCCTGTTCCACAAGGCCCAGGCCGTGGGCGCCCTGATCGGCCAGTCCCTGACATGGACCCCCTCCGGCGGGGTGTGCGAGGGCAACAACCTGTTCGCGGCGGGCGTGCCGAACATCGACACCCTGGGGGTCCGCGGCGGCGACATCCATTCCGAGGCCGAGCACGCCTTCCCGGACAGCTTCGCCGAGCGCGCCCGCCTGTCGGCCCTGATGCTGGTCAAGATCGCCGAGGGGGAGATCGACGCGCCGGCGCTGAAGGCGGCCATGGGGGACAGGATGGTCGATGCTGCGGTCTAGTCTCGCCCTCGCCCTGGCCGCCGCCCTGGCCGGACCGGCGCCCGCCCCCGCCCCCCGGCCGACGCCCCGACCGACCCCGGGGCTGGACGCGGCGCGAGGTTTTGTCAGCAACCTCTACGCCGGCTACGCCCGTGGGGAGCCGGACTATCTGGGCAAGGGGGCGGAGCGGGTGTTCTCCACCCGCCTGCTGGGACTGATCCGGGCGGACCAGAAGGCCACGCCGGACGGGGATGTGGGCGCCCTGGACGGCGATCCGATCTGCGACTGCCAGGACCAGCAGATCACCGATGTGGCAGTGGAGGCGACGCCCCTGTCCCCAGGACATGTGCGGGCGCGGGTGCGCTTCCGTAACTTCGGCCGGCCGCAGGACCTGACCCTGGACCTGGCCCTGGGCCGTCGCGGCTGGCGGGTGGACGATGTGCACAGCCGCGAGACGCCCAGCCTCATCGCCCTTTTGCGCCACAGCCGGACCCCGGCGGTCCCGCGCCGCTGACCTGGCCGGTTCGAGGCGCAGGCGTCAGGCCGGCGCCGGCGCCACCACCCGGCGCAGCGCGGGCCAGCGCAGCACCAGCTCCGCCAGTCCGAGCCCGGAAACGGTCACGGACAGCTGGATGATCAGGTCGGTCAGGTTCATGCGGCCGCCCAAATCCTCCACCCGGAACGGGGTCGAGAACCAGACGAGCATGAGATTGTTGGCCGCGTGCACGCCGATGCCGAACTCCAGCCCCCCCGTGCGCAGGGCGATCAGGCTGAGGCACACGCCGGAGACGAACAAGGCCAGGTTGCGCCGGGGGTCCGGATCGAGGTGCAGCATCGAGAAGGCCGCGGCGTTGACGCAGACGATCACCGCCAGATTGCGGGTGAAGACCGAGGTCTGCTGCATCATCCAGCCCCGGGTGATCACCTCCTCCGCCGAGGCGGCCGCCGTCACCGCGACCAGGGTGAGACCGAAATAGACCATGCGCACGGCCAGGCTCTCATCGGTGCGCAGCAGGGGCGCGCTCTTGGGAAAGCCGTGGATCGCCCCGTCCGCCAGCATGGCGAGGCCGGTCACGGCGCTGAACAGCACCAGCCCGGCGGCCAGCATCTTCCAGCGGAAATGCTCCGCCGCGGTGAACCAGGACCGGGCCGGGCGATGCATCAGGTAGAAGCCCGCCAGGGGCACCGAAATGGCGAACCCCGCCGGCCCTGCGGCCAGCAGCAGGATGCGGCGGGCCTCTCCGATCAGGCCGATGTCCGGCGCCACCTGCGACACGGACACCCGGCCCAGCGGCGCGGCCCGCAGGCCCCGGACAGCCGTCGGGAACTGCCGCGACAGCTCGTCGGAAAAGCTCATCACCGTGAAGAAGATCAGGGCCCCGATGACCAGTCCGCCAACCAGCCAAAGGGCGGCGAGCGCCAGCACGCGCCACGGCTCCCGGTCCCGCGTCCCGGTCTGGGCGAGGAAGGCGGGGGCGACTGACAGGTTGGTCCAGGTGTCGATGTGCATGGCGGGGCTGCGTCTTCGCCGCAGCATAGTGTAGGGAACGGCCGGACCAACAGCGAAATGACGGATTGCGGCGGCCAATGAGAATTGTCAGTGGAAAGTTTCGCGGCAAGATCCTCGCGGCGCCGGACGGACGGGACACGCGCCCCACCTCCGACCGGGCCCGGCAGGCGGTGTTCAACATCCTGGAGCACGCCGCCTTTGCGCCGCCCCTGGCCGAGGCGCGGGTGATCGACCTGTTCGCCGGGTCCGGCGCGCTGGGGCTGGAGGCCCTGTCCCGGGGCGCCGCCTTCTGCCTGTTCGTGGAGACCGACGACCGGGCCCGGGGCGCGATCCGCGAGAACATCGACGCCATGGGCCTGTTCGGCGTCTCGCGCCTGCACCGGCGGGACGCCACGGATCTGGGCCTGCGCCCGGCCAGCGCCGGGCCCGCCTTCGACCTCGCCTTCCTCGACCCGCCCTATGGCCAGGGACTGGCGGAGCAGTGCCTGACGGCCCTGGTCGCCGGCGGCTGGCTGGCCGACGACGCCCTGTGCGTGGTGGAGCGGGGCGTCGACGAGCCGTCCCTGGCGCTGCCGGGGTTCGAGCTGCTGGACGAGCGGGTCTATGGCGCGGCGCGGGTGGGGTTTGTCAAGCGCCTGGCCTGAGGGAGGTTCCCGGCTCAAGGCCGGGAATGACAACTTACAATAAAATCAGATTTTTAGCTGTCATTCCCGGGCTTGACCCGGGAACCTTGTTCAAGCC
>CAINOV010000104.1 GCA_903851655.1 uncultured Caulobacterales bacterium
AACGGCATGCACCGGGGACCCCGCGCCGTTCTGCTGGGCGTCGCCGGCATGAATGCGGCGACGCTGGTCTGGTTCGCGGCGGCCGCCCTCGGTCTGGGCGCCCTGATGACGGCCGTGCCGCAGGTGTTCCGGATGCTGACCTATGCGGGCGCGCTCTATCTGGTCTGGCTGGGCGCGCGATCCGTACGGGCGGCCTTCGTCGACGGGACCGAGGGCGGCGCCCTGACGGCGCGGGAGGGCTCGCCGCTGCTGCAGGGCTTTTCCGTCCAGATCGCCAACCCCAAGGCCATCCTGTTCTTTTCCGCCGTGCTGCCGCCGTTCCTGGATCTGCAGCGACCGGTGGCGCCGCAGCTGGTCATGTTCGCGGCGGCCACCATCGGCCTCGACCTGATCACCATGACCACCTACGGACTGGGGGGCGTGGCCCTGGCGACGCGGATGTCGGCGCCGGGCTTTCGCCGGGGCTTCAACCTGTTTGTCGGCCTGATCCTGATCACGGCGGCGATCCTGATCGTCACCCGGCATTGACCTTGCCGACGCCCGCCCCAAATGGTCAGGGAGCGTGATGCGCCGAGCGCCGGGTCCTGTGCCCCTGCGCCGTTGAACGAACTGTCACAGCGTGGGAGTTGGATCGTGCCAAAGACATTCAAGCGGATCATGGTCGCAGCGGCGGCGGCGGTCGCCTTGGCCAGCCTGACGGCGTGCGAGACCGCGACGCCCTATCAGCCCCTGAACGCCGCCCGGGCGGACGCCGGCGGCTACAGCGACCATCAGATCGAAGCCAACCGGTTCCAGGTCTCGTTCAGCGGGAACTCGGTCACCTCCCGCGAGACGGTGGAGCGATATCTGCTGTACCGGTCCGCGGAGCTGACCCTGGCCCAGGGCTATGACTGGTTCGAGGCGGCTGGCCGCAGCACCGACCGCAAGACCCAGGCCTTCGCCGAACCGGCCTTCGGCTGCGGCTACGGCCCCGGCTGGTGCGGCGGGTTCTGGGGACCGCGCTGGCGGTACTACCGCCACGGCGCCTGGGGCGCCTGGGATCCCTGGATGGGCCAGCCACTGGATGTGATGGAGATCACCCAGTACACGGCGACCACAGAGATCGTCCTCAACAAGGGACCGAAGCCGGCGGGCGACGTCAATGCGTTTGACGCGCGCGAGGTCCTGCAGCATCTCAGCCAGGACATGCGTCGCCCGGCCGTCTGAGCCGCCGCCGCAGACCGGAGCCGCCGACCGCCCATGGACAGCTTCCCCGCCTTTCTGCCCCTGGCGGGACGCCGGGTCGTCGTCGTGGGCGAGGGTGAGGGCGCCGACGCCAAGGCGCGGCTGTTCGAGGGCTCGCCGGCGTCCCTGACCCGGCTGGCCGGGCCCGAGGCCGCGGCCCTGGCCGCCGCCGACCTGGTGTTCATCGCCCTGCCGGAGGGGCCGGCCCTGGATGCGGCCCTCGCCCAGGCGAGGGCGGGTCGGGCGCTGGTCAATGTGGTGGACCGGCCGCAGCTGTCCGACTTCACCACGCCCTCGATCGTGGACCGCGGCGCGGTGGTGGCGGCGATCGGCACCAATGGCGCCGCCCCCATGCTGGCCACGCGCCTGCGGCAGCAGCTGGAGGCGGTGCTGCCTGTCCGGCTCGGCGCGCTGGCGGACTTTGTCCGGGCGCGTCAGGACGAGGTCCGGCGGCGGTTTCCGGATCTGACCGCCCGGCGTCGCATCCTCAGGCGCGTGCTGGAGGGAGAAGCTGCCGCCTGCGTGCTGGCGGCGGACATGGACGGCGCCGACCGCGCCTTTGCGGCGACCCTGGCCGAGGACGCGCCGCCGGCCGGGCAGGTTTGGCGGCTGGAGGTGGGGCCCGACCCCTCGACCCTGACGATCGGCGACGCCCGGCGGCTGGGTCAGGCCGACCGGATCCTGCTGGACGGAGACGTGGCGGCGGAGGTGCTGGCCTTCGCCCGCCGGGACGCCCCCCGCGTGCGTGATCCGTCGCCCGAGGCGCTGGCGACCTGGCTGGCCGATGGCGAGGTGATCTGCCGCCTCACGCCCACCGGCTGAGGCGGGATCAGCGCCGCGGGCGGTCCCCGTCGTCGTCCGGTCGGCCGGGAGACAGGATCGTACGGGCCAGCATCGTCACCAGTTCGGGATTGCGGTAGGCGATCAGGCCAAAGGCGATGGCGGCGCCGGCGGCCACCACCGGACGCTCCTTGATGATCTCGCTGGCCCGCTCCACCAGGTTGGCGCCGCTGAGATCGAGGCCGTCCAGACCCAGGGCTCGCAGGTCGAGGCCCGCGGGCTCGTCGCGCTTCTTGGGAGTCGCGCGCTGGGTGGCGAGCAGGGCCACGACGCCGGCGATGAGGGCGAACAATCCCGCCACCACGGCGGCGGCGCCGGCGGGTCCGATCTGGCCCACCACCAGCGCATAGACGGTGAAGGCGGCGGCCACCACCGAGACGATGACGGCGGCGGCCACGGCCGCGCCGGCGACAACGGTCTTCAGGGTCTGCTCGATGATCATCGGCGGGGGCCGCGGAGCAGCATCCCCAGCAGGACGCCGGCGCCCACGGCGGCCAGGGCCGTGGCGAGGGGTCGCGCCTTCACCTGTTCGACGATCAGGTCACGGGCCACGTCCAGCTGGTCGACGGCGACATCGGCCGCCTCATGGCCCACCAGCTTCATCCGCTCGAAGCGCTCATCCAGGGCTGCGCGGGCCACGTCGGTCACCTCAGGAATCGCCTGGCGTCCGTGCTCCACGGCGGCGCCCGCGTGGCTGACCGCCTCGCGCGCCGCCTCGACGGTCTGCTTGAGGTCCTCCACCACCAGATCGGAGGGCTTGGGCGCCGGCTTGCGGGCGCGGGACTTGCGCGGGGCCGCCTTGCGGGCGCGGGCCTTGGGCGGTTCGGGCTCAGGGGTTGGGATCGACATGCTGGGTTCTCCCTACACGAGAAAGGTTACGGGCAAACTTAACGGCGCTGCAAGCGGCGACGGCCCCGCGACCGCGACATCCGTCGCCTTGCGCGCCGCGCCGCCGGTGCTTAAGCCTTTGGTCGACGCACGTGACAGAGACAGACGGCGTTGGGGGAACAGATGTCGGACAATCGCGCGGAAGAGCCCATGATCGGCGTCAAGCGCCCTTCCATGACCCTGGTTGTAGCAGCTTCCGCCGCGGGAACCGCCTTCGAGTGGTATGACTTCTTCGTGTTTGTGCCCCTGGCCTCGATCCTGGCCAAGGTATTCGCCGCGGGACTGAACGAGGCGGCGGGCTACTTCTTCGCCCTGGGCGCCTTCGCCGCCGGTTTCGCCTTTCGTCCC
>CAINOV010000105.1 GCA_903851655.1 uncultured Caulobacterales bacterium
AGCCGCCGGAGCTGTAGCCAACCGATCCGAAGGACATCTCTCTCGTTCCCTGTGCGTGGTCCGGGCGTGATGCGCCCCGTCTCGCTCCGGTTTTGCGCCCAACTGGTTAAGCAGGTCTGGACAAGCATGGTTAATGACAGTCGTTTCAGGTAAATTCGCCTCGATGATCAAGTCGTCAGAGCAGAAATTGCGTAGTTATTGCAATTATTGCGGCTCGGAAACATGCCGCGTGAGGTAATTATTACCGAGAGGCAAGAAATGCCCAGTCTATGCTTGCGGCGGCTTCAGAGCGCAGCGGGCAGCCAGCCGGCGAGGGTGCTGAGCAGGACCTCGGGCAGGATCGGCTTGCCCACATGCCCGTCCATGCCTGCGCCGAGACAGGTCGCCACCTGCTCCGGCAGCACATTGGCGGTCATGGCGATGATCGGCGTGTGACGGTCTGCGGCGGTCTCGAAGGTCCGGATCCGGCGGGTGGCGGACAGGCCGTCGAGCACCGGCATGTGCACGTCCATCAGGATGATGTCGAAGGGCGCGCGCTCGCCGCAGGCCCGTTCCACCGCCGCCACCGCCTCCACCCCGTTCCCGGCGATGTCGATCTGCAGGTCGAAGGGGGCGAGGAGGGTGCTGATCAGTTCCCGATTGTTCGGATTGTCGTCCACCAGCAGGATGCGGGCCGATCTGTCCAGGTTCAGCGTGGCTGCGTGGACCGGAACGGCGGGCCAGGCCGGATCGGCGATCGGCGCGGTGACCTCGAACCAGAAGACGGCGCCGCCGCCGGGGTTGTCCTCGACGCCGATCTCGCCGCCGAGGCCGTCGATGATGCGCTTGGAGATCGCAAGACCCAGGCCCGTCCCGCCGAACTGCCGCGAGACCGACGCGTCGGCCTGGGTGAAGCGGCTGAAGATGCGGTGGACCTGGTCGCCCCGGACGCCGATCCCGCTGTCGCGAACCTCGAGGCGCATGCGGGCGTCGGCGCCGGCCTGACGCAGGTCGACCACCAGTTCGATCCGTCCCTGGTCGGTGAACTTGATGGCGTTGGACAGGAAGTTGAGAACCACCTGGCGCAGGCGGCCGCCGTCCGCCAGCAGCACGGCCCGGTCGCCGGTGACAGAGACCGCCAGGGCGAGGCCCTTGCCCTCCGCGTCATTGGCCAGCAGGTCGGCGGCGGCGGAGACCAGGGCGGCGGGGTCGACCGGCGCCTGCTCGAATTCGATCTGGCCGGCTTCGAGCTTGGAATAGTCCAGCACGTCGTTGACGATGTGCAGCAGGGTCTGGCTGGCGTCGTTGACCAGTCCGACATAGCGCGCATCCGCCGCGGACAGGCCCAGGGACCGGGCGAGAATGCCGGAAAACCCGATGATCGCATTCAGGGGCGTCCGCAGTTCATGGGTCATGTTGGCCAGGAACTCGGACTTGGCCCGTGTCGCTGATTCGGCGATGGCGAGGGCGTCGATCAGCTCGCCCTCCAGCCGTTTGCGCTCCGCGATCACCCGATGCAGGTCAAACCGCTGGCTGATCAGATAATAGGTCACCGGCGTGCCGACGACGAGCGTGATTGTGAGCGTGACGAACGGCGTGAAACCCGCAGGATTGTGACCAATGACGACATTGATTGTATAGTCACAACTAATGGCTGCCGCGACGTAGAATATATCCAGCAGAACCGTCCAG
>CAINOV010000106.1 GCA_903851655.1 uncultured Caulobacterales bacterium
GGACATTCCCAATGGCAGCTCAGAGTCAATCACGACGGCGTTGGATGCCGTTAGCTTGCCGCCGACGACTACGCAGCCAAGAGCAGCTTCTGGGTGCGGATCCAAGGCGAAGAATCGACCCATTGCTGCAGTGCGGAAGGGCAGCTATTGGTTAGATCCTGCACGTGGACTATTTCGCCTTGTTAATACGGGGCTGAGTATTCAAACTTGACGGATAGCCGCGACATCGACAAAACCCGACGGCGGTCTAACGCAACAAGCTCGCGATTTTGGCGGCAATGCATTCCGGCGTCAGCACGTAGTCTACCCAGCCGCTCGCTATAGCGCTTTCGGGCATAGCCGCTTGGCCGGCGGACGCCGGACTCTGGGCGATGGTTATACCACCGACGTCATGGACTTCGCGAAGAGCTTCCGATCCGTCTCCGTCGAAGCCTGACACGATCACGGCGAAGAGCTGACCCGTCCATTGCTCCGCAAGCGACCGCATAAAGACCGTTATGACATCCGGCCATCCGCGCGGTTTCGAAATCGGTTCCAGCCGGAACCGCCCTCTCCGGACATGGAGGTCACGCTGGGGCGGTATGACGTAGACGTGGTTCGGTGCGAGCGTCAGGCCGTCCTGGATCAACTCCACGGGCATGTTCGTATGCCTGGGAAGGATCTCATGCAGGAGTGTCACTGTGGTCCGCAGGTGGTTCACGATCACGAGGGCCGCACCGGTGTTGGCTGGAAAGTTCTCGAGAAGCCGGACGTAGGCGTCGAGGCCGCCCGCCGATCCGCCGACACAAACGACCGGGAATGAACGTGTGACCGATTGATCCGTCTGTGGCGCTGGTCTCGCGTGTGACGACACTTTATTCTGTTGTGATTGTTCTCGTCGTGGTTGGGCCTCTGGCATTGGTTTTGTCCTAAAGAATGAGCGGCCTGATCCACCTGTTGCTCGTGCTTGCGATCATCGGTCTCATGGCGCGATTGCTTCAGGGGCGAGGGGTACAGGCACCAAACGCGGCGGGCGCCGTGATTGTCATGCTAGGTGTGCTGAGACGTAGCCCAGCCGCGACAAGGACTCGCCTACCGTTTCGTTGGTCGAGACCGGCAAACCGGAAAAACGATCTCGTTTCCTGTAGCGTCACGTCCGGTTGACATGCGCTACGCCTCAGCAGCCAGCCCACAGGACACCAGAGGCCCGATCCGAGACATGGTCGGGAAATACTCAACGAGACCCCGGCCGGGCGGGCGGTGCGGCGGCGGCGCCTCGTACCGCCGTCGGCTCGCCCGGTCCGGCTGCCCCATGCCCGTCCGGCAGGCGACTGGACAAGGCCGCGGTCTCGATGCGGATCCGGTGTCGCAGCAACAGGCCATTGAGCAAGGACCAGACGATCGCGACCGGCCAGTTGCCGAAGGCCAGGGGCAGGACGGCAATCTCGCCCACGACGACCCAGTAGTTCGGGTGCCGAAGGACGCGGAAGGGTCCGCTCCGCACCAGAGGCGCGCGGTCCACTGTGATGATGCGGGTGGTCCAGTAGCGGCCCAGCGTCAGGATGACCCAAACTCTCAACAGCTGCAGGACGAAGAAAACGCCCACCAGCCACCACTGAGGCTGGACGCTGATGGGGGTGGTCGTCGCGATGATCAACAGCCAGGACCCGTGCAGCAGAATGAACAGGGGATAGTGGCCCCGGCCGACCTCGCGCCCCCCGTGTTGCAGCAGTCGACGCGTGTTGTGGGCGGCGACCATCAGTTCCAGCAGCCGCTGGATCACCAC
>CAINOV010000107.1 GCA_903851655.1 uncultured Caulobacterales bacterium
AGCCGCAGAAGTCCAAGACAGTTCGGGAACTTTACAAAGCCGGCAGCTTCTCCCCTATCCCGGAAGTTCGGAACGTCTGATTCCTGGCGTTCGCCGCGGCGGCCCAGCTCCGTGCCGGAAAGCAGACTCGTCCAACTACCGCGTAGGGGGGAAAGCAGAAGTCAGCCCTCGGCGATCATCTCCGCAATGCCGATCGAAATTAACCTTCCACGCCGAGTTGCAGCGGTTACAGTTTGACTAGGAGGCTTCAATATGGGGACCGAAAATGGGCGTTGTTCGACGCTGGCTTGGCCTGACGGCGCTGGCTTGGGCCAGCGCGTCGGGCGCGGCGGTTGCTGGTGATAACGACGCCCCGGCGCTCGTTGCTCCCTACATCGCGCCTCAAACTCAGGCGCGTCTGCCAGATGGCCGCCTCTACAACCTCGTTTGCATGGGCGAAGGCAGTCCGGTTGCGGTGCTTGATGTGGGTCTCGGCGACTGGAGCCTTTCGTGGGCGCACATTCAGCCTGAACTGGCCAAGATCACCCGCGTCTGCATCCCAGACCGCGCCGGCTACGGCTTCAGCCCCCCGGGCCCTATGCCGCGTGACTCCGACGCTGAGACTCGAGACCTCGAAGACGCCCTGAGGGCGGCGCGAATCCGACCGCCCTATGTCGTCATGGGCCACTCGCTTGGCGGCTTGTCCGCCCGACTGTTCGCCTATCGTAACCCCGAAAAGGTCGCTGGCCTGCTTCTTATCGATCCCTCAGTCAGTTTTAAGCCGTTCGGGACGCCTAGCGAGTACGCGGCCAAGATGGACCTTCCCTTCTACGAGTTCTGTGCAGGAAAGGCGCGGGCCGGAACGCTGATCGCCGGCGAGATTCGAAAGGGTGATCCGGGGCCTTGTGTGCCGTCGACCGATCGACGATTGACACCCGAGGATGCTGCGGGCGTCACTAAGGTGCGCGCGAAGGCTTCAATTTTCGAGACCACTGTGGCGGAGTTTCGAAGCGCCTATGATTTGGATGTCGACGAGGTCGCTGCCGCGCGCCGCAAGCTCGGCAACGTTCCACTCATCATCCTGACGGAGGATGCAGAGCACTTCCGCAGACTGCAGCCCTGGTTCGCCAGCGACGTCGATGCTGTCTACGCGGGGTGGGTGGCGGTGCATCAAGACGAGGCGCGAGACTCCACCCGCGGAGAAGACAGGATAGTGAACGGCGCCGGGCATGACATTGAGGCGGATCGCCCTGACGCCGTCGTGTCGGCTTTCCGCGAGATTGTCGAGGGCGCGCGGCGCTCAGGCCTACAGAGTCTCGCCCATCCAGACGGTCCTTAAGCCGAACTCGCCGACGATGCGCGCCGATGGCGTCGGCGTTAGTCAGCAGTGGGTCGACTCCTGCCCCCAGCACGATGCCTACAACTTGCCGTTGGCCATGGCGAAACCATCCGTCCCCGAAAGTCGACGTTCAAAAGGGCAGCGCAGAGGGAAGATTTGCCTGAGGCTTCAAACACTCAGATCTCAAACATGCGCGCCCCGTCTGGCGGGTCAGCGCCCTCGAGCCGTTGCGCTATCGATTCGCCCAGGCCAGTCCGTCTGCCCCGGCGGCAGTCGGGATGTTGCGGACCGGCTTCCAGCTCGCGATGTCGATCACCGCCACGGACCCGCTCCCGGCGCAGGACACATAGGCCGTGCGTCCGTCGGGCCGAATTAGGATTTCTTGTGGCGCCTCGGCGACCGGTATCGTGCGTTCGACCTTCATAGCCCGCAGATCGATCAGCGCGACGGCGTTCACTGACGGGATGGCGATCAGCAGCCAGCGCCCATCCCGCGTCGCCGCCGCGCCGTAACCGAGCCCCGGCAGGTCGATCCACTGGCGGACGGAGTGGGTCGCCGTGTCGACGACAGCCAGCCGCGGGCGGGTGTTGTCGGAGATGAACACCATCCGGTCATCCGCCGAAATGGCGACCCGCTGGGCCATGTCGGCGATCGGGATGACCGCGAGCGTCTTGCGCGCGACAAGATCGAGGACCGACAGCGAGCCGGGCTTGACGTTCGCCGTATAGCCGAACCGCCCATCATGCGACAGCACGAGCATGTGAGTGCCCTCGGCGCCGGTCGGGACGGCGCCGATCACCGCCCTCGACTTCGGGTCGATGATGGCGACGCGCTTGTCGAGTTCGTTGGTGACATAGACGAGCCCGGTGTTCGGATCGACCACGGGCAGGTGCGGCCGCACGCCATGGCCGAAGTCCAGCGAGCCGGTGATCTTCCGCGACGGCAGGTCGACGAATAGCAGCTCCCTGCCATCCACGCCGGCATGCCCGATGCCGGTATCGCCATAGATCGGGAGGTACAGGGTGCGGCCATCCGGCGAGACCGCCGCTTCGTGCGCGTGGACCTGAGGCGCTTGCTTTTCATCGATTGTGGCGGTGACCGTCATCGCGTCCGGGTCGACAATGCTGACCGTGGCGCTTTCCTGGTTCACGACGATTAGTGACTGCGCGGACGCCGCTGACCCCAGGGCTGTGAAAAGCGTGGCAATCACCAGTGTAATCTGATTGCGCATTCTAAAATCACCCTTCCGCCTGCATCCTTTTGGGTCTCACAGCCCCCGTGCGTAAGCAAGCCGTTTAGCGCAGCGATTGCTGTGGGTCGTCAGCGGCAATAAGATCGGTGCGCGTTTCTCGCCGTTCGTCCGATGCCGGTGATCATTCCTGGAAGCGGATCTGGCGGACTTCTGAATCTCGTGAGCAGGCGGTCAGCGACGTCCTGAAATCAGCCGGCGCTCACAAGGTCAATGAGCCGCGCGAATCGCGTCGTACCGCCTCTGGTACCCCTCTTCGGTGGGCGTGTCGGTCGGGAGGCAAACCGAGTCGAACGAGGACTCTACGGGAGAGCGAACGGGGGCTATTCCAATTTCGCGGAGTGCAGACGAGGACTCCGCGATGCGGACCCTGATGGCCGCATCGTCGGCCATGGCCTCACTGAGCGCCGAGCGGGCCGGATCGATCAGTGTCGCGGACGGGTGAGCGACGCCCTGAAGGGCCTCGAGGTGCGACCACTGCTGGCGCTCGTCGGCTTCGAGAAGAAGAATCTGGGCGAGCTGCCCATAGATGAAGCTGAATCCCCTTTGCTCTTCAGTGCTCAGCAGGGCGGCCCGGCCGCTCTGCGACGCCGCCTGCCAGCGCCCGCTCTGATTATCCCACGCATCGGGGCGACCGATCCAATTCGGCGCGACATAAACAGGGGTGTTCGCCTTGGCGAGCGTCCGCCGCAATTCAGTAAACCTTTTGTCCAGACAGGGCTCGGACTTCACCCGGTTGCCGAGGACGGCGAGGTTGGTGGCGACTTCCTTCGCGATCTGCTCCCGGGCTTCTGCGGCGACATGGTTCTCGTGAATCCGTTCGACGACCTGCTCCCCGGCCAGCGCAATGAGGATGCCGCAGACAATCACACTGATCTCAGACAGGAACTCCTTGAGATTGTGAACCGGCTTCGGCTTGTGGATGTCCATCGTGTTCCCCGCCCTCCTATGCCGTGGGGTCATATCAGGCGCGGGAATGGCAGAAAAGCACGCGGTGCTGAACTGCCCATTTTGCCCAGAGTCAGCTACGGGTCGTCTGCGGTCGCGACTGAGGCACCCGAGACCGGCCGTTCGGCCGCCGTCGGCGTCACTTCCGTCAGGCCGAGGGTCCAGCCGTGTCATGGAGATGGGAGGCGGGCCTCCCTTCTGCTCCCGACTGGACGGATCCGCCTGCTGGAATCTCGGTCGCCCCTCAGGTCTAGCCCCGGCGGGCCTGAGCGACGGCTCGGGCCTGTTTCAGCGCCGCCCACGTGGGGGCGAGCGCCAGCGCCGTGTCGTACTTCGTGATCGCGTCAGCCCATCGGCCCTGATGCGCAATCGCATCTCCCCAGAGCTTGAAGGCGTCGGCGTAGCGGGGGCCCAGCCGGCTCGCGGCGTCTGCGTCCGCCAGGGCCCCGGAGACATCGCCGGTGATGAGGCGGGACTGGCCCCGGTCCACATAGGCGGCCGGCAGGTCCGGGGCGAGGGCGATTGCCCGGGCGAACCACTGCTCGCCCTCGGCGCGGCGACCGGCGCCGTAGGCGATCATGCCGCGGGCCAGCAAGCAGCCGTAGCAGTCCATCGGGGCCGACGCGATCAGCGACGCTGCGTCTGCCGGGTCGCCCGCGCGCGCCTGCGCGAGGGCGAGCAGAGGCCCGTCCCGCCGATCAATTTTCACCTTCAGGCCAGCCGCGGCGTCCGGATCCCGCGTGTCGGCCAGAGCGGTGCGGTCCCCTCCGGCAAGCGCCTGCGCCTCGCCTCGCGCGCCCGTCCAATCCCCGCGCTCGGCGTCGACCCAGTAGCGGGCGACGCGCGCGATATCGGGAGCGGTGTCCCCGAATAGCGGCGCCTCGGCGAGGTCGTTCAGGGCGGCAGAGGGGTCATGACGCCATGCGGCGTCGAGGGCATTCTTCCGCAGCATCTCCGAGCGACCGGACGCAGTATGGTAGAGGTCGGGGCGCGCCGCCTCGGCAGCTGAAAAATCCCCTGTCAGTTCGGCAATTTCGACGTTGGCGTAGCTCAGGAGGTGCGCCGCCCCTGCGCCCCGGTGCTGCGGCGGCTGGTCCGCGGGGCGGGCGGTCAGCATCGCCCGGGCGTGCGCCAGCGCCTGCTGCGGATGCTCGAGGGCCAGCATCCCGTTGACGATGTTCAAGTGCGCGGCCATCAGGCCGGTGTCCATCCGCAGGGCGATCTCTCCGGACCGCACCTGCCGTTCCGGATCCTCGCTGGGGTCGCCCCACATGACGACGGCGTTGGCGCGGTCCTCGCGGGTTCGGGCCAGCTCCGCGTAGCGCGCGGCTGCGGCAAAGGCGTCGGACTTGCGCCCGTTGATTTCGAGATAGACCCCAAGGTTGTTGGGGTCGGTAAAGCCGTAGACCTGCTCGGCGACGGACTCCTCGACGGCGCCAAGGTCGGACGCCGGGCCGGTGGCGCTGAACACCTCCCCGTCTTCGAGCCGCGCAGTGAGTGTCACGCGCCCGTCGCCATTGTCCCGGAGGCTGCCGCTGATCTTCCGCGCCGACCCCAGCCATTCGCGCAGCAGCCGCCAGGCTTCCGTGAGCGACACACCGGTCTCGGGTATCTCGATCTTCACGTCGCTGGCGGCATCGGCCGTCACCGCCCCGGTGCTGGAGAAGCTGTTTTCGCGTACGACCGCCGTGATGGCCGACAGCTTTCCCGTCAAGTCGGCGGCGACGGTCTCGCCGGTGACGCCGCGTGCGGCAAGGGCGGGCGGCGCCGTGAAGGCCTGGACAACCAGGCCGTGGTCCTCATGCGCCTGCCAGGTCAGGGCGGCGAGGGCAACCAGCAACAGTCCCGCCAGTCCAACACCTACCCCCTGAAGCGCCAGCGACATCCGATCCTTCCACCGGCGCACGCGCAGATGCTCCAACTGCAGCTCGCGCTGCTCGTGAAGATGCTCCGTTTGGATCTCGACGAGCTTTTCCTGCTTGGCAAGATAGGACGCGAGGCGAGGATCGAGGGGCGGGTTGGGATCGGCGCCGCCGACCGCCAGAGCCGCGGCGATAGGATCCAGCGTTGCCGCCGCATCGCCTTCCGCCGCTTCGGCTTCGCTTTCGCCGTGGGCGCCTTCGAGGCCCTTGCCCTTTTCCGCCAATGTCTTGATCCCCCTGATTGTCGCCCTACTGATAGCGGAGCCGAACCGAGGTCAACAAGGGCCGCAACTGGTCGATTCTTCGCCTTGGATCCGCGCCTCAGAGCGGCCCTTGGCGGCGTGGTCGCCGCCGGCAGGCGAACGGCTAGTTTCCGCCGGGCAGCCAATGTCTGCAGTTGGCGCATTGGGGACTCGTCGGGTCACTGCGACTTCCAGGTAACATGCACCCCGTAGACTGACCGGCGAGCGGCGTTCGCGACTTCGACGAGACGTTGTAGGTCAGAACGCAAGCGCCGGGGCGGCGAGGGTGGAATGAACCCGAGCCAAGGGTCCGGGCTCACGAGGCATCAGGCACAGCGGGCTAGCTCCCGACCTGATCTGTCGCTCGGG
>CAINOV010000108.1 GCA_903851655.1 uncultured Caulobacterales bacterium
GGTGATGCTGGAAGAGCCCCTGTTCGGCACGGAAAAGGCCCTGAAGCGCTCCGGCATCAAGATCGAGGACATCGACCTCTATGAGGTGAACGAGGCCTTCGCCCCGGTTCCCCTCGCCTGGCTGCAGCACATCGGCGCCGATCCGGCCAAGCTGAACGTCAATGGCGGCGCCATCGCGCTCGGCCACCCCCTGGGCGGCTCCGGCGCCAAGCTGATGACCACCCTCGTCCACGCCCTGAAGGCCCGCGGCAAGCGCTATGGCCTGCAGACCATGTGCGAAGGCGGCGGCCTGACCAACGTCACCATCGTCGAAGCGCTCTGACCGCCTCCTCCCCCTATCATCAGTACAAGGAACATTTCTCCATGAAACTCGGACCGCATATCTCGGCCGTCGTCACTGGCGGCGCCTCCGGCCTCGGCGAGGCCACCGCCCGGGCGCTGGCCGCGCAGGGCGTCAAGGTCGCCATCTTCGACATGAACGAGGCCAAGGGCGAGGCCGTGGCCAAGGACATCGGCGGCGTCTTCTGCAAGGTCAATGTCACCTCCGACGCGGACGTGGACGCCGGCTTCGAAAAGGCCCGCGCCGCCATCGGCCAGGAGCGGATCCTGGTCAACTGCGCCGGCACCGGCAACGCCATCAAGACCGCCGGCCGCGACAAGAAGACCGGCGAGATCAAGTCCTTCCCCCTGGACGCCTTCAACATGATCATCCAGATCAACCTGGTGGGCACCTTCCGCTGCATCGCCAAGTCGGCGGCGGGGATGCTGACCCTGGATCCGCTGGAAGACGGCGACCGGGGCGCCATCGTCAACACGGCGTCCGTGGCGGCGGAGGACGGCCAGATCGGCCAGGCGGCCTATTCAGCCTCCAAGGGCGGCGTGGTGGGCATGACCCTGCCCATCGCCCGGGACCTGTCCAGCGAGAACATCCGGGTGAACACCATCCTTCCGGGCATCTTCAACACCCCGCTGCTGGCCGCCGCCCCGGACGCGGTGAAGGACGCCCTGGGCGCCCAGGTGCCGCACCCGCGCCGCCTCGGCAATCCCGAGGAATACGCCCAGCTGGCCCTGACCATGATCACCAACGGCTACTTCAACGGCGAGGACGTCCGTCTGGACGGCGCCATCCGCATGGCGCCGCGCTGATCGCGCAGAGGACGACCTGACATGACCGAGGCGTCGCTCCATCCCGCACTGGCAGACCC
This sequence comes from uncultured Caulobacterales bacterium, assembly GCA_903851655.1. Lineage (GTDB taxonomy): Bacteria > Pseudomonadota > Alphaproteobacteria > Caulobacterales > Caulobacteraceae > CAIMFV01. Next base: position 1,206 of record CAINOV010000108.1, read on the forward strand.
GCTGGCGGCGTTGGGGCGGCGCCTTTTTCATGGCGCCAATTCTCATGGAGGGGGAGAGCTCCACGGCCTGCGTCGCCTGTCCGGCGGGGCCAGCCAGGAGACCTGGGCCTTTTCCTTCCACACGCCGAAGGGCCTTCGCCCCCTGATCCTGCGGCGCAAGCCCCATGACCGGCAGTCCGACCTCGCCGCCGGTCTCGAGACCGAGGCCGTGCTCTTGAAGCTGGCCGCCGAGATGGGCGCCCGGGTGCCGCCGGTCTTCTATGTGCTGGCGCCGGAGGACGGCTGCGGCACGGGCTTCCTCATGGACCGGCTGGAGGGGGAGACCATCCCCCGCAAGATCCTGCGGGACGCCGAGTTCGCCCAGGCCCGCCAGGTGCTGGCCCGGGACTGCGGCGAGGCCCTGTCCCTGATCCACCGCATCGACCCGGCGCGGCTGCCGAAGACCCTGCGGGCGGCCCCCGGCTCCGTCCGGCTGGCCGAGCTGGAGCGGGCCTACGCCACGATCCACCGGCCGAACCCCGTGTTCGCCCTGGCGCTCCGCTGGCTCGCCGCCAACCGCCCCCCCGATCCGGCGCGCCTCGCCCTGGTGCACGGGGACTTCCGGCACGGCAACCTGATGATCGGCCCCGACGGCCTGGTGGGGGTGCTGGACTGGGAGCTGGCCCATCTGGGAGACCCGATGGAGGACCTGGGCTGGATCTGCGTGCCCTCCTGGCGGTTCGGCGCCATCGACAAGCCGGTGGGGGGCTTCGGCGAGCGTCGGGACCTGTTCGCCGCCTACGAGGCCGCCGGCGGCGCGCCCGTCGATCCGTTCCGCGTGCGCTTCTGGGAGGTGTTCGGCGCCCTGCAGTGGGGGCTGATGTGCGCCGGCATGGCGGAGGTCTATCGCTCCGGCGCCGACGCCTCGGTGGAGCGGGCGATGATCGGCCGCCGGGCGTCGGAGGTGGAGATCGACCTTCTCGACTACATCGCTCCGCTGACCCATGAGGCTGCCGATGCAGGATGAACCCCATGCAAGATGAACCCAGGGCCGCGGAGATCCTCCCGGCCATTGCAAAGTTCCTGCGGGAGACGGTGACCACCGATTCCTCCGCCCACACCCTGTTCCAGGCCCGGGTGGCGGCCAACGCCTGCGACCTGGCGGCGCGGGAGGCCCAGCTGGCGCCCGCCTCCGACGCGGCGGAGCTTGAGCGGCTGCGCACGCTGCTGGGGCGGGAAGGGACCCTGGCCGAGCTGAACGCCGAGCTGGCGGCGCGGATCGCGGACGGCTCCCTGACGCTGGAGACCCCGGAGCTGAAGGCCCACCTCTGGGCCACCAGCATGGCCAAGCTGGCCGTGGACCAGCCCAGCTACGCCAGTTACCGCCGGGCGCTGAAGCGGCTGGGGTCGTCCTGATCGGGGTTCCCGGGTCAAGCCCGGGAATGACGACTGTTTAAAAAGCACATAAAATCACCGTCATTCCCGCCCTTGAGGCGGGAACCTCCATCCGGACGGGCGCTTAATCCGGACCAAGGTTCCCGGGTCTTCGCCCGGGAATGACGAGTTTTATAGGTATATTTTAGTCGTCATTCCCGCCCTTGAGGCGGGAAACTCCATCCGGATGGGCGCTTAATCCTGAACAA
>CAINOV010000109.1 GCA_903851655.1 uncultured Caulobacterales bacterium
CAGCAGGGCCTCCAGCGCAATGTCCGGATCGTCCAGCAGGGCCACGCAGGCGTCGACGATCTCTCCCAGATTGTGCGGCGGGATGTTGGTGGCCATGCCGACCGCGATGCCGCCGGCGCCATTGACCAGAAGGTTGGGGATGCGCGACGGCAGCACCGCCGGCTCCCGCTCCGAGCCGTCATAGTTGGGCTTGAAGGCGACGGTGTCCTTGTCCAGGTCCGCCAGCAGCGCCTCGGCGGCGCGGGTCATCCGGCTTTCGGTGTAGCGCATGGCGGCGGGGGGATCCCCGTCCACCGAGCCGAAATTGCCCTGTCCGTCGATCAGCGGCAGGCCCATGGAGAAGTCCTGGGCCATGCGCACCAGGGCGTCATAGACGGCCACGTCCCCGTGGGGGTGGTATTTACCGATCACGTCACCGACCACCCGGGCCGACTTGCGGTATGACCCGCCGGCGGAGAAGCCGTTCTCGTGCATGGAGAACAGGATCCGGCGGTGAACGGGCTTCAGGCCATCGCGGGCGTCCGGCAGGGCGCGGGCGACGATCACGCTCATGGCGTAGTCGAGGTAACTGCGCTTCAGCTCGTCTTCGATGGTGATGAGGGCCACGCCCCCGCCAGTCTCGTCAGATCCGCCCGAGGCCGGGCTTGGGGGTGTTTCGGCGTGATCGCTCAAGGCAACTTTACAGGGTCTGGAGGATGAGCCGGCGGCTCAAGGAACGATGGAACAGACCCGAACGGAATCGCCCTGTCCAACGTGCCTTACTGTTAGCATCTGCCCGCCCGCGACGCAAAAAAACTGCAGGCTGCGTCGCCAGAGCGGCCCAGGGTCGCAGGATCGCCGCCTAGAACGGGATTTCGTCGTCCAGATCCGCGGCGAAACTCTCCCGCGCGCCGCCGCCGGAGGCCGCCGGACGACCGCCGCCGAAGTCCCGTCCGCCGGACGCCGCCGGGCTGGAGGCGCCGCGGTCATAGCCGCCCTCCTCGCTGTCGCCGGCCCCGCCGCGACCACCGAGCATGGTGAGTTCGCCGCGGAACTTCTGCAGCACGATCTCGGTGGAGAACTTCTCGACGCCCTGGCCGTCCGTGTACTTCCGGGTCTGCAGCGCCCCCTCGATATAGACGGTGGAGCCCTTGCGCAGATAGCTTTCCGCCACCTTGACCAGGTTGTCGTTGAAGATGACCACCTGATGCCACTCGGTCTTCTCCTTGCGCTCCCCGCTCATCTTGTCGCGCCAGGTCTCGCTGGTGGCGATGCGCAGATTGGCGACCCGGTCGCCGGAGTTCAGGGTGCGGATTTCCGGGTCCTTGCCCAGATTGCCGATCAGGATGACCTTGTTGACGCTGCCGGCCATGGACGTGCCCTCTTGAACTGGCGAGTGGAGTTTCGCTGGGGTGTGGGAATCGGAGCGCAAGCCTAGACCGCCCGCCCCACGGGTCCACGCGAAAAGATTAATGTTCCGTCTTTGTTCCAGACTTGCCCACAGAAGTCAAGCCGGACCCGCCGCCCCGTGACGACGGCGTCAGCGCACCGGCACGGCGCTGGGAATGGCGAGCGTCCCGTCCGGCAGGCGCTTCAGCGCCGGATAGCGGTTGCCGTCCCGGGTCTGGGAGACATAGACGCCCTCCCGCTGCAGCCAGATGTACTGGCCCTGATAGGCGCCCTGGATCTCGGTGCGGGACCCGCCGGCCCGCAGGAACTGCAGGCGCATCACCTCCAGTTTCATGGCGCAGGTCTCGAGGTTCGGCACGTTGTCGGCCAGGCGGTTGTAGTGCGCCTTGCCGTCGGCGGTGAGCACCATGTGCCAGCACACCCCCGCGTCATCCGGCGGCGGCGCCTCGCATCCGGCCAGCCCCAGGGCGGCGGCGCACAGGGCCAGCGCCGTCAGGGGCGTGGAAAGCGAGTGTCTTCGGGTGTCGACCATGGCCGGACCGCCTACATGGTTGCGATGCTGCAATCGGCATCCTGCTCCACCAGTTGGCGGAACTTCTTGTTGTCTTCGGAGATCTCGACGCGGCCGGGGATCAGGCGCAGGGACTCCCCGCCCCAGCGACCGTAATAGGCCTCCCCCGCCTTGGCGCACTGCCCCTGGAACAGCACGCGGACACAGGCGCCGAGGCTGACGTTCGAGCCATAGCCCTTCCAGCCGTCCCCGCCATAGCGCAGGCACTCCGCCGTCTGGTTCGAAGCGGCGGGAAGGCCGGCCGCCAGGGTCGGCGCGGGGGTCGCGGCGGGACCGGGCGCGGCCGGCGGCGCATCGAGCCCCACATCCAGGGCCTGGCTGGCGGTGCCGTTCTTCTGGCCGCACTCGGACAGGGTGGTCATGCCCACCAGCTGGCCGTTCACGAAGCAGCGCACCTGCTGGGTCTTGGGCGCGGTCTTGGGGTCGGGCTTGTCCACCTGGAGTTGGAGGCGGTCGGCCTCCGCCGTCTGGGGGGACACCACCGGCGGGTGGCGGCCGCGGAGGAACACCGCCAGCAGCACCAGCACCAGCACCAGCGCGCCGGCGCCCACACCGATCAGAACCCGACGATCCGCAAAAACGTTCATGGAAAAAGCGGTAACCTCCCTCGATCCCGGGCGCAAGCGCGCGCGGCTCAGCTCACGGCGCGGATCATGCCCGACGCCGCCAGGTCCCGCAGGACGCGGCCCCGGGCGGCGGCCCATTCCTCCGCCAGTATGGCCAGCAGCACCACGTCGCGATAGACGCCGTTCTTCAGGCTGTGGCGGCGCAGATAGCCCTCCCGCCGGAAGCCCGCCGCCGCCTGGGCCTTCAGCGCCGCCTCGTTGTCCGCATGGATCTCGGACCAGACCTTCTGCAGGCCAAGCTCGGCGAACGCCCGCTCCAGCCCCAGAGCCTGCGCCGCCCGCCCCGCGCCGCGCCCCCGGGCGGAGGCCTCGCCGATGTACCAGGCCCACCGGGCCCGGCGCTTTTCGCTGGACACGCCGATCAGGTTCAGGAAGCCGGCCGGCTCCCCGTCCTGCAGGATGATCCAGCCGACCCGGTCGGCGTCGGCCATGAAGGCGTCGAACCAGGCCCGGTGCGCATCGAAGCCGACCGGGGGCTGGTCGAACAGCCAAAGGTCCACCTCCGGCTCCTGCCGCCAGCGGAACAGCCGTTCCACATCGCCCGCCTCGAGGTCTCGGAGTTCAATCATTGCGCCGCCCACACATCCCACGCCCTGCGACCGTAACGGCAGTTTACGACGACCGCGACAGCCCCGTCGGGAAATTCTGCAGACGCGGCCCAAAATGCCGGCGTCGGAACCACGGTTCGTTAACCTTGAGCGGCCAGCCTTTCCCGGTCGGGCGAGTCGCGCCCGGTCTTACGGTCGCCGCCATGTCGAAACCCGCCTCCCCCAGCGCCGCCACCCTGGACCTCGACCAGCTGGTCCTCGGTCGGGACTTCCGCACGCCCCGGGCCGACCTCAATGACAAGGTGGTGCTGATCACCGGCGGCACCGGCTCGTTCGGCCGGGCCTTCACCCGCCAGGTCTGCCAGGAGTTCACCCCGCGCAAGCTGATCATCTTCAGCCGGGACGAGCTGAAGCAATATGAAATGGCGCAGGAATTTCCGCCGGAGCGCTATCCGTTCATGCGCTGGTTCATCGGCGACGTGCGCGACGCGGACCGCCTGCGCACCGCCATGCGAGGCGTCGACTACGTGATCCACGCCGCGGCGCTGAAACACGTGCCGATCGCCGAGTACAACCCCTTCGAATGCATCAAGACCAATGTGTTCGGGGCGGAGAATGTGGTCAACGCCGCCATCGACGCCCGGGTGAAGGGCGTGGTCGCGCTCTCCACCGACAAGGCGGCCAATCCCATCAACCTCTATGGCGCCTCCAAGCTGGCCTCGGACAAGATCTTCGTGGCCGCCGAGGCCATGGCCGGCGATTCCGGGGTGAAGTTCTGCGTGGTGCGCTACGGCAATGTGGTGGGCTCCCGCGGGTCGGTGGCGCCGTTCTTCCAGCGCCTGGTGGCGGAGGGCGCCGAAAGCCTGCCGATCACCGACGTGCGGATGACCCGGTTCTGGATCACCCTGACCCAGGGCGTGAACTTCGTCCTGTCGAGCCTGGCCATGATGAAGGGCGCGGAGATCTTCGTGCCCAAGATCCCCTCCATGCACACGGTGGAGCTGGCCCGCGCCATCGCCCCGCACCTGCCGCAGCACGTGGTCGGCATCCGCCCCGGGGAAAAGCTCCATGAAATCATGGTGCCGGAAGACGACGCTCGCTCGACGGTGGAGCTGGACGACCGCTTCGTGATCCTGCCGAGCCACAGCCCCGCCCGCATGCAGGCCTATCTGAAGGACGGCGCGCGGGGTCTGCCGGACGGCTTCTCCTACTGCTCCAACGTCAATGACGAACAGCTGGGCGCAGACGACCTCCGGGCCATTCTCGCCCGGGCCGACGCGCACTAGGACGTCGGCTGGGACGCAGGCGTCAGACCTGCTGGTTGAGCAGCGCGCCGCTCTTGTAGGCCGGGTTGTCCGCGGCCTGCTGCGGGGTCTGGTTGGGGATTTCCGACAGGACCGCGCCGGTCGCCCGGTCCAGCAGCTTGAACACCAGCACATCCTTGTTGGCGCCCGGCTCGACCACGACCTTGGTCGGGTCCACGGGCGGAGCGGCCTCGGGCGTCGGCGCGGGGGTCGGCGTGGGGGGCGCGGCGGCGACGGACGCCGCCGGCGGGGCCGAGGGCGCGGCCGGGGTCTGCGGGGCTGCGACGCCTGCAGCGGTCAACTCAATCGGCGCCGGGGGCGGCCCGGTAACGGATTGCACCATTGCCATATCGACGGCCGTTCTGCCGCCGCTCCTGCACTGGGGCCCCGCATCTTCGGACGCAGATTTCGCCCCAACTATCCACAGGGTAGGCAATTAGTCTTTTCAAATTGTTAAGCTCTGACGATCGACGCGCGGAGTCCGGCGGGGCTCCGCGCGCTTCTTAAGTCGCTTACAGCCCATTCCGGGCGGAAGCGACGGTCAGATCATCAGCGGAACAGACCGAGCAGGGTCTGACGCGACTGGGAGATGCTGGTCAGCGCACTCACCGACAGCTGCTGCTGGACGGTCAGGGCCGACAGCTGGACCTGCTCGGCGGCCACGTCGGCGTCCACCAGACTGCTCACCTCCTTGGTCAGGCTGGACTGCAGGGCGGTGTTGTTGGACAGCACATTGTTGATCGCCGTGGTCGCCCCGCCCAGGTTCTTGCTGAAGTTGTCGACGGCGTTGATGGAGTTGTTCACCGCCGTCAGGAACGCCGACGCCGCCGTGGCCGCGCCGTAGGTGGTGGTGGTGGAGGTCAGGGACCAGCCGGTGGCGGACGTGGTGTCCGCCGCCAGCACATTGGTGGTGGTCGAAGTCCCGGTATTGCTCGTATAGGTGCGGCCGACACCGCTCGCCGGGGCCCGCGCGGCCGTCACGACCGGCGTTCCCACCGTTGGCGTCGCATTGGCGTTTTTCAGAGTGGCCAGCAGCTGGGTGACATCGGCGGCGTTGAAGCTGATCGCCGAGGTCGAGCGCGCGCCGGCGGCGGGCGGGCCGCTGTCGATCGACAGGTTGGCCGCGCCCACCGTCAGGGTGGTGCCGGAGGCGCCGAGGGCGACGGTCATGTCGTTGTAGGCGCTGTCCAGCAGCGACACCTTGCCGCTGGCGCCCGCGGCATTGATGGCGTCGGACACCGAGCCGTTGATCGCCTGGATCAGGCTCTGGATATCGGTGGCGTCATTCTGCCGCTGCTGCGCATTGACCCCAGCCTTGGTCATGTCGGTCAGTTTGGTCTTGATGCTCTGCAGGCTGGTGGCGACGGAGTTGGCCGTGCTCAGCGCGTTGTTGATGTTGCTGAGGCTGTTGTTCAGGTCCAGCGCGCTGGACTTCAGGGCGTCCACCTGACGGTTCATCATCGTGGCCGTGTAGAAGACGGACGGATTGTCCGCATAGCCGTTCACCGCCTTGCCCGTGCTGATCTGCTGCTGGGCGGCGTTCATCTGGTTGGTGACGTCATTCAGGCCCGCGAGGGCGAGGCTGGCGGAACCGGAGGCGGAAATGGAAATCGACATGGTTTGATCCTTTGGGTCAGAGGCCGCCGTCGCTTTTTGACGGGCGGGAGCATTTTGCTCGTTCTGATCGCATGCACGTCCGGCGCCACATCCGGAACTTGCATAAAGGATACTATCTATCTGATTTTAAACGCGATCCACTGCGCGCTCAAAAGGACGCCCGGCAGGAGCAACCTGCCGGGCGGACGATATTGCCACTCATGGGCGTATTTCTTGCCCAGAAGTCCGGATTTAATGTGACTTCCGGTTGATCTACTGGCCCGTGAAGGCGGCCGGGCGCTTCTGCAGGAAGGCCTGCACGCCCTCGCCGAAATCGGCGCTCTTGCCGGCGACGCGCTGGGTCAGGCGCTCCTCGTGCAGTTGCTCGAGCCAGGTCTGGTCGAGGCTGGTCCAGATCAGCTGCCGGATCATGCCCAGAGCCATCGGGCCCCTGGCCAGCTCCGTCGCGATAGCCATCGCGGTCGGCATCAGTTCGGCGTCAGGCACGCAGCGATTGACCAGGCCCCAGTCCAGGGCCGTCTTCGCCGGGATCTTGTCCCCCAGCAGGGCCATCTCCATGGCCCGCGCCTTGCCGATCAGCCGGGGCAGGATGTAGGTCGAGCCGCCGTCGGGGACGAGGCCGATGCGCCGGAAGGCCTGCAGGAAATAGCTGCTCTCCGCCGCCACCACGATGTCGCCCAGCAGCGCCAGGGAGCAGCCGACCCCAGCCGCCGCGCCATTGACCGCGGTGACGATGGGCAGTTCGCTGTCCCGCATCAGGGTGACCAGGGGATTGTAGTGGATCTCGAGGCCGCGGCCGGCGTCGGGCTTGCCGTCGGCGTCGAAGGACGCCCCCACGCCGCTGGACAGGTTGGCGCCGGAACAGAAACCCCGTCCCTCCCCGGTCAGCACGATGGCCCGGGCCTTCAGTCCGCCGGTGGCGATGCGACGGAACGCATCGGTCAGTTCGGCCACCGTGTCGACGCCGGCGGCGTTCATCGTGGCAGGGTCGGACAGGGTGATCACGGCCACGCCGTCCACTAAGTCCAGCTTGATCTTGGTGTAGTCCATGTCTCGCTCCCTGTTCCGTTGCCGGCAGAATAGGCCGGACAGCGCAGGGAGCAACGGTGACCTTGGGTCAGGCCGCCAGGGAGGTCTCGCCGTTGGTCGTGCGGTTCCGACCGGCGTTCTTGGACTGGTAGAGCGCCTTGTCCGCCCGCTCCATCAGGGTCTGGGGCGTATCGCCCGCCCGAAGGGTGGCGACGCCGGCCGAGACCGTGACGACGCCCAGATCCTCCGCCGTGGAGCGGCGCTTGAGGGAGCGGCAGGAGATGTCGTCCCGCAGGGCGTCCAGCGCGGCGGTCACGGTGCGGGCGTCCTCGTTCGGGAACAGCACCGCGAACTCCTCCCCGCCGTAGCGGGCGGCGAAGCGGGGATGCACGCTGGCCTTGCCCAGCAGGGACGCCACATAGCGGATCACCTGGTCGCCGGTCTGGTGGCCCCAGGTGTCGTTGAAGCGCTTGAAATGGTCGATGTCGAGAATGCCCACCGACAGCACCTTGCCCGTGGTGTGGGCCACCTCGAAGGCGCGGTTCAGCTCGTCGTCAAAGGCCTTGCGATTGGCCAGATTGGTCAGGGCGTCGGTCATGGCGTCCCGGCGCACCTGCTCCAGATGCGTCCGCAGGCGCTTGATCTCCTCCGCCGAGCTGGCGAGCCGGGTCTCCAGCGTCGCGTTTTCCTTCTGGATCCGGCGGGTGGAGATGGACAGGGTCTCGATCACGCGGCGGAGCTGCTGCGGCTCGGTGGGCTGGGCGAGCTCGCGGGAGGCGCCTTCCAGGGCGCGGCCGTATTCATTGGTGCTGATCTGCGCGACGCTGATCGCCGACGAGATCGCCGCAAGCTGGCGGGTCAGCTGGTCGCCGGCGTCACGGATTTCCTCGGTCAGCCGAAGGCGCGGCAGATGCTCCACCGCCAGCTCCTCGGCGAAGGCGTCGGTGAGCGGCTGTCCGGAATTGACCAGGCGGTAGATTTCCCGGCCGATGGGGCCTTCCGGATCGCTGATGGCGTAGAGCCAGAGTTCGAAGTTCAACGGCGTCGGCCACACCTGACTCTCTTCCATCTGCGCGAGGGCCAGACGCGCGATGCGAAAGGCGTCGCGGCCCCGGACGAGGGAATCGATGTGGTCAGTCATGGTGCGTTGCTCGCGGACACTCAGGGGCCTTTTCCGCCCTCATGCAAACGAGACTAAGGCGGAACTGCCAAACGTCTGGTTAAGGACGTCGCGCTGAAACCGGGAAGGCGCCCAATTTGCGCACGGCGCGTGCCGAATTGTCCGCGATCAGCTTGACGCCCCCGGGTGCGGCAAACCGAAACGGCGGACGATATGCCGGGACAGAGCCTGCATCGCGCCATCCCACTGTCCCAGTCCTTCCGCCTCGATCACCTGCATGTCCGCGTAGAAGGGCCAGCGCTGCGTGCCCAGCTGGGGCCAGGCGCCGCGCAGGCTGACCAGGGTGACTGGCGCGCCGCAGGCCGCGGCGATGTTGCTGGTGGCGTTCGCCGGGCCGACCACGAGGTCGAGGGCCGTGGTCAGGGCGGCCAGGTCGTCCAGATCATTCTTCAGGTCGATGCCCGGCGGCGTCCAGAGACGGATGCCGAGACGGGTCGCCTCCGCCTGTTCCGCGGCGCTGTCTCCATACTGGATGTTGACGAACACCGGCCCCTCGAGCCCCAGCACGGACGCCCATTGCTCGAACGGGGAGAAATGGCGCGACCGGGACGGGTCGATCACCATGCTCTTCCACAGGACGCCGATCTTCGGGCCGGGGCCCAGGTCGTCCAGCACCCGCCGCCAGTGCGCCACCCGGTCCGGGTCCGGACTGAGAAACCCCCGCGCGCCGGCGAACGACTCCAGCGTCCGGCGGAACTGCCGCAGCGGCGCGGCCATCGGCATCCAGCAGTCGATCTCCCCCGAGAAAGCCTCGGCGAAGGGCGCGGCGCGGACGACGGAATGTCCGTGCAGGCCCGTCGCGTGACCGCCGACCACCGCCTCCGGGAAGCTGCGCTGGAACAGGGGGACCAGCCGCGGCTCCACGGCGATGAATAGCCGTCCCGCGGAACCGATGGCGGCCTGAAGGTCCGGGATCAGCGAGGCGAACAGCACCTCGTCTCCCAGCCCCTGCTCCCCGAACAGCAAGACCTGGCGTCCGGCCAGCGGATCCCCCGGCGACCACAGGGGACGCTCCGTCAGATAGATCGGCGCCTTCGGAAAATGCGGATCCCGCCGCGCCTCGTAGGCCTCCCAGCCTTCTGCGATATGTCCGCCGGCCAGCAGCGCCTGGGCCAGGGCGAGCCGCATCATCGCCCGCTCCGGCGGCGCGCCGGGCAGAGCCTCAGCCCGGCGCAGGTCGGCGATGGCCTCCTCCATCCGGCCCATCAGGGTCAGGAGATTGGCGCGGTTGTAGATCGCCTTGGCGAAGTCCGGCTGCAGCCG
>CAINOV010000110.1 GCA_903851655.1 uncultured Caulobacterales bacterium
CTACACCAATATCGGGCATTGCCTCGTCAAGCTGGCCCGGCCCACCCATGCGCTGGAGGCGTTCAATATCGCGTTGCGGGGGAACCCCAGCCTGCCCCGCGCCCACCACGGGGCGGGGCTCGCCCTGTGGATGCGGGGGGAGACCGCGGCCGGCGACGAGGCCCTCTGGCGCGCCGTGAAGCTCGACCCCAACTACGCCGAAGCCTATGCCGCATTGGCCATGTCCTATGGCCAGAAGGGGGACCACGCCCGCTCCCAGGAACTGACCGCCAAGGCCCTGGCCCTGAACCCCAACGAAGTCGAAGCCCGACTGCTTGAGGGGGAGCGCCTGACCGCCGAGGGTCGGTTGGAGGAGGGCGTGGCGCTGCTCAGCGACCTTCTGAAGGGGCCGCCCATCCCGCCGCTGCAACAGGCGGCGATCCATCGGCGCCTGGGAATTGCGCTGGACCGCCTGAAGCGCTATCCTGAGGCGTTCGACGCTTATCGCCAGTCGAAACTGTGCGAGCGCCGGGTCTACAGGGACCTGTTCGAGGCGGACGACATCCAGCGCCAGCCGGAGAAGCTGTCCCGGCTCACCGACTATTTCCGCGCGGCGCCGCCCCTGGAGAGCCCCGCCGTCCTCCCGCCCAATACCGGCGGGGTGCGGGAGCATGTGTTCCTGATGAGCTTTCCGCGGTCCGGCACCACCCTTCTGGAGCAGGTGCTGGCTAGCCACCCCGACATCACCGCCCTGGAGGAGCAGCCGACCCTGGTCGAGCCCATCCACCATTTTTTCCATCACAGCTCACAGATCACCGAACTGATGGACGCCGGGGAGGAAGACCTGCAACCCTGGCGGGATCTCTACTGGCGCCATGTGGCGGCGCTGGCAGGGGATGTGTCCGGCCGGGTGTTCGTCGACAAACAGCCCTCCCTCACCCCCTATATTCCGTTGCTGAAGCGCCTGTTTCCCGCAGCGAAGATCCTGTTCTGCATCCGCGACCCGCGGGACGTGGTCCTCAGCTGCTTCCGCCACGGGTTCAAGATGAACAGCAACATGTACGAATATACCGACGTGGTCAGCCTGGCGGAACTCTACTGCCGGACGATGGAATGCGCGGCGGTCTATTTCGAGAAGGTGAAAATGCCAGTCTATCTGCATCAGCACGAGGCCTTCGTCGCGGATTTTGAAACCCGCACCAGGGCCATGTGCGCCTTCCTGAACGTGGACTATCACGCGAACATGCAGAACTTCGCGGAAACGGCCAAGACCCGGACCATCAACACGCCGAGCCGCGAACAGGTGCGGGAGGGGCTGAACAGCCGGGGCGTCGCTTACTGGCGCAACTACGAGGCCCAGATGGAGACGCCCAACCGGATCCTGGCCCCCTGGGTCAAGGCCTATGGCTATGCGGACTGAGGCCTCCGCCTCACAGGTCCCACCACTTCCTCCGTAGACAGATTATCCGGGGCGGACAGACGCTCCGGATGCGGCGGATCGCAGCGTCCGTCCGGACCAGCGACGCCCCCGCCCCGGGGCGGGGGCGCATCCAGGGATGATGACCTACGCCGGACATGACAAGGCCCCCCGGATTGCTCCGGAGGGCCTGTCAGTCTGTGCTCGACGGACCGAAGCCACACGACCCGGCTGCCCGGGACGTCCCTCGCCGGCCTTGTCGGCCCGCGCCGGACGCCGCCACACCCGAGGGGTGACGACGCCGGACCGCTGCGAGGCTTAGTAGTTCGCGGTGATGCCGATGAAGATGTTCCGACCCAGGGTGTCATAGAGACCCGGGTAGGTGTTGCCATTGCTGTTGGCGTTATAGACGCCGAGGTTGGTCGAGTCGCCGTGCGGCGGGTTGGTGTCAAACACGTTGTTTACGCCACCGCGCAGGACGTAGCCGTCCTTGACCTTCCACTGGAAGGCCAGATCGAAGTAGTTGATCGCCTTCGTCTTGGAGTCGATCGTGTCGAGCACGCCGTAGCCGCTGTTCACGAGGGGGTTGCCCTCGTTCACGTCCACCTTGGTGGCGCCGATGAAGCGCCAGTTCACCGAGGCCGTCACCTTCCAGGGCGTCGTCCAGGTGAACCGGGTGGCCGACCGCCAATGCGGGATCGGAGCACCGCAGACGGCGCCGAACAAGCCGGCGCAGTCATAGGTGCCGGAGCCCACCAGGCCAATCGCGGGATCGGCGCCGTTCGGCTCCACCACGAAGTGCTCCGTGTAGGTGCCAGTGGAGCGGATGTCGAGACGGCCCCACTGGTTCAGCGGCAGGGAGTAGCTGGCGGTGACGTCGATACCCTTGGTCTGTTCGAAACCCGTGTTGACGTTCACGACGTTCACGTAACCCGCGCCGTAAAGTTCACCCGTGGACGGGTCGCGGTGGATCTGCGAACAGAGGAAGGTGTTGCCGCCGATGCAGCCCGACACAGTGGCGTTGGCGCCGCCGTAACCGGCCGAGATCAGGTTCGAGATCCGGATGTTGTAGTAGTCCACCGACAGGCTGAAGCGCGGGATCATCTTCGGGGTCAACACCACGCCAAAGGTGTAGGTGTCGGCCGTTTCCGGCGCCAGCTTGGGATTCCCGCCGGCAAGGGTCGAGCACTGGGCCGCCGGGCAGGGCTGGACGGACCCGAACTGAGATGCCGTCACGCCAGTGGCGAGGCAGGCCGCCTGCAGGCTCGCCTTCGGCGAGCCAGAGCAGGGATCCTGGCCGCCGTAGAGGCCCAGGGACTGCGGCGCATACAGTTCCACCACGTTCGGAGCGCGGACGGCCCGGTTGTAGGTATAGCGGAAGCGCAGATCGCTGTTCACCTCATAGCTCATGTCGAGCTTGTAGGTATCCGTCGTGCCGACCGAGGAGTAATCGGAGAAACGATAGCCCGGCGCGATGGTCAGGTTCTTGATGAAGGGCTTGTCCTGCACCAGCGGGATCGAGGCTTCGCCGAAGATTTCCTTCACGTCGAACGTTCC
>CAINOV010000111.1 GCA_903851655.1 uncultured Caulobacterales bacterium
AGCCAGTTGGAGGTGACCAGGTAGGACTGCTTCATCACGTCGAACACGAGATTGTCCCGCCATTCCGGGTCATTGAAGCGCTTGTCGCCCCGGGCCGGCTCCACCACCGGCTGGGTCTCCTGGCCATAGATGCGTCGACTGGTCGCGCTCCACAGCTCCATGTAGCGATTGAACAGGTCGGCCTGGGCCCGCATCATGTTCTGCGGCTGGTTGGCGAGCTTGCTCATCACGTCGACCATGGCCGGGCCCACGTGGAACGGATCGGCGGACAGCGCGGCCGGCCGCTCCGCCTGGCGCAGGGCGGACTCGGCGATGGCGCCCTGGGCGGTCACCGCCGCCTTGGCCAGGTTGAGGGACAGGGCCTCCATGGTGCGAAGCTGCTCCGGCGTGAGCATCTTCATCGGGTCGAGCAACTGTGTCTGGCTTTCGGTCTTGGCCTGAGCGGCGGCGTGGGTCTCCGCCTGGGCCTGGGCCTTGCGGCTGTTCGCCGCGCGGGCCTGGTCGGAGACGGCGAATTCCGGCGAGGAGTCCGGGCCGGGCCGACGGGCCGGCGTCGACGCCGCCTGCGGCCGCCGCCGCGGCCGGGACGGCGCAGCGGCCGGCGCGGCTCTCGGCGGGGCCTTGGACGCAGGCCGGGGCGGAGTCTTGGCGGGCGGGGTCTTCGCGGCGCGAGTCTTGGCAGGACGTGCCAGTGCGGCAGGGGTCGGGGCGCCAGGTGTCGGGGCGGCAGGGGTCGGGGCGACAGGCGCGGTCGCCGCCGCGGCCTTGGGGATGGTCTTGGCCTTCGTCTTGGGCTGCGACCGGGTTGAGGCCGCGGCGGTCGGCGCGGGCGTGCGTTTGGCAGTCGGCGCTGCTTTGGCGGGCGCAGGCTGCGATTCGGACGGGGCCGCGGGCTTGGAGGCGGGCGTCGCCGCCATCGCCTCGGCGGCTCGCAAGCGGGCTTTCTTTCCCTTGGGAACCTGCGTCGCCTTCTTCGCCATGCGCCATCTCCGTGGGTTGCGGAGACCAGCTTAGCACTCTTTGCATTGTGGTCGATCATCGCATAAGACCAGTGCCAAGATGTTTGACGCCAGAGCCCTCTCGCGCCGCCCAGGCCCAGTTCTCCGACGGATGTCGGCGGCCTTGCTGTCGGCCGGGGCGCTGCTGTCCGGCTGCTCGGACGTGACCCAGGCCCTGTCCCTCGACCCGGGCGGGGTCCGTCCCGATTCGCCGCTCGCCCGGCAGGCGGTCGCCGCGTCCCGCGCGTCCTACCCGACCCCGCGGCTGGCGGACATACCTGCGACGCCGAAGGGTCTGGCGCCGGCGTCCGCGATCAAGAGCTCGGTGATCCGCATGATCGGCGAGCGGCGGACCCTCAACGATGTGATCTTCGCCCTGCCGCCCGCCCAGACGGACACGGACCGGTTTCTGGCGAGCACCCGGGACCGGCTGGCGGCCCGACCGCTGACCCCGCCGCCGGAGGATCAGCCGGCGCTGACCGCGGCCTTCGCCGATCAGGCGCGGGCGCTGATCCAGACGCCGCCGCCCCCCGCCGGGACGCCGCCCCGTCCGTGAATGACGGACGGCCGGACCTTCGCCCTCCGGATCCGCCGCGCGCGGCCCCGGCGCCCAGACCCTCCAGACCGCAGCAGGACCCCATGGAATCATCACGGCGCACCGTAAGGATCGGATTGGCGGGCGTGGGCGTGGTCGGCCAGGGCCTTGTGCGGTTTCTCGAGGCGCAACCGGATTTTGCGCCGGCGGGCGGCCGGGCCGTCATCACCGGCGTGTCCGCCAAGGATCGCAGCCGTCCGCGGCAGGTGAGCCTGGACGGCTTCGCCTGGTTCGATGATCCGGTGGCCCTGGCCCTGTCCGATGACAATGACGTGTTCGTGGAACTGATCGGCGGGTCGGAGGGACCGGCGCGGCTGGCGGTGGAGGCGGCGCTTGGCCGGGGCAAGTCGGTCATCACCGCCAACAAGGCGCTGCTGGCGAACCATGGGGCGGAGCTGGCGGCGCTGGCTGAACGCACCGGCGCGGCCCTGCTGTTCGAAGCGGCGGTGATGGGCGGGACGCCGGCGGTGAAGATGCTGCGCGAAGGCCTGGTCGGCGACGCCGTCACCCGGGTGGCCGGCATACTCAACGGCACCTGCAACTTCATCCTGTCGGACATGGAGACGACCGAGCGCAGCTTCGCCGACGTCCTCGCCGACGCCCAGGCCGAGGGCTTCGCCGAGGCCGATCCCACCACCGACATCGGCGGGTTCGACGCCGGGCACAAGATCGCCCTTCTGGGCGCCCTGGCGTTCGGCGCCGCGCCGAACTTCGCCGGGGTCGAGGTGGTGGGCATCGATCAGATCGAGTTGCTGGATATACGGCTGGCGCGGGATCTCGGCTTCCGCATCAAGCTGATCGCCGAGGCGTACAAGGTGGGCGACCTGGCCAGCGTCAGCGTCGCGCCGGCCCTGGTGCCGCTGGCGCATCCGCTGGCCCAGGCTGGCGGCGTCCTCAACGCCCTGTTCATCGAGGGCCAGCGGATCGGCCGGATCTTCCTCCAGGGTCCGGGCGCCGGCGCCGGCCCGACCGCGGCGGCGGTGGCGGCGGACATCGCCGACCTGATGACCGGCGCCGTGCGTCCGGTGTTCCAGCGTCCCGCGCGGGACCTGACGCCGCTTCAGCCCGCCGACCCGGCGCTGCGGCGGACGGCGGTGTATATCCGTCTGATGGTGGCGGACCGGCCGGGCGTCATCGCCGCCGTCACCGACGCCCTGGCCCGGGCGGGCCTGTCGATCGACAGCTTCCTCCAGCGCAGCGTCCAGAACACGGGCCTCGTGCCGATCGTGCTGACGACCCAGGTGGCGTCGGAAGACGCCATCCGGGAGGCGGTGGGGCATATTGCCGCTCTGGACGCGGTGGTGGAGCCTCCGAGGACGATTCGTATCGCCAACATCTGAGATTCAGATAGAACCACTGCGTAACCACCCCTGACTGACAAGAAATCATCCGGAGACGACCCCATGACCTCCACCGCCGCGCCAGGACCCCTGGGCCCGCTGGACCGAAATCTGGCGCTGGACGCCGCCCGCGTCACCGAGGCTGCGGCCATTGCGGCGGAGCGCCTGGCCGGTTGCGGCGACGAGAAGGCTGCGGACCAGGTCGCCGTCGACGCCATGCGCACGGCCCTGAACCAGCTCGACATCTCCGGCGTGATCGTCATCGGCGAGGGCGAGCGCGACGAGGCGCCGATGCTGTACATCGGCGAGAAGGTCGGCACCGGAAAGGGTCCGGCGGTGGACATCGCCCTGGATCCGCTGGAAGGCACGACCCTGACGGCCAAGGCCATGGCCAACGCCCTGGCCGTGGTGGCCTTCGCGCCGGGCGGCGGGATGTTGCACGCGCCGGACACCTACATGGACAAGATCGCCATCGGACCGGGCTATCCCGCGGGTCTCGTGGATCTCGACGCCAGCCCGGCGGAGAATGTGACGGCTCTGGCCAAGGCCAAGGGCGTGGCCACCGACAAGATCACCGCCTGCGTCCTCGATCGCCCGCGGCACAAGGACATCATCGCCAGCCTGCGCTCGGTGGGCGCGCGGGTGCACCTGATCTCCGACGGCGATGTGGCCGGCGTCATGAACACGGCGGATCCGGACACCGGGATCGACATCTACATCGGCCAGGGCGGCGCCCCCGAAGGCGTGCTGGCCTGCGCCGCGCTAAAGTGCGTCGGCGGTCAGTTCCAGGGGCGGCTGGTGTTCCGCAACGAGGACGAGAAGGCCCGCGCCCGCCGGCTCGGCCTCAAGGACGCGGACTTCGACCGAAAATACTCCCTGGACGAACTCGTCCGCGGCGACGCGGTGTTCTCCGCCACCGGCGTCACCGACGGCGCCTTGCTGGACGGCGTGAAGATCCGCGACGGCTATGTCCATACCCACACGGTGGTGATGACCTCCGCAACCGGCACGGTCAGCACGATCCGCACCAAGCACCGGCTCTGATGCCCCGGCCGGGGGTCGAGGCCGTCGAAGCGACGCCGCCGGAGGGGGCGACCCACCCGGACGGCGCCTTCCTCGATGTCCAGTCCTCCCTCAGCGGTCGCCGGTGGACAGCCCGTCCGGCAGACCCGGACGTGGTCCGCGCCCTGATGCGGGCCGAAGGCGTGATCCAGCCCCTGGCGCGCGCCCTGGCCTCCCGCGGGGTGGATCTGGAGTCGGTCCGGGACTTTCTCGACCCGACGCTGAAGGCGCTGTTTCCGGATCCGTCCACCTTCGCCGACATGGACAAGGCCGCCGCCTTGCTGCTGGACGCCGTCGAGGACGGCCGTTCCACCGTGGTGTTCGCAGACTATGACGTGGACGGCGCCACCAGCGCGGCCCTGCTGGTCCGCTGGTTCCGGGCCATGGGCCGCACCCTGGCGGTCTATGTGCCCGACCGGGAGCGGGAGGGCTACGGGCCGACGCCGGCGGTGTTCCGCAAGCTGAAGGCGCAGGGGGCAGCCCTGGTCGTCACGGTGGATTGCGGCGCCGCCGCCGAACTGGCCCTGGCCGCCGCCGCGGAGATCGATCTTCCCGTGGTCGTCATCGACCATCACATGATGCGGGCCACCCCGCCCCCCGCCGCGGCCCTGGTCAATCCCAACCGCGCGGACTGCCGCTCGGGTCAGGGCAATCTGGCGGCGGCGGGCGTGGTGTTCGTCCTGCTGGCGGCCCTCAACCGGGAAGCCCGCCGCCGGGGCCTGTTCGACGGCGAACGGCGGGAGCCCGACCTGCGGCAATGGCTCGACCTGGCGGCGCTGGGCGCGGTCTGCGACGTCACCCGGCTGACGGGCTTCAACCGCGCGCTGACCGCCCAGGGGCTCAAGGTCCTGTCCAGCTGGCGCAATCCCGGGCTGCGGGCCCTGGCCGACGTGGCCGTCACCGGGGGGGAGGCGACGACCTTCCATGCCGGCTTCGTCCTGGGCCCGCGGATCAACGCCGGCGGCCGGATCGGCCGGGCGGACGTGGGCGCGCGGCTCCTGTCCACCGACGATCCGGAGGAAGCCCGCGTCCTGGCGGCGGAGCTCGACGGCTTCAATGAGCTCCGCAAGGGGATCGAGGCCGAGACCCTGGCCGAGGCCGAACGCCAGCTGGACCGCGCGTCGGACAGTCCGGTGCTGATCGCGGCCGGGGAGGGATGGCGGCCCGGCGTGGTGGGCATTGTCGCGGGCAGGCTGCGGGAGCGTCATCGCCGTCCGGTGATCATCATCGGCATCGATCCGGAAACCGGGATCGGCAAGGGATCGGGGCGGTCGCAGCCGGGGGTCAACCTCGGTCTGGGGATCCAGGCCGCCTATGACGCGGGCCTGTTGCTGGCGGGGGGCGGCCACGCCATGGCCGCCGGGCTGACCATCGAGGCGTCCCGCATCGATGAGCTGCGCCGGTTCCTGAATGCGCGCCTGGGGGACGAGACCGCCCGGGCGACCGAAGCCGATTCCGTCGAGATCGACGCCCTGCTGACGCCGGGGTCCGCGGACCGGGCCCTGTGGTCGGACTTCAATCGGCTAGCGCCCTTCGGTCCCGGCAATCCGGAGGCGGTGTTCGCCTTCGCCGATGTCCGGCCGATGCGGGCGACGGTGCTGCGCGGGGGACATGTCCGCTGCGATCTGGTGGATCTCCGCGGCGCACGGCTCAAGGCCGTGGCCTGGCGCGCGGCCGAGACGGACCTGGGCGTGCGTCTGCTGGGAGGCGAAAGCAGCTTGCATGTGGCCGGCCGGCTGAAGCCCGATGACTGGCAGGGCCGCGAGAGCGTCCAGCTGGAGATCGAGGACGCGGCCGATCCGCGCCGGCGCTGAGGCGGAGAAATCGTCGTCGCCCGCATTTTCTGCTGCGGGGGTCTTGCGCGCGGGATCGTCGCTTTGTATACGGCGTCTCCCGCGGACGGGCCCTTCGTCTATCGGTTAGGACACCAGATTTTCATTCTGGGAAGAGGAGTTCGACTCTCCTAGGGCCTACCACCGCCGCGCTTCAGGAGCTCGTGAAAGCTCGAAGCGCCTTTACTCGACGATTTTCGCGTCGCAGGATACTTTTCCCGTGTTATGGTGAGTGATCCGCCTTGGGCATGGTGGGTGCGAGGGGCTTATGTCGACTGGCTTTTATGATGGTGCTGATCCAGCGCCAGAGGCCGTACGGATTGGCGGCCGAATCAAATGGTTTGATCCTGGCAAGGGCTACGGCTTCATTGTCCCGGATGATCCGTCCCTGACTGACCTCAAGGATGTGTTGCTGCACGTCACAAGCCTGCGCCAATGCGGCCGCGACCACGCCCTCGAAGGCTCCCTGGTCGTCTGCGAGGCGGTGCGGCGGCCCAAGGGCTGGCAGGTGACGACCATTGTCGAACTGGACGAGACCACGGCTGTCCCGCCCGCGGCGCGGACCCATGAGCATCCCCGCAATGACGGTCTGGGCGACTTCGGCGGCGCCCGCGCGCCCCGCAGCGCCAGTTATCCCACGTCCCGGCCCGCCGGCGGCGGAGAAGCGCCGCCGGAACGGGCGAAGGTCAAGTGGTTCAACCGCACCAAGGGCTACGGCTTCGTCGTCCGCGACGGGGCGCCGGGGGACATCTTCGTCCATATCGAGGTCCTGCGCCGGTGCGGCTTCGAGGATCTTCAGCCCGGGGATGACGTGCTGGTGCGGTTCTCCACCGGACCGAAGGGGCTGGTCGTCGCCGATATCGAGCCCCTGACCGAGGCCTGAGGTCCGCAACCGGAGGCGGAGGCTCGTCCCCCTTGCGCCCACGGCGGCGGGGGGCCTATAGCTCCCGTCGAACCGACCTTGGGAGAGGGCCATGCGGCTGGGCGTCACATCTATCAGTCTGATCCTGGTCGTGGCGGGCCTGCTGGCTTCTGCGGGCGCGATCGCCCTGGCCCCGCACGCCTCTGCGGCGCAAACGGCGGCTGCGCAGGGCGCGCCGCAGGTGCTGCCATCGGAAACCCTGCGGGTGGAGACGGCGCGGGGCCCCGTCAAGTTCCGCATCATGGTGGCGAAGACCGAGCAGCAGCGCGAGGTCGGGCTGATGTTCCGCCGCGAGATGGCGCCCGATCAGGGTATGATCTTCGACTTCTTCACGCCCCAGCCTGTCGCCTTCTGGATGCACAACACCATCCTGCCCCTGGATATCATCTTCATCGACAAGACCGGGCGGATCATCAACATCGCCGCCAACGCCAAACCCTTCGACGACACGCCGCTGCCGTCCGACGGCCCCGCCCGCGCCGTGCTCGAGATCAACGCCGGGATGGCCGCCAAGCTGGGCATCCGCCCGGGTGATCTTGTCCGGGACGAGGACGTGTACCGCCCCTAGCGGCCGGCCCGTTCGCCGGGCCGGGCTTGCTTCGGGCGCGGAAACCCACTACGCCCCAGACCCTTCGGGCCCGCATGGCGGAGCGTAGCGCAGTCTGGTAGCGCATCTGGTTTGGGACCAGAGGGTCGCAGGTTCAAATCCTGCCGCTCCGACCACTCGATCCGCGGGGCGGATCAGGCCAGCGCCCCCCGGGCCGCGCCCGTCAGCGCCGCTGCGGCGATCACCGCCACCGCTGGAACCCGCGCCCAGAGCAGGGCGGCCGCCGCTGCGATCGCCAGGCCCATGGCCACCGGGTCCGGATGCGACTTCGGCCACAGGGCCTCGCGGGCGACCAGCAGGCCAAGGGACGCGATGACGCCGATCACGGCGCAGGTGACGCCGGCGAGGGCCGACCGGATCCGGGCATGGCGGCTCAGCCGCTCCACGGCGGGCGCGCCGGCGAGGACGAAGTAGAAGCACGGCAGGAAGGTCATCCAGGTGGACAGGGCCGCGGTCACGGCGCCGGCGGCCAGCGGCGGCAGGCCGCCCGCGTGTCCGGCCAGGGCGGCGTTCCATCCGGCGAAGAAGCCCACATACTGATTGGTCAGGATCAGGGGACCCGGCGTCGTCTCGGCCAGGGCCAGGCCGTGCAGCATGTCCAGCCGGCTGAGCCAGTGAAAGTGGTCCACCGCGGCGGAGCCGACGAACGGCAGGACCGCGTAGGCGCCGCCGAAGGTGACGAAGGCCGCCTGGGTGAAGAAGGCGGCCACGTCAAGATAGGGCGCGCGGCCGCACAGGCCGACGACCACAGCCACCGGCGCCAGCCACAGCAGGCCGAAGATCCCCGTCAGCCGCGCCGTCCCCCGGAGCGTTCCGGACCGGGGGAGCTGCGACCGGGCGTCGTGGGTCGGGCTGACAGGATGCTCGCTCCGTCGGGGCGCCGCCACCGCAGACGGTGCGGCAAGGCCGATGACCGCCGCGATCGCGAGGATCAGCGGAAAGGGGATCTGCAGCCAGACGAGGCCGAGAAACGCCCCCAGGGCGATGGCGGCCGCGAGACGGGTCCTCAGGCTGCGGCGACCCATGCGCCAGAGGGCGAGGCCGATCAGGGTCGCCACCACGGGCAGCATGGCGGCGAAGGCCCCCTTCAGCCAGGCGGCGTCGGCGCGGCTGGCGGCGAGCCACGACAGGGCGGCCATGACGCAGGCGCCCGGGAGGACGAACAGTCCCCCCGCCGCCACGGCGCCGCGGACGCCGTGCAGACGCCAGCCAAGATAGGCGGCCAGCTGTTGCGCCTCCGGTCCCGGCAACAGCATGCAGAAGTTCAACGCCGTCTCGAAGTCGGGCTCGGCGATCCATCGCCGACGGGTGACGAGGCTGTCGTGCAGCAGGCTGATCTGGGCCGCAGGACCGCCGATGGAGGTCAGTCCGATCTGCAGCCACAGGCCGCAGGCCTCGGCGAAGGTCGGGGCCCCGGTCGGTTTATCCGTCATTCGATCGCCGTTTGCGGTCGCCCATGCGGTCGCCCCCTTTGCCATCTCGCCGTTCCAGCCTATGAGACTGTTTCCATCCCTTGACGAGCCCCGAGCCGCGATGTTCGCCCGTATCTATCGTCCGTCCAAGACCGCCATGCAGTCCGGCCGCGCCAAGACGCATGACTGGGTGCTGGACTTCGCCCCGGCCTCGGCCAGAACCCCCGACCCGCTCATGGGCTGGAGTTCGTCCAGCGACATGAACGCCCAGGTGCGTCTGAGCTTCGCCACCCGGGAGGAGGCGGTCGCCTATGCGACCAAGCACGGCATCCCCTTCCGCATCACCGAGCCCCGGGTCAGCAAGCGGATCATCAAGGCCTACGCCGACAATTTCGCCACCCAGCGCATGGAGCCCTGGACCCACTGACGCCCCGCGCCCGCCGCGTCCGTAGCTCAACCGGATAGAGCACTCGCCTTCTAAGCGAGCGGTTGCAGGTTCGAGTCCTGCCGGACGCGCCAGCCGCGCATGAGGGGCGCTCACCGTCCCGTCGCCCCGGACGGTCGTTGCATTCCCGTCGGGGAGTTGCGAAGCTTGCCGCAACAAGACAAACGGGGCGGAGACTGGCGGCGTGATCACATATCTGGGACGATGGGCGCGATCGCTGTGCGGCGCCGGGCTCGGACTTGCGCTGCTGGGGGCGGCAGCCGGCGCGGCGGGGGCGCCGGCGGGCTATTCCGCCGAGATCCGGCGCACCGCCTACGGCATTCCGCACATCCTCGCCAAGAGCTATGGCGGCCTGGGCTATGGCCAGGGCTATGCGTTCGCCCAGGACAACCTGTGCATCCTGGCGGACCACTTCGTCACCCTGCGCGGGGAGCGGTCGCGGTATTTCGGGGCGGACGGCGTGTCGCAGGTGGCCATGGGCCATATTCCCAATCCGGAGAGCGACGCCTTCTTCCGCGCCGAGATGGACCTGCCGGGCCTGCGGGCCGGCGCGCGCGGATTTTCCTCCGACTACGCCGCCCTGGTGAAGGGGTTCCTGGCGGGATACAACCGCTATCTCCGGGACACGCCGCCGGATCAGCGGCCCGCGGCCTGCCGCAACGCGGCCTGGGTCCAGCCGGCGACCCTCGACGACTTCCTGCGCCTGAACGAGGAGAAGATGATCCAGGGGGGCTCTGGCCGCTTCCTGCGTCAGGCGGTGGCCGCTCAGCCGCCGGGGGTCGCGCCGGTGCACACCGCGCAGCTGGCGTCGCCGCCGCCCTTGGATCTCGGGGATCATTTCGAGCTGGGCAGCAACGCCTGGGCCTTTGGCCGGGACGTGACCGCCAACGGGTCCGGACTGCTGCTGGGCAACCCGCATTTTCCCTGGGACAACACCAACCGCTTCTATGAGTCCCACCTGACCCTGCCGGGGAAGCTCGATGTGATGGGCGCCACCCTCTATGGCGTTCCGGGGGTGGCGATCGGCTTCAACCATGACATCGCCTGGTCCCACACCGTGTCCACGGACCGGCACTTCACCGTGTTCGAACTGGCCCTCGATCCGTCCGACCCCACGGTCTATCTGGTGGACGGCCAGAAGCTGCAGATGGAGCGGCGGACGGTCACCGTTCCCGTGGACGGGGCGGCGGCGCGGACATCGACCCTCTACTGGACCATTTACGGGCCTGTGATCGTGGAGCCGGCGGCGCGCCTGACCTGGACTGCCGCCCACGCCTATGCCGTGCAGGACGCCAACCATCTCAATACGCGCTCCGGCGACACGTGGCTCAACATCGCCCGGGCCCGGTCGGTGGAGGAGGTCAGGGCCGCCGTGGACCGGGAGGGGGCGATCCCCTGGGTGAACACCCTCGCCGCGGACCGGGCGGGGGCGGTGCTCTATGCCGACGTGACGTCGACGCCCAACCTGTCGCTGGAGACCCTCAGGTCCTGCGCGCCCAGGTCCGGGCTGGGCATACTGGGCGCCATCGCCCGGCTCTATGTGCTGGATGGATCGCGCAGCGCCTGTCGCTGGCCCGTGGACCCCCGCGCCGCCATGGCCGGCCACATGCCCGCCGAGACCATGCCCCAGGTGGTGCGGACCGACTATGTGGCCAACAGCAATGACAGCTTCTGGCTGGCCAACCCGTCTGCGCCCCTGACCGGGTTTTCCCCCGTGGTCGGCCCGGTGGACACGGCGCAGAACCTGCGGACCCGGTCGGGTCTTCTGGAAATCAGCGCGCGACTGGCGGGGACGGACGGCCGGCCGGGAACCCGCGTCGCTCCGGACGACGTGGCGGCGATGGTGTTCGCCGACCGGAACCTGGCGGCGGAGCTCTATCTGGATGACCTGCTGGCGACCTGCGCCGCCCATCCGACCACGACCCTGGCCAGCGGGCGCACGGTCGACCTGCGCCCCGGATGCGCGGCCCTGGCTCAGTGGGATCGCCGGACGGAGCGGGACAGCCGCGGCGCGCACCTGTTCCATGAGTTCTGGCGCAAGGCGGCGGTGATCAAGGACATCTACGCCACGCCGTTTGATCGCGCGGACCCCATCCACACCCCCCGCGGCCTGAAGCGGGAGGGGCCGGTGGCCGATAGCCTGTTGCAGGCCCTGGGCGAGGCCGTGGTCCTGCTCGAGACCCGGGGCGTATCGCTTTCGGCGCCCTGGGGCGAGCTGGCCGTGCAGCCCATGGGCGCCGCGCGCATTGCCCTGCAGGGCGGCGAGGGGGAGGAGGGGGTGCTGAACGCCCTCCACGCCAACTGGGTGCAGGGGACCGGCTATGTGACCTACAGCGGGTCGAGCTATGTCCAGATCGTCACCTTCGATCCGGCGGGTCCGGTGGCGCAGGCGGTGCTGACCTACGGCCTGTCGACGGATCCGGCTTCGCCCCATGCGGCGGACCAGACCCGGCTCTATTCGGAAAAGCGTTGGGTCGCCCTGCCGTTCCACGCCGCCGACGTCACCGCCGGGACCGTGGGTCCGGTGATCCGCATCCGGGAGTGATCATGGGACGTCTTGCGGGAAAGATCGCCGTCGTCACCGGCGCGGCCTCCGGCATCGGCCGGGCCAGCACAGAGCTGTTCGCCGCCGAAGGGGCCCGGGTGCTGGCGGTGGACCGTCCCGGCGCGGGCCTCGCCTTTGCCGGAGACGGGGTCACCGGCCTCGAGGCGGACCTGACCGAAGCGGACGCCCCGGCGCGGATCATCGCCGCCGTCACCGCCGCTCACGGCGGGCTCGACATCCTCTACAACAACGCCGGCGTGTCCAACTCGACCCTGGCGTCGGAGATGACCGACGAGGCCTTTGACCGGGTGCTGGCCGTCAACCTGCGGGCGGTGTTCCGCCTCTCGCGGGAGGCGACGCCGCACCTGGTCCGCTCCGGCGCCGGCCGGATCATCAATACCGCCAGCGTCATGGCGCTGGGGACCGACTATGGGCTGGCGGCCTATTGCGCCTCCAAGGCGGGCGTCTTGGGCCTGACCCGCACCCTGGCGCTGGAGCTGGGCAAGCACCAGGTGACGGTCAACGCCATTCTGCCCGGCGCCATCGCCACCGGCATGACCGCCGCCAGCTTCGCCCAGCCCGAGATCGCCGCTGTCTGGGCTAAGAAGTCAGTGCTGCGCCGTCTGGGCCAGCCTGTGGACGTGGCCCGGGTGGCCCTGTTCCTGGCGTCGGACGACGGCGCCTTCGTCACCGGCCAGGCCATCGCCGCCGACGGAGGCCTGACCCTCAGGATCTGATCTGCGTCAGGGCCTGGTCCAGATCGGCGATCAGATCGCCGGGGCTTTCCAGGCCGATGCTGAAGCGGACCAGCGGACCGCCGGTCCAGGGCCTGGCCGTCCGCGTCGGGCGTGACAGGGTGGCCAGGCTCTCGAACCCGCCCCAGGAAAAACCCAGGCCGAACAGCCGGAGGCCATCGAGGAACCGGGCGACGTCCGCCTCCGCCATCGGGCGCAGCTCGACCCCGAACAGGCCGCAGGCGCGGTCATAGTCCCGCCGCCACAGGGCGTGGCCCGCGTCCTCGGGCAGGGCCGGATAGAGCACCCGCGCCGTCTCCGGCTGCTGCTGGAACCAGCGGGCGACCTCCAGGGCGCTGGCGCCGTGGCGGTCGAACCGGGTGGGCAGGGTGCGAAGGCCCCGCAGGCCCTGATAGGCGTCCTCCCCCGACACGGCGAAGCCCGCGTCGATCATGGTCTGCTTGAGCAGGTGCTCCAGCGCGGGATCCTTGACGCAGACCGAGCCCAGGAACACGTCGGAATGGCCGCAGACATATTTGGTCAGGGCCTGGACCGACAGGTCGACCCCGTGATCCAGGGGCCGGAAGGCGAAGCCCGCCGCCCAGGTATTGTCCATCAGGGTCAGGATCCCCCGGGTCCGGGCGAGTCTGGCCAGGGTCGGGGTGTCGGTCATCTCGAAGGTGAGGGAGGCCGGGCTCTCGATCAGGATCAGCCGGGTCTCGTCCGGGGCCAGGGCGATGATCGCCTCGGGCGCGGCGTCCGCCGGATAGTAGAGGGTGCGCACGCCGAACCGGCGGAGCAGGCCATCGCAGAACCTCCGGACGGGCTGATAGACGCCATCGGTCACCAGGATCGTGTCGCCGCTCTTCAGCACCGACATCAGGGCGCCGGTGATGGCGGCGAGGCCGGAGCCGTACAGCTGGCAGAAGCGGGCGTTCTCCAGCTCGCACAGGGCGCCTGCCAAGGCCATCTGCGAGGCCAGGCCCTGGCGGCCATAGGTCGGCCGGCTGGAGTCGAAAAGGGCGGCGGTGTTGGGCAACAGGACGGTGGAGGCCTTCTGGATCGCCGGGCCCACGGTCTCCGCCGGAAGCCGCGCCCCCGCGCCGGCGGCGGCGTGGACGATGCGGGTCTCGAGGGACGCGGGCGGTCGGGAGTCCTCGCCGGGTCCGTTGCTGGGATAGGCCATGATCAGGGGCCGGTGACCACGGGGGTGTCGTCCCGGCCGCCCCATTCGGACCAGGAGCCGTCATAGACCATGGTCCGCGACCGCCCGAGCCGCGCCAGGGCCAGGGCCAGCAGGCTGGCGGTGATGCCCGAGCCGCAGGTGGTCACGATCGGTTTCTTGAGGTCGAGCCCCGCCGCCGCAAACAGCGCCGCCAGCTGCTCCGCCGATTTCATCAGCCCGTCCTCGGCGAACACCGATCCGCCGGGAATGTTCACCGCGCCGGGCATGTGGCCGGACCGGAGCCCGGCGCGGGGTTCGGGCGTCTCGCCGGTGAAGCGCCCGGCGGGCCGCGCATCGATGATCTGGGCCCGTCCGGTCTCCACCGTGCGCCGCATCTGGGCCAGGTCGCAGACGAGGTCCCCGGCGAGCCGGGGGGTGAAGTGGCGCGGCTGAGGCGAGGGAAGGCGGTCATCCACCGGCCGGCCCTCGGCCAGCCAGCGGGGCAGGCCGCCGTCCAGGACCACCACGTCCTCGTGGCCCATGACCCGGAAGGTCCACCAGACCCGGGCGGCGCCCAGTATGCCGCTGGAGTCGTAGACGACGATCCGGACCCCGTCGCCCAGCCCCAGCTTCTGCACCCGGGACGCAAATTTCACCGAGGACGGCAACATGTGCGGCAGCGGCGTGTCGGTGTCGGCGATCTCGTCGATGTCGAAGAACACGGCGCCGGGAATGTGCGCCGCCGCGTATTCCGCCCGGGGGTCGCGCTCGGCGGTCGGCAGGAACCAGCTGGCGTCCACGATCCGGACATCCGGCGCCTCGAGATGGTCCGCCAGCCAGGCGGTCGACACCAGCGGATCGGAAGCGGAACGGTCCATGCGGGCAGCCTTGTCTGTCTTCAGCCCTGCGGCGCGAGCCAGGGCGGGATGGGCAAGCCCTTCTCGGCGAGAAAGGCGGGGTTGAACAGCTTGCTCTGATAGCGCGAGCCGTAGTCGCAGAGAATGGTCACAATCGTCTTGCCCGGCCCCAGCGTCTTGGCAAGGGCGATCGCGCCGGCAATGTTGATTCCCGCCGACCCGCCGAGACACAGGCCCTCGTGCTGGACCAGGTCGAACAGGATCTCCAGCGCGGTAGCGTCATCGATCTGGTAGGCGTGGTCCACCACCAGTCCTTCGAGATTGGCGGTGATCCGTCCCTGGCCGATTCCCTCGGTGATCGACGACCCCTCCGCCTTCAGCTCTCCGTTCACATACCAGTTGTAGAGGCTGGCCCCCATCGGGTCGGCGAGGCCGATGGCCACGTCAGGGCGCTGTTCGCGCAGGGCTGCGGCCACCCCGGCCAGGGTGCCGCCGGAGCCCACGGCGCAGATGAAGCCGTCCACGCGGCCGTCCGTCTGACGCCAGATCTCGGGCCCCGTGGTCTGGTAATGGGCGTCGCGATTGGCGGTGTTGTCGAACTGGTTGGCCCAGAGGACGCCGTGGGGCTCGGTCAGGGCCCGTTCCGCCGCCAGCCGCTCCGAATAGCGGACATAGTTGCCGGGATTGGCGTAGGGGACCGCATCCACCTCCACCAGTTCGGCGCCCAGCAGGCGGATCGCGTCCTTCTTCTCCTGGCTCTGGGTGCGGGGAATGACGATGCAGGTGCGATAGCCGAGGGTGGAGGCCACCATGGCCAGTCCGATGCCGGTGTTTCCGGCGGTTCCCTCCACGATCAGCCCGCCGGGCCGCAGCACGCCCCGGCGCTCCGCGTCCCGGATGATGCCCAGGGCGGCGCGATCCTTCACCGACTGGCCGGGGTTCATGAATTCCGCCTTGCCGAGAATCTCGCAACCGGTCAGTTCGCTGGCCCGGGCGAGGCGGATCAGGGGCGTCTCGCCGATTGCGTCCAGCACGGATGAGAGGGTGGTCATCAAACGGTTCGCCTGCGCTGTGGCCGTGGGGAGACTCGTCGGCCCGCAGGGCCGTTCCTCTAACTAGGCATGGTCGCCGCGGCCTGCAATCTCTCGTCCCGCCGACCGTGTCAGGCGCGGGTCGCCCCCAGCGCCGCCAGGGCCCGCTCGCGGGCGTATCCGTGCTCGACGATAGGGGCCGGATAGGTCTTGCCCAGCACCACGCCGGCGGCGCGCAGCTCCATGGGGCTGGCCGTCCAGGGGGCGTGCAGGGCCGGCCCCCGCAGCCGCGCCAGCTCGGGAACCCAGCGGCGGACATAGGCCCCGTCGGGATCGAACTTCTCACCCTGACCCATCGGGCTGAAGATCCGGAAATAGGGGGCGGCGTCGGCGCCGCAGCCGGCCACCCACTGCCAGCTGGCCGCGTTCGCCGCCCGGTCCGCGTCCAGCAGCGTGTCCCAGAACCAGGCCTCCCCCGCCCGCCAGTCGATCAGGAGGTGCTTCACCAGGAAGGACGCCGCCAGCATCCGCACCCGGTTGTGCATGACCCCCGTGGTCCACAGCTCGCGCATGCCGGCGTCGACCATGGGATAGCCGGTCTGACCCCGCCGCCAGGCCTCCAGACCCGCGGGATCGTCCCGCCATGGGAAGGCGTCGAAGGCCGGCTTGAAGTTCTGCATCTCCAGGTCCGGCCGTTGATAGAGCAGGGCGTGGCTGAATTCCCGCCAGCCCAGCTCGGCCCGGAACTTGTCGGCGCTTTGGGACAGGGCCGGGCGCCGCGCCTCGGCGTCGGCGACGGCGGCCCAGACCTGGCGGGGACCGATCTCCCCGAAATGCAGGTGCGGGGACAGGCGCGAGACCGCGGGGACGGCGGGAAAGTCCCGACCGTCGGCGTAGCGGGCGAGACCCGTCTCGAGGAAGGCGTCCAGCCGGGCCCGGGCCCCGGCCTCGCCCGGGCGCCAGTCGGCGAAGCCCGTGGACCAGTCGGGCGCGGTGGGCTGGAGACCCCAGCTGTCGAGGGCCTCCGAGCCGGGCCAGGCGTCGGGCGCCGGCAGGGCGGACGGCGCCGCGCCCTGCAGCTCGAGCTGCAGGGCCGCCTGGGCCGTGCGCCAGTAGGGGGTGAACACCTTGAACGCCTCCCCGGCCTTGTTGGTCACCGTCCAGGGCTCGGTCAACAGGGACGCGTTGAAGCTGGCCGCCGTGACGCCATCGGCGCGCAGGGCGCGTTTCAGCGCCGCGTCGCGATCCACCACCCCCGGATCGTAGAGCCGGTTCCACAGGACGCCGGTCGCGCCGGTCTCCGCGACCAGCCGCCGGATCACGTCCGCCGCCGGCCCGCGCTTCAACACCAGACGTGACCCCCGCGCCTCAAGGTCCTGCGCCAGGGCCGCAAGGGACTTGCCCAGCCACCAGTCGGACGCCGCCCCCGGCGCGCGGATGTCCGGCGTCTCGTCCCGCACATAGACTGGCACGATCGGCTGGCCCAGCTCGAGGGCGTGTCGCAGGGCGGGGTTGTCCGCCAGCCGGAGATCCCGCCGGAACCACAGCAGGATCGGACGGGCGGCGGTGGGTCGGGGCGTGGGATTGGTGTTCATCGGCGCTTTTATCTATTGTCTGTCCTGGCGATAGACGCCACATGCGCACCGTCCACCGGAATTCAAGGCGTGCGCCGTCAAGTGTCCGGAAATCCAGCCAGGGGCCGCCCGTGAACAGCATCACTCCCATCGCGTCCGAAGCCGTCGCCCCCAACAGCGTGATCGAGATCGCCACCGGCCACGGCCCCGTGGTTCGGATCGGCAATGGGCTGCGCCTGTCGGTGATCGCCGGGCCCTGCCAGATGGAGAGCCGGGCCCATGCGCTGGAGACCGCCCACGCCCTGAAGGAGATCGCCGCGCGCCTGGGGATCGGCCTGATCTACAAGACCTCCTTCGACAAGGCCAACCGAACCTCGGCGTCCGCCCAGCGCGGAATCGGCCTGAAGGACAGCCTGCCGATCTTCGCCGAGATCCGGGAGGTCACCGGCCTTCCGGTGCTGACGGACGTGCACGAGATCGACCATTGCGCGCCGGTGGGCGAGGTGGTGGACGTGCTGCAGATCCCCGCCTTTCTCTGCCGCCAGACCGACCTTCTGGTCGCCGCCGCGCGCACGGGCCGGGTGATCAGTGTGAAGAAGGGCCAGTTCCTCGCCCCCTGGGACATGAAGAACGTGATCGCCAAGATCAACGGCGCCGGCAATCCCAACGCCATGGCCTGCGAGCGGGGCGTGTCCTTCGGCTACAACACCCTGGTGTCGGACATGCGGGCCCTGCCGGAAATGGCGCGGATCGGCTGTCCGGTGGTGTTCGACGCCACCCACTCGGTGCAGCAGCCGGGCGGGCAGGGGACCAGCTCCGGCGGACAGCGGGAATTCGTGCCGGTCCTCGCCCGGGCGGCGGTGGCGGTGGGCGTGGCCTGCGTGTTCATGGAGACCCATCCCGACCCGGATCACGCCCCGTCCGACGGCCCGAACATGGTGGCGCTGGCGGATTTCGAACCCCTGGTCGCCGAACTGCTGGAATTCGACGCCCTGGCCAAACGCCTCCGCTGAGGCGCCCCGCGCTTTGCGCCGCCGCGGCGATGTCCTATAGGCGAGGCATGACGCTCGCCCGCCTCCAGCACCTGCTCGCCGCCGCCGCCCAAGTCCGGATCGCCTGCATCGGCGACCTGATGGTGGATCGCTATGTCTATGGCGAAGTGGCGCGGGTGTCGCCCGAAGCGCCGATCCCGGTTCTGGCCCGGCGCTCCGACGCGGCCATGCTGGGGGGCGTGGGGAATGTGGCGAGCAATGTCGCCGCCCTCGGCGCCACCGCCCTTTTGACCGGGGCCGTGGGGGACGACGCCGCCGCGGCCCAGGCGGCCGAACTCGCCGCCGCGGCCGAGCGGATCGACGGGGTGTTCGTGACCGCCCCCGGACGCCCGACCACGCAGAAGACGCGGTTCGTCGCCGCGGGGCAGCAACTGCTGCGGGTGGACAGCGAGTCTGACACCCCCCTTTCCGAAGCGGCGGCCAGGGCCCTGCGCGAGGCCGCGACCGCCGCCGTCGCCGGCGCGTCTGCGGTGATCCTGTCCGACTACGCGAAGGGCGTGGTCGATGCGGCCCTCGCCCGTGCGGTGGTCGAGGCGGCGCAGGCGCAGAACCGGCCGGTGGTGGTCGATCCCAAGGGCCGCAGCTTCGCCAAGTACGGCGCCGTGGACCTGATCAAGCCCAACGCCCGGGAACTGGCCATCGTCACCGAGCGGCCGGTCGCCACCGACGCGGAGGTCGAGGTCGCGCTGCAGGCGGCGCTGGAGGCTTGCGAAGCCCGCGCGATCCTGGTGACCCGGGCCGGCGCCGGCATGTCCCTGGCGGTGCGCGGCGCGCCGGTGCGGCATGTGTCCGCCCGGGCCAAGGCGGTGTTCGACGTCTCCGGCGCCGGAGACACCTCGATCGCAGCCCTGGCCGTGGCCATCGCCGCCGGCGCGGATCTGGAGGAGGCGGTGGCCTTCGCCGTGCTGGCTTCGGGCGTGGTGGTGGGCAAGCTGGGCACGGCGACCGTCTCGCCGCACGAGCTGATCGCCGCGGAACTCGATGCGCACAGGGCGCCGGCGGAGGCCAAACTGGTGTCCGTCGGGGAGGCGGCCCGGCTGGCGGACAGCTGGAAGCGAGATGGACTTTCCGTTGGTTTTACAAACGGATGTTTTGATATTCTGCACAAGGGACATGTCAGCTATCTCGATCAGGCGCGCCGCTGGTGCGATCGCCTGGTGGTGGCCGTGAACTCCGACTCCAGCGTGCGGCGGCTGAAGGGGGACGGGCGTCCGGTGAATGACGGTCATCGCGATCGCCAAGGAGGGCTGGTGCTACGCG
>CAINOV010000112.1 GCA_903851655.1 uncultured Caulobacterales bacterium
ATAGCCCACCCCCGACAGGGTGGCGACCAGCAGCCAGTCGCCGGTCCCCTCCGGCCGGAGGGCGCGGGAGACGGCGCCCCGCGCCTGACGCTGCGCGCCGGCCAGGATGGGCGCGGCCATCACCGGCGGCGCCTGACCGGTCATCCGAGGGCCGGCGCGGGCGGGCGCCGCGGCGGGATCGGCTGAAGGATCTTCCGCTGGCGGGGGGTCACCCGCTGCAGCAGCGCGTCGGAATAGCGAAAGCCGTGCCGTGTGGCGCCCCAGGACGGGCCGTAGCGATAGATCAGCACCCGCCGCTCACCGGGATGGATGCGCCGGGCGGCGCCGTGGGCGATGGCGTCCACGAACAGGAGTGCGTCCCCGGCCTTCAGATGGACCTCGACGGCGCCCTCCACCGTCTCGTCCTCCTCCTCCCGACGGTCATCGAAGGCGCGGGCGAAGATCGGATGGGCCAGATTGCTCTTGTGGCTCCCCGGAAGAACCCGCGTGGCGCCATCGCCGGGACCGATATCGGTCAGGGCCAGCAGGATGTTCACCTGGGCGCAGCGGAACTGGCCGTTGACGAACCGGAACTGGTTGCGCACCACCCCGTCCTGTCCGCCGGAATGCAGGGGAAAGAAGCCGCCGCTGCGCCGGATCGAGGCGAAACATTCGTCGATGAACAGTCCTTCCACATAGGTGTCCTGCTCGCCGCAGTAGCGCGCCACCCGGTCGATCCAGGCGGGATGATCGATCAGCGCCTCGAAGGGGGGGCCAGCCTCCACGATGCTCTGGAGCTCGACGCCGGCAGGACCGCCGCCGTCCAGCCGCTGCACCTCGCCCCACCAGTCACCCTTTTCCAGGTCGGGAAAGCGGTCGAAGGCGGCGTTCAGCTGGCCCAGCAGCTCGGCCCCGACGGCGCCCCGGAGGATCAGATAGCCGTTCAGGTCGAACATGAAGTCGTCGGTATCGGTCACGGTCTGCATCGCTCACGCCTCCTGCAACGCCCTCAGACTAGCGCCCCGGACACGGGGCTGGAATAAACGGCCGTCGCAAAAACCTTCGATATCGGCGCATTACAGGTTCCGGACCTGGAAGGCCGCCGTCACCAGCCGCGCGGTATAGTCCGAGCGGGGATTTTCCAGCACCTGGCGCGTCGGGCCGCTCTCCACGATCGCGCCGTTGCGCATGACGATGATCCGCTGGCACAGGGCGCGCACGACGCGGAGATCATGGGAGATGAACAGATAGCCCAGCCCCCGCCTTCGCTGCAGGTCCTTCAGGGTGTCGAGGATCCTTGCCTGCACCGACAGGTCGAGCGCTGAGGTCGGCTCGTCCAGCACCATCAGCTCCGGCTCCACCGCAATGGCGCGGGCGATGGACAGGCGCTGGCGCTGGCCGCCGGAGAATTCGTGGGGGAACCGGTGCAGGATGTCGCCCGGCAGTCCGGCGTCGACCAGGGCCTGGCGCACCCGCGCGAGCCGGTCGGCCGCCGTGCGCCCGATCCCGTTGACGATCAGCCCCTCCTCGACCAGCGCCTGCACCGACAGGCGGGGATTGAGGGACGAGAAGGGATCCTGCAGCACGATCTGCAGCCGGGGTCGCAGGGGCCGCATGTCCCTGCGGCTCAAGCCGTCGATCCGGGCGCCGTCGAACCAGATCTCCCCCGCCGAGTGGGGCGTCAGCCGCGTCAGCGCCAGGGCGAGGGACGTCTTGCCCGAGCCGGACTCGCCCACCACGCCCACCGCCTCGCCGGGACGGACGGTCAGGTCGGCGCCCTCCACGGCGACGAAGGCCGGGCTCTGGCCCCGTCCGCCATAGACGATGCGGACGCCCTTCCCCTCCAGCAGGGCGGACCGGTCGCCCACATCGGCATCGTCGGCGTAGCCCGTGGGCTCGGCGTCCCGCAGCTGCCGCGTATAGGCATGGGCCGGGGCGTCGAGCACGGCGGCGGTCGGGCCCGTCTCGACAATCCGCCCTTGCTGCATCACCGCGATCCGGTCGGCATAGCTGCGGACCACGGTCAGGTCGTGGGTGATCAGCAGCACGGCCAGATCGTAGCGCCGCTGCAGGTCGCGGATCAGCTCCAGGATCTCCGCCTGGACCCGGACGTCGAGGGCCGTCGTCGGCTCGTCGGCGATCAGCAGAGCGGGCCGGTTGGACAGGGCCATGGCGATCATGACCCGCTGGCGCTGGCCACCGGACAGCTCATGCGGGTAGCGGCGCAGCATGGCCTCGGGGTCGGGTAGCCGGACCTCCGCCAGCAGGTCCCGGGCCCGGGCCAGGGCGTCGCGGCGGGGTGTCTTCTGGTGGGCCTGGATCGCCTCGACGATCTGCGCGCCCACCGTGTGCATGGGGTTGAGGGAGCTCATGGGCTCCTGGAACACCATGGCGATGGTGCGACCGCGGACGGCGCGCATCCGTCGGTCGTCCCGGATCGGCAGGACCTCGCCGTTCAGCCGGACCCGGGCGTCCGGCGCCAGACGGGCGTTGCGGCCCATCAGACCCATCAGCACCCGCGCGGTCACGGACTTGCCCGAGCCGGACTCGCCGACGAGGGCCAGCATCTCGCCCCGGGCGATGTGGAAGTCGACGCCGCGCACGGCCTCCACCGACCCGCCCTCCACGGTGAAGCTGAGGGCGATGTCCCGGGCTTCCAGCAGGGGGGCGCCGTCAGTAGGGGTCAACGGCGTCACGCAGGGCGTCTCCCACGGCGTTGAAGGCAAAGACCGTGACGAACACGAAGATCACCGGCGAAAGGATGAAGGGATAGGACCCGATGGCCGCATAGCCGCTGACGTCCTGCAGCATCAGCCCCCAGGAGATCATCGGCGGCTTCACCGCCAGGCCCAGAAAGCCGAGGAAGCTCTCCAGCAGCACCACCGTCGGCAGGGTCAGGGTGAAGCTGACCAGCACGTGGGACATCAGGTTGGGCGCGATGTGGCGCAGGATGATCCGGCGGTCGTCGGCCCCCATCGCCACGGCGGCGCGGACATAGTCCATCCGCACCAGCATCAGGGTCTTGCCGCGAATCTCCCGGCTGAGCCCGGCCCAGCCCAGCACCGACAGGGTGGCGATCAGGATGGCCAAGAACACGCCGGACGAGACCGTCACCGGGATCAGCGCGCCCAGGGTCAGGTAGAGGGGCAGTTGCGGAAAGGCCAGCAGCAGGTCCACCAGCCGCTGCACCCACCGGTCCACCGCCCCGCCCAGATAGCCGGACGTGGCGCCCACCAGGAGGCCGGTGATCGTGGTCAGGGTCACGATGGTGAGGGCCAGCAGCAGGGACACCCGGGTCGCCACCAGCCCGCGGGAGAAGATGTCCCGCCCGAACCGGTCCGCGCCCATCAGATGCGCATGCTGCCCCGGATCAGTCGGGCCGACGAGGCGGCGATCCAGCCGGATCGGACCCAGCAGGGGATAAGGCTCGGTCCGCACCAGCAGCCCCAGCCGGACCTTGGGCGCGCCCTCGAAGCTCAGGATCGGCTGCAGGGTCACCGGATCGTCCCGCCCGGTCTCCACCGCGTTCAGGGCGTAGAGCCCGCCGGCGTCCAGCCCGATCCGGCTCGGCGGCTGATAGGGCGCGAAGCGGGCGTCGGGCGCCATCGGGGCCAGGAACGGACCCAGGACCACCACCACCGCCAGGGCGATCAGCACCCCCAGCCCCGCCATGCCCAGCCCCGACCGGCGGAACCGACGCCACACCAGACGGCCATAGGTCTCGGTCGCCGTGTCCGGGGTCATCGGTCCGCCCCCTCCAGCCGGATCCGCGGGTCCAGCAGCATGAGGCCCAGGTCCGCCAGGATGTTGCCCAGGATCAGGGTGATCGCCAGGACCAGCATGAAGGTCGCGGCCACGTCCACGTCCCCCACCGCCATGGCCCCGACAATCGCCGGACCGACGGTGGCCAGCCCGAAGACGATGGCCACCTCGATCTCGCCGGTGACCATGTAGGGCAGCGCCACCCCCTGATAGGCCACCAGCGGGTGCAGGGCGTTGGGGACGGCGTGGCCGAAGATCACCCGGCGGGGGGACAGGCCCTTGGCCCGGGCCGTCTCCACATACTGGGCGTTCAGCACGTCCAGCAGGTTGCCGCGCATCACCCGCATGGAATAGGCCAGCCCGCCCCAGGCGGCGATCAGGATCACCGGCCAGACATGGGCGATCAGGTCACCGATCTTGCCCCACGACCACGGCGCGCCGGAATAGCGGGCGGACTGGAAGCTGCCCACCTGGGCGCTGCCCAGCTGGAACACCAGCACATAGACCACGATCAGGGCGAGCAGGAACCGCGGCGTGGTCATCCCCACAAAGGCGAACAGGTTCAGCGCGCTGTCGATCCAGGTCCCCGCCCGGGTGGCGGCCAGCACCCCCATGCTCACGCCCAGACCCGTGGCCAGCAGATGGCTGGTGAGAGCCAGGATCAGGGTCGGCGGCAGCCGCTCGGCCACGATCTCGGCCACGGGACGGTTGGCGGCGAGGGAAAAGCCGAAATCCCCCCGGGTGACGATGCCGGTGATCCAGTGCAGATACTGGATCAGCACCGGGTCCTTCAACCCGTTGCGCTGGCGGAACAGCTCCGCCTGGGCGTCGGCCTCCGCCGCGGAGGCCCCCCCCTGATTGATCAGCATGGTCCGCAGGTGGTCGGCATAGTCTCCCGGCGGCGCATGGATGATCAGGAACGTCACGAGGCTGAGCAGCAGGATGATCGGCAGGGCGGCCAGCAGCCGCTTCAGCACAAAGCGCAGCACGGTCATCGCCCGCCTCCCTTCACCGTCGCGCTGCAGGCGAAGCAGCCCGGCAGCCGCCCCGGCAACAGCTCATAATGGCTCTGACGCGCCGTCGGCACGAACAGCCGTTCGCGCATGAGGGCGTCCTCGGCCCAGTTGAACATGATGGTGGGTGTCCCGGCAGGCACATTGGCGAAGCGCTTGTCGATCATGATGCCGCCCGGGAACTGGATCAGTCCGACCTCGTTCACCTCCGAGGTCGAGATCGACTGGTAGCGGGCCATCAGGCGGCGACGCTCGGCCCCGTCGTCGGTGCGGATGAAGGCCTCGGTCAGCCGGACCATCTCGGACTCATAGGGCAGAAGATCCAGCGTCCCCGAAGCTCCGGCCCGGTGAAACTTGTGCGTGTGCGGGCCCATGGGGGCGAGGGCGCTCGCCCCCTGCACCACGGTGATCAGCTCCGTAGTCTCGTTCCGCGACAGGACCCAGTCGAACTGTCCGCTGGCGGTCAGGGCGTCCCGCTGGGGTCCGCTGGCGAAGCGCAGAACGACCTTCAGACCTGCGTCCCGGGCGAACAGCAGCACGCCCTCCGCCAGGGTCCGCTCGGTGATGGTGTCCGGGCTGGCGGTGAGGATGATCGTGACGTTCTGGCCCTTCATCACGTTGGGCGGATAGTTCACGTAGCCGTCCCCGTCCCGGTCCACCAGACCGATGCTGGCCAGCAGCGCCCGGGCCTGCCGGGCGTCGTGCGGCCAGGTCCGGGTGGCGGCGGCGTCATAGAAGGGCGAACTGGCCAGCAGTCCCCCGGCATAGGGCTTGATGAAGGGTCCGCGCACCTGGGTGGCGCCCAGGGCCACGCGATCCATGGCGAGACTCACTGCCTGGCGGAAGGCCTGGGTCCGGTTCAGGTCGCGCACCGCCCGGCCGCGGGGGTCGGGCTCGCCCCAGCCGTTGGCGGACAGGTTCATCAGCACCGAATAGGCCAGCGTCCGCGGGCCGAAGGCCACCCGGTATCCGGCGCCCGGCCGCGCGGCGCCGCGCATGGCCTCCACGAAGGACGACGGGGACTCCAGATTGGCCAGGTCGCTGCCCCCGGCGATCACCTGCACGTCCCGGTCGTTCCAGCCCAGCAGGCG
>CAINOV010000113.1 GCA_903851655.1 uncultured Caulobacterales bacterium
AAGGCCACGGACGTCCTCTACCTCGGGCGCGGGCCGTCCTATCCGCTGGCGCTGGAGGGGGCGCTGAAGCTGAAGGAGATCAGCTACATCCACGCCGAGGGCTATGCCGCGGGGGAACTGAAGCACGGGCCGATCGCCCTGGTGGACGAAGCGACCCCGATCATCGTCATCGCCCCGTCCGACAGCCTGTTCGACAAGACCATGTCCAATCTGCAGGAGGTTCGCGCCCGGGGGGCGCCGGTGGTCCTGATCGCCGACGCCGACGGCGCAGTCCGGGCGCCGGCCGGGATCCGCGTCCTGCTGGCCCCCGCCTGCGACCCGCTGATCGCCCCCCTGGCCTTCGCCACCTCGGTCCAGCTGCTCGCCTATCACGTGGCCGTGCAGAAAGGCACGGATGTGGACCAGCCCCGCAATCTGGCCAAGTCCGTCACAGTCGAATAAGGGAGAGGCCCGGCGCGGGCGAGGACGCCCGCAGGCGGCTCAGCAAGGGTCATGTCATGAAACGCGTTCGCAAGGCGATCTTTCCCGTGGCGGGCCTGGGCACACGGATGCTTCCCGCCGCCAAGACGGTGGCGAAGGAGATGCTGCCGGTGGTCGATCGCCCCCTGATCCATCACGTGATCGCCGAGGCCCGGGCGGCAGGGATCGAGCATTTTGTGCTGGTCACGGGCCGGGGCAAGACGGCGATGGAGGACTACTTCGACCATCACGTGGAGCTTGAGGCCACCCTGCGGGAGAAGAACAAGACCGCGTTGCTGGACCAGCTCCTGGCCGACCTGCCCCGGGAGGGAGAGATCTCCTACGTCCGGCAGATGGCGCCGCTGGGTCTTGGGCACGCCATCTGGTGCGCCCGGGACATCATCGGCGACGAGCCGTTCGCCGTCTTGCTGCCGGACGTAATCGTCGACGGTCCCACCTCCTGCACCGCCCAGGCCATCGCCGCGTACAACCAGGTGGGCGGGAACATCGTGGTGGTGGAGCCGGTGCCGGAGACGGAGACCCACAAGTACGGGATCGTCACCCCGGCCAGCCGCGAGGGTCGGCTGATCAAGATGTCGGGAATGGTGGAAAAGCCGCCCCAGGGAACCGCGCCGTCGAACCTGTCCGTGCTCGGCCGCTACATCCTGCAGCCGGAGATCTTCGGCATCCTGGCGGACCGCCAGACGGGCGCCGGCGGCGAGATCCAGCTGACCGACGCCATGGCCCGGCTGATGCAGACCCAGGATTTCCACGCCTTCGACTATGAGGGCGAGAGCTATGACTGCGGCGACCGCATCGGCTGGCTGCGGGCCAATGTGGCGCTTACGCTCAAGCGTCCGGACCTGGCGGACGCGGCGCGCGCCGCCCTCGCCCCCCTGCTGCAGGCCTGAGGTGAAGCTGTTTGTCCACGGCTTCGGCTA
Organism: uncultured Caulobacterales bacterium; assembly: GCA_903851655.1. GTDB lineage: Bacteria > Pseudomonadota > Alphaproteobacteria > Caulobacterales > Caulobacteraceae > CAIMFV01. The sequence goes on from CAINOV010000113.1 coordinate 1,401, forward strand.
CACGGCCGGGGTCCTGGCGGACCGGCTTCAGCCGCTGGGCTGGCGCGTTGCGGGAACCTCGCGCACGGCCGATGGACGCGCAAGGCTGGCGGAACGCGGGATCACGCCCGTCGACCCCGGCGAGACCGACACCCTGGCCGAGGGCCTGGCCGCGGCGGACGCCCTGTTGCTCAGCGCCGCGCCTGGTCCGATGGGCTGCCCGGGCTATGGCGACCTGGCCCCCCTGCTGCGGCGCGGCGCGGCGCGGCCGGACTGGATCGGCTATCTGTCGACCACGGGGGTCTATGGGGACCATGGCGGCCGCTGGGTGTTCGAACGCACCGCCGTCGCCCCGCTGTCTCCCGAAGGCCAGCGCCGGGTGGAGGCGGAGCGGACCTGGCTTGAACTGGGAGAGGAGCTCGGATCGGCGACGATGGTCTTCCGGCTGCCGGGCATCTATGGCCCGGACCTCGACGGAAAAGGTCGCTCGCCCTTCGCGCGGCTGCGGGACGGCTCGGCGCGGCGCTATGACAAGCCCGGCCAGGTCTTTTCCCGGATCCATGTGAGCGACCTAGCCGAGGGCCTGCTGGCGTCCCTGCGTCGCCCCCGCGCCGGAGGGATCTACAATCTCTGCGACGACCTGCCGGCGCCGGCGGAGACGGTCACCGCCCACGCCGCAAGCCTGCTCGGGCTGGCGGCACCGCCGCTCATTCCCTTCGAGACGGCGGATCTGTCCCCCATGGCCCGGCGGTTCTATGGCGAGAGCAAGCGCGTCTCCAACGCCCAGGCCAAGGCTGAGCTGGGCTGGCGACCGCTCTATCCCACCTATCGCGAAGGCCTCGCCGCCATCCTTGCGGCGGAGCGCGGGCTCAGTCCGTCAACTCCCTGACCGCGGCGACCAGCCGGTCGAGATCCTGCGGCCGCGACAGCCGGTGGTCCCCGTCGCGCACCAGGGTGAACACCACATCCCCGGACGTCAGGGCCTCGGCCAGGGCCAGGGCGTGGCGCCATGGCACGTCCGGGTCCTGCCCGCCCTGCAGGATGCGGACGGGCGCCGTCACCGCCACCGGTCCCGGCAGCACGCACCACTGGGCGCCGTCCTCCAGCAGGGTCCGGGTGATGGCG
>CAINOV010000114.1 GCA_903851655.1 uncultured Caulobacterales bacterium
AGGTTGGCGCTGAAATCCACCAGGTTCCGGTCCGCCTGGGGCGTTCCCATGATCCGCGTGAACAGGCTGAGGGTGCGGTTCGGGTCCCGCCCGCTGCGCCAGACCATCTGGTCGGCCACGGCGTAGACGGACCAGTCGCCCCGGTGCTCCGTGGCGAAGCGCTGGTCGGCGACGGGCGCGCTGTCGTACCAGACGCCCAGGCGATAGGTGCGCGCCAGGGGGGGATCGGCGCCGGCGGCGACCATGCCGCCCAGGGCCGGATCGGCGTACTGGATCTCGGCGATGGCCAGCACGCCCTTGTTCAGCGGGAAGCTCAGCCCGAAGCGATTGTCGCGCTGCGGGTCGCCGGCGAGGGTCTTGGCCGGACTGCCGCTGAACACGCCCGCCAGCACCGTGATCGCGTCCGTGGGCCGCATCCTCGCCCGCAGGCCCAGCGCGGAGAGGGGATAGGCCGGCCCGCCGCCGGGCAGGTCCGCCGACGGAACCATCGGCCAGCCGAACATGGTGTTGACGAAGCTGAGGGCGTTGCTCGACACCATGAATTCCTGGTCGAGGCTCTGCTGGCCCAGGCGCAGGTCCAGCCGGTCCTCGTCCAGCAGCCTCTGGTCGTACCAGGCCTCCCACAGCCGGGTGGCGCGGTCCGCCTCGATGCCGCTGGCGGTCTGCAGGGAGCCCAGGTTCTCGGCGCTGAGGTTGCGCCCATGGATCTGCAGCGCGCTGATGTTGAGCGTCCCCCCGTACCAGCCGAAGGCGCGCTGGGTGTTGAGCTGCACGACCGCCTGGGTCAGGCCCTCATAGGTGAAGCCGCGCCGCGACCCGCCGGTGACATTGCCGAGGCCCTCGCTGTTTTCCTGCACGCCCAGCGACACGCCGTAGCGGCTGAGCAGGGTCCGCGCCCCCCACATGTCGCCCAGCAGCGCCCCGTTGCGCCGCCAGCTCTGCAGGAAGTCCAAAAGTCCCTCGTTCGCCGACGCCGCTGCGCCATCCTCCGCGGAAACCGGGATCGCGATCGGCGGCGGCGCTGCCCGCGCCACGCCCGAAAGGCTGAGCGCGCCGACGGCGGCCAGCAGGCGTCCAAGCCGCCGGGAACCTGATCCTGCGCGTGTCTGCATCCCGTTCCGCTCCTGCCAAGTCATCCCCCCGCGCGTCGGCGGGAGGGCAGGATTAGTGCGAATGGTTCGCAATAGCAACGTTAAATGAGAATGATTTGCATTTTCAGCCTGGGCGACGACAGGGTTGCGTCGAGCGCGCAGGATGGGGTTTCCTGTGGCCGTCGACGGACGGGGATGGAGACACGCCATGAGCGCCAGGACAGGCGGCTATCTGGATTATACCGGGCGCGAAGACGCCTGGAGCGGAGGGGCGCGGCGGATCGAGATCGAGACGCCGCTGGGCCGGTTCAACGTCTGGACCAAGCGCGTGGGGAACAATCCCCGGCTGAAGCTGTTGCTGCTGCACGGCGGCCCGGGGGCGACGCACGAGTATTTCGAGGCCTTCGACAGCTTCCTGCCCGCCGCGGGGATCGAGTACTACTACTATGACCAGCTCGGCTCCGGAAACAGCGACCAGCCCACGGACACGTCCCTGTGGGACCTGCCGCGGTTCGTGGAGGAGGTGGAGCAGGTGCGCCAGGCCCTTGGGCTGGAGCGCGACGCCTTCTGCGTGCTGGGGCAGAGCTGGGGCGGGATCCTCGCCATCGAATACGCCCTCAAATACCAGCAGCATCTGAAGGGCCTGGTGATCTCCAACATGATGGCCTCGATCCCGGCCTACAACGCCTACGCCCGCGAGGTCTTGATGCCGGCCATGGACCCGCAGACCCTGGCCGAGGTGAAGGCGCTGGAGGCCGCCGGCGACATCGCCAATCCGCGGTACATGGAGCTGCTGATCCCGATGCACTACGAGAAGCATGTCCTGCGCCGGCCCTATGCCGAGTGGCCCGAGCCGGTGGTGCGCAGCTTCTCGCACATCAACGCCGAGCTCTACACCCTGATGCAGGGGCCCAGCGAACTGGGGGCCAGCGGGCGGCTGTCGGACTGGGACCGGTTCGCCGACCTGACCTCGATCTCCGTGCCGACCCTGGTGATCGCCGCCCGCCACGACACCATGGACCCCACCTACAAGGCGGCCATGGCCCGGCAACTGCCGAAGGGGCAGTATGTCTGCCTGCCCGACGGCAGCCATCTGGCCATGTATGACGACCAGCAGCGGTACTTCGACAGCCTGAACGCCTTCCTGCTGGGCCTCGACTGACCTTCGGCCCGCGTCCGGAGACCGCCCCGGACCTCCCGCCCGAGCCCGCCGTCAGACCTGACGTCCGTTGACACGCCACAAATTGGGAAATATCCCAATATTTAGGCGCCGCCGGACTGGGTCCGAAAACAATGCGCTGCACGGACGAGAGGAACCGCCCATGAGCGTCAGTCCCCTGCTGAAGGTGCGAGACGTGGCCTACCCACGGCTGCAGGTCCCGGATCTGGACCGAATGGAGTCCTATCTGATGGACTTCGGCCTGGCGCGCGCCGAACGCCGGGACAAGGTCCTGTTTATGCGCGGCGCCGGCGCAGCCCCCTATGTCCATGTGATCCACGAGGGCGACCCCGCGTTTCTCGGCTTCGCCTTCGAGGCGGACTGTCGCGAGGATCTGGATCGGCTGGCGGCCACCCCGGGCTTCACCCCGGTGGAGGCGCTGGACGCGCCCGGCGGCGGCGTGCGGACCACGGTCGTGGATCCCATCGGGCTGACCGTCGAGATCGTCTTCGGCATCGCCCCCGTGGCGGCGCGGGACGGCCTGCAGCCCCGGCCCCTGAACATGGGCGACGCCTTCCAGCGGATCGGCGCGGCCCAGCGGATCAAGGCCGGCCCCAGCCGGATCAAGCGCTTCGGTCACCTGGCCCTGAACGTGCCCGACCCGGCGGCGGCGCTGGCCTGGTACCAGGCGCGCTTCGGACTGATCGCCTCGGACCGGGTGAACCTGGCGCCCGGCATGCCGGTGGCCATCTTCGCCCGCTGCGACCGGGGCGCGGATCCGGCGGACCACCACTCCATCCTGCTCGCCAGCCACATGGCGTCCGGCGGCGTGTCGGGCCTCAATCACCTGTCCTGGGAGGTCGGCGACATGGACGACCTGCAGGCCGGCCGCGAGCACCTGGCGGCCAAGGGCCGGGCGCACGAATGGGGCGTGGGCCGCCACCTGCTGGGCAGCCAGATCTTCGACTACTGGCGCGATCCGTGGGGCCACATCCATGAACACTGGACCGACGGGGACCAGTTCGACGCCAGCATCCCCGCCGGCGACCACTCCATCGACATCGGCGCGGTGAGCCAGTGGGGGCCGAACATGCCCGCCAGCTTCGGCCGCACCCTGCCGCCCCAGACCGCGTGAGCCGGACATGAGCGACCTCGACACGACCGTGCTGATCGTCGGCGGTGGCCCGGTCGGCCTGCTGGGCGCGCATCTGCTGGGGCGGCGGGGGGTGAAGACCCTGGTCGCCGAAAAGCATCTGCAGCGCCTGGACGCGCCCAAGGCCCACGCCCTGAACCCCCGCTCGCTGGAGATCTGCGCCGCCGCCGGTCTGCCGATGGACGAGATCCACGCCGCGGCCACCGCGCCCGCCGACGGCCAGTGGGTGCAGATGGTCGAGACCCTGAGCCAGCCGGCCATCGGCGTCATCGCCTATGAGCGCCAGGACGACGCGGTCCGCGCCCTGACCCCCTGGCCGCTGATCAATATCGAGCAGCCGCGCTTCGAGGCGGTGGTCGAGCGGGCCCTGTGCGGCTGGCCCAACGTCACCCTGCGCCGCGGGCTGGAGTGGCGGGAGGGCCTGCAGCTGGGGGACAGGGTGATCTCCACCCTTGTGGATCGCACCACCGGAGAGACGCTGAAGGTCCGCAGCCGCTATGTCATCGCCTGCGACGGGGCGGGGAGCGCGGTCCGGGACGCTGCAGGGATCGCCATGGACGGGCCTGACGGAATCGCCCACTTCATGATGATCCATTTCGAGGCCAACCTGCGCGCCGTCGTCGCCGAGCGTCCGGGCATCCTCTACTTCCTGTTCGGTCCCGGCCTGAACGGCACCCTGATCGCCTATGACATCGAGAAGACCTGGGTGCTGATGCACCCCTGCGCGCCGGATACGACGGAGACGGCGTTCGATGAGGCCGCCTGCCGCGCCGCCGTGGCCGCCGCCGTGGGCGCGCCGGTGACGGACCTGCAGATCAAGGGCGTCCGGGGCTGGAAGATGTCGGCCCAGGTGGCGCGGCGCTATCGGGACGGGAATGTCTTCCTGGCCGGGGACGCCGGGCACCGGTTTCCGCCGACCGGCGGGCTCGGCCTGAACACGGGGATCGGCGACATCGACAACCTGGCCTGGAAGATCGCCGCGGTGGAGGCCGGCTGGGCCGGGCCGGACCTGCTGGAGACCTATGAACCGGAACGCCGGATCATCGCCCAGACCAATATGGGCCAGAGCCTCGCCAACGCGTTTCGCATCCGGGTGCTGTTCGAGGCCCTGGGCTATGGGCCGGACCAGACGGTGGACGCCCAGACCTTCCGCGCGCGCCTGACCGAACCTGCTGCCCGGGCGAGGGTGACAGACGCCGTCGCCGCCCAGAAGGACCATTTCGACAGCCTGCGCCTGCAGCTGGGCTTCGCCTACGGGGACGCCCTGCGCGAGGACGACACCCTGCCGATCAGCCAGTTCACGCCGAAATGCGTCGCCGGCGCGCGGCTGCCGCACGCTGAACTGGCGGACGGCCGCTCCACCCTCGACCTTGTCGGCCCGGACGGCTTCACCCTGCTGGCGGGCCCGGCGGCCGGCGACGTGTCGGCGCTGCTTCGGGGCTCGTCCGCGCCGGTGACCCTGCGCGTCGAGGGGCGTGACTTCGCCCTGGCCGACGGCGCCTGGACCGAACGGATGGGCCTCGCCCCCGGCGGAGCCGTGCTGGTCCGGCCGGACGGTCACATCCTGGCCATCGCCGCCGCCGCCGCCGTGACGCCGGCGGGCCTTGTGGAGTTGAGCGGCGCCCTGTCGGCCTATCTGGCGACACCGCTGCAGGGAGCCGCCTGATGGACCTGGGATTGACCGGAAAGCGCGCCCTGGTCTGCGCCTCGTCCCAGGGCCTGGGCTACGCCTGCGCCTTCGCCCTGGCGCGGGAGGGGGCGCAGGTGATCGTCAACGGCCGGGACGCGGTCAAGCTGGCGGCGGCCCGGGACCGCATCGCCGAGGAGACCGGCGGGCAGGTAGCGGCCGTGGCCGCGGACCTGGGCGAGGCGGAGGGGCGCAAGGCCCTGCTGGCCGGGGCCGGCGAGGTCGACATTCTGGTGAACAACAATTCCGGCCCGCCGCCGGGGTTTTTCGCCAACTGGGACGAGGCGGCCTGGCTGTCGGCCATCAACGCCAACATGCTGCCTGCGCTGATGCTGATCCGGGCGGTCCTGCCGGGCATGCAGGCGCGGAAGTTCGGGCGGATCGTCAACATCACCAGCGCCATGGTGAAGACCCCGGTGGCGCCCATGGGCCTGTCCACGGCGGCGCGCACGGCGCTGACCGCGGCCTGCAAGGCCCTGGCGCCGGAGGTGGCGGCCGACAACGTCACCATCAACAGCCTGCTGCCCGAGCGCTTCGACACAGAGCGGCAGCAGCAGATGGCCCGCCTGGCGATGGCCATGAAGAACATCAGCTACGAGCAGGCCCGGGCGGACATCGCCAACTCCATCGCCGCCAAGCGGTTCGGGCAGCCGGAGGAGCTGGGCGACGCCTGCGCCTTCCTGTGCAGCGCCCAGGCCGGTTTCATCTCCGGCCAGCAGCTGCAGATGGACGGCGGATCGTACCGCGGCCTGGTCTAGGACCCCGTCATGAGCGACAGCATCGCCCTTGCCCCCCTAGAGGCGGCCCTGACCTTCGCCCGGACGACTGACGGCCGGATCCTGGGGGTCACCCGCTATCAGGCCGGCGTCGTCACGGGCGTGGAGCTGACGGCCCTGGCCGTCACCCCGTCGGAGGACCCGATCGACCTCTACAACCGCCTTGGCCACGAGGCCCTGGCGGCGGTGATCCGCACGGGCTCCCCCCTGACCGAGGTCCCGGCGGACAGTCTGGACCGTCCGGTCAACCTGACCTCCAGCCACATCGCGGTGGGGACCAATTACCGGGAGCATGCGGAGGAGTCCGCCGTCACCGGCTCTCCCTTCCTGTTTCCCAAGTGCGTGACGCCCACCGGGCCGCGATCCGACATTCCCGCCGGCGAAGGACTGCTCGACTTCGAGGTCGAGCTCTGCCTCGCGCCCCTGCGGTCCCTCGGCCTGGCGGATCCAGCCGAGGGCGGGCTGATCCTCGGCAACGACGTGACAGACCGGGCGGTGCTGATGCGCGGCGTGGACCTGAAGGACCCCCAGTCCGGGCGGGGCTTCACCGACGGCAAGAGCGCGCCGGGCTATCTGCCGGTGGGGGACCTGTTCGTGGTTCCCCGGGACCTGCACGGCTTCATCGCCGGCCTGACCCTGCAGCTCAGCGTCAACGGGGTCGAGCGCCAGAGGGCCCGGGTCACCGAATGGATCTGGGACCTGGACGAGATCCTGACCCGGGCGCGGGGCAAGCGCGACGTCGCCTGGACCTGGCGGGAGGGGACGGCCCGGCTGGCCTTCGCCGAGGACGGGTCGATCCCGGCCCGGACCCTGATCCTCGCCGGCACCCCGGCGGGGACGGTGTTCCAGGGGGTCCCGGCGGCGGATCGGCGGGCGGGGGTCCTGCGCTGGATCCTGTCCGGCTTTTCCGGCTCGGTGGTCCGGCATGTCATCGCCGCCTATGTCGCCCGGAGCCGGGCGGAGAAGGTCTATCTGCAGCCCGGCGACCGGGTGACCATCCGGGTGGACGGACTGGGCGTCCTCAGCAACCGAGTCACGGCCTGAAGCGCCGCCTCACGATCCGCAGTTACAGTCGGGTCCGCAGCCGGGCGCCGGCCCGGCGACCTTGCGCGCCGCTGCGCGACGGGACCACCAGCCCCGCAGGACCAGCGTCCAGGCGGTCCAGCCCGCCGCCGCCGCGACGACCCCGTAGACGACCAGCTGCTCGATCATCTCAGCCAGCCCCCAGGCCCACGGCGACGCGATAGGTGATGAAGGCGGCGGCGTAGGCCAGCGCCGTCATGTAGGCGAACATGATGATCGGCCAGCGCCAGGAATTGGTCTCCCGCTTCACCACGCTGAGCGTCGAGGCGCACTGGGGCGCGAACACGTACCAGGCGAGGAAGGCGAGGGCCGAGGCCAGGGACCACTGATGGGCGAGGCTCGCCCCCAGCAGGTTCGTGGCCTCCTCGCCGCCCGAGACGGCGTAGACCGTGCCCAGCGCGCCCACCGCCACCTCCCGCGCCGCCATGCCGGGGATCAGCGCCACGCTCATCTGCCAGGAGAAGCCGATGGGGGCGAGCACCGGCTCGATCAGATGGCCGATATGGCCGGCGAAGCTGTAGTCGATGGCCGGTCCCGCCGCGCCCGCAGGCTTGCCCGGGATGGTGCACAGGAACCAGATCAGGATCATCATCGAAAGGATGGTGGTGCCGGCGCGCTGCAGGAAGATCTGGCCGCGCAGGGCGACGCTGCGCAGGACATTGGCCGGATCCGGGACCTTGTAGGACGGCAGCTCCATCAGGAACGGCTCCGCGGCGCTGCGCCAGAACACCTTGCGCACGACCCAGGCGACGGCGAGCGCGCTGACCATGCCCAGCGCATAAAGGCTGAAGAACACCAGGCCCTGCAGGCTCAGGCCCCCCAGCACCGTCCGCGCCGGAATGAAGGCGGAGATGATCAGGGTGTAGACCGGAATCCGCGCCGAGCAGGTCATCAGCGGCGCCACCAGGATGGTGGTCAGCCGGTCCCGGCGATTGTCGATCACCCGGGTGGCCATGATCCCCGGAATGGCGCAGGCGAAGCTCGACAGCAGGGGGATGAAGGCCCGGCCGTGCAGGCCCGCGCCGCCCATGATCCGGTCGAGCAGGAAGGCCGCCCGGGCCATATAGCCCACATCCTCCAGCAGGATGATGAACAGGAACAGGATCAGGATCTGCGGCAGGAAGACGACCACCTGGCCCACGCCGGCGATGATCCCCTGGCAGATCAGGCTCTTCAGCAGGCCGTCGGGCAGGGTCTGGGCCACGGCGCCGGACAGGAGGTCGAAGCCCGCCGTGATCAGGTCCATCACCGGCTTGGCGCCCGTGAACACCGCCTGGAACATCAGGAACAGCACCGCCAGCAGGATCAGGACGCCCGCCACCGGATGCAGCAGCACGTCGTCCAGCCGCCCGGTCCAGGTGTCCGGACGCTTCGGCGGACGGACGGCGGCCTTCAGGATGCGTTCCGCCTCCCGGTGCAGGGCGCGGATCTCCGCGGCGCTGGGCTCGGTCCAGCCATGCTCCCCCAGATTGACGCCCCCGTCCCGGGCCCGGTCCTCGACGGCTGAGACCAGATCGGCGATCCCCCGGCGGCGGGTGGCCACGGTGCCGATCACCGGCATGCCCAGGTCGGCGGAGAGGCGGTCGGCGTCGATCTCCAGCCCCTGGCGCTCGGCGATGTCGATCATGTTGAGGGCAAGCACCGCGGGGCGGCCCACGGCCTTCAGCTCCAGCGCCAGGCGCAGGACCAGGCGCAGGTTGGTGGCGTCGGCGACGCAGATCACCACGTCGGGCGGGACTTCGCCGGCCAGGCGTCCCAGCACCGCGTCACGGGTGATCACCTCGTCGGGGCTGCGGGCGCGGAGGGAATAGGTGCCGGGCAGGTCGAGGATGACCATCCGCCGCCCGTCCGCCGCCACCAGCTGGCCTTCCTTGCGCTCCACCGTCACGCCGGCGTAGTTGGCCACCTTCTGCCGGGAGCCGGTCAGGGCGTTGAACAGCGCGGTCTTGCCAGCGTTGGGGTTGCCCACCAGCGCGACCCGCAGGGCGGCGCCGGAGGGGGGCGGGGGCGCCAGGTCCGGCGTCTGGGGCGCTGTGACGGCGGCGGTCATGCGCCTTGCTCCACCCGCAGGATGACGCCCCGGGCCTCCCGACGCCGCAGCGCCACGCGCATGTCGTCCAGCCGGACGCAGATCGGGTCCCGGCCGATGAAACCCTCATGCAGGATCTCCACCCGCGCGCCTTCGACGAAGCCCATCTCCAGCAGGCGTCGTTCCAACTCGTCGGCGTTGATGGCGCCGGGGGTCGTCTGCGCGGCGCCGATCTCGGTGATCACGCCGACAAGGCCGCGTCGACCGTCCGCCAGCGACATCAGCCGGTCGGTCAGGGAGACGTCGGTCACGGGCGCGTCGGTCAAGGGGGGAGGGGTGTGGATCAAAGCCTGCACTGTGAAAAAATTGTCGCGAGCGATTATCACTAGCAACATCCCGATGAACAAACAATGACGCGCTGAGGCAGGATTGGGGGAGAACCGGCGGCGGCTCATTGACCCGCCGCAACCGCACGGAATCCGTCCCGACCGCAGGTGATCGCCCGTCGGGACAACAGGCGTCAGGACCCTGGCGCCCGGGCGCCTGCAGACCTTACGAAGATTTCATGCGGCGTTTCGCATCCAAAGTGCTCTTGATCCGCCTCTGACCAGTTGAGAGCGTCGCACATCGGCGGCGATCATTGGACCGAACCGTCGCCAGACCCGCGGCGGGGGGCGACAGACACGACGGAGACGAAGACAATGAGCGGACACGACTTTGCGGAGGCGGCGGGCGTGCTGGTGCCGGTGGCGCTGTTCGGGATGATCGGGGCGATCGTCGTCAGCAGCCGGTACTTCCGGCACAAGGAGCGCACCCAGCTGCAGGACACGCTGCGCGCGGCCTACGAACGCGGACAGCCCGTGCAGCCGGAGCTGATGCAGATGATGGCGTCCGACCCGCGCCCGATCAAGGCGAGCTACGGGCCGGAGCGGGATCTGCGTCGGGGCCTGTTCTGGATCGCCTGGGCCCTGGCCCTGCTGGCCGCGGGGGGCGCCCTCTATTATTACGATCCCTCCAACGACACGACCGGCGCCTTCATGGCCTTCGCCTGCTTCCCGGGCTTTGTGGGGCTGGCCTATCTGATCATCTACGGCCTGACCCGCGGCAAAGCGCGCGGCTGACCCCGTCCGCCATTCAGGAGACGGCCCGATGGGGGGTCCGCCTGGCGCGCAAGCCGCGCCAAACAAGCCGCTGACAGGCCTCCACGATGTGGAGCTGGCGCAGCTGGCCATGACCGCAGACCGCCCCGCGTTCGGCGAGCTGGCGCGCCGTCATGGCTCGGCGGTGAGAGCCCTGCTGCGACGCATGGGCGCAGACGCCGCCCTGGCCGACGACCTGGCGCAGGACGCCTTCCTGGCGGCGTTCGAGGCGATCGCCGATTTCCGCGGCGAAGGATCCTTCGCCGGCTGGGTCAAGCGGATCGCCGCCCGGCTCTACATCAAGCGGTGGCGCCGCCGGGCCGAGCTGGACCCCGCGCCCGAAGGCCCGGAACAGGCGGACGAGACGACCGGCGATGGGCTGACGGACCAGCGGCTCGATCTGGATCAGGCGCTCAGGGACCTCAGTCCGGTGGAGCGGCTTTACGTCTCGCTCTGCTACGGGGCGGGCCTCAGCCACACCGAGGCCGCCGAGGCCACAGGCGCGCCGCTGGGAACGGTGAAGTCCCATGTGAAGCGCGCCCTGGAGAAACTCAAGCGACGGCTGGCGACGGACAGCGCCGGCGCGTCGTCGGACACGGATGCGGGGAGGCTGGCGCATGGCTGACCAGGAATTCGACGCGCAACTGGCCCGGATGTTCGCGGAGCACCCGCCGTTTCCGGACCAGATCGACTTTGCGCGGCGGGTGGAGTCGCGCCTGAACCGCGGCTGGGGCCTGCGGCGGATGATCATCGGCGTGCTGGGGCTCGGCGGCGGGCTTGTGGCGGCGGGGCAGGGTCTGGGCGGCAATCTGA
>CAINOV010000115.1 GCA_903851655.1 uncultured Caulobacterales bacterium
CTGGGTCCGAATGTAGCGTCATAACCGGACCGAGGTTACCGCCTCAAGGGCGGGAATGACAGCTGATTTTGATGTCATGAAAGCCATCAATCCCGGGCGAAGACCCGGGACCCCGTTCAGGATCGAGCCTTCTGCGTCCCTTGACACGAGCTTCGCCCTCCCCAGGACGACGATTTTGGGCGGCTTGCAACAGCCGTCAGGGCGAGGCGCCGCAACGGGGCGTCTCGAACCCCGCAGCCCCGGTCAGCCCTCTCCAACCCCGTCAGTCCCGGCGACGGCGCCCCTGGCGAAGGCCGAGGACCACGCGGCCGGTCACCGCGCCCCCGATGACGAGGCTGATGACGACCGCCGCCCAGACACCCGGCCCGTCGGCTCCCGACCCGTCGGCTCCCGGCCTGCGATCCGTCAGGACGGTCATCCAGAGGGGGATCAGGCCCGATGTCACCGCCGTCCAGACGATGGTCCGGATGACGCCCCGGACACCGGGATCGCGTTCCGCCTTCCATACGGCCGGCTCCCATGCCACCCAGAGGAGATTTCCAGGACCAGACTGATGCGCCTCAAGGTGGCATGTCAATCCCCCCGCACGCTCCATCCGCGCCCCGGCCCCGCGACAAAAGAACATATTGCGAACAGAGAACAAACCATGCACAGTGATCCCATGCCGCCGCGGTCCATATGACCCGCTGGGCGGGGTGAGAATCGTGGCAGAAGGATCGCTGGTTCCATGACACAGGCGGCTTTGAAACTCGTGGCGAAGGTAGACACCGACAAGCAGAAGGCGCTCGAGGCGGCCCTGTCCCAGCTGGACCGGGCCTTCGGCAAGGGCGCGGTGATGAAACTGGGCGCCAAGGGCAAGGTGGTCGAGATCGAGAGCGTCTCCACCGGCTCCCTGGGACTCGACCTGGCCCTGGGCATCGGCGGCCTGCCCCGAGGGCGGGTGATCGAGATCTACGGGCCGGAAAGCTCCGGCAAGACCACCCTGGCCCTCCATGTGGTGGCCGAAGTGCAGAAGACCGGCGGGACCGCCGCCTTCGTGGACGCCGAACATGCGCTGGATCCCTCCTACGCCCAGCGCCTGGGGGTGAATCTCGACGATCTGCTGGTCTCCCAGCCGGACAATGGGGAACAGGCGCTGGAGATCACCGACACCCTGGTGCGCTCCAACGCCGTGGACATCATCGTGGTGGACTCCGTGGCGGCCCTGACCCCCCGGGCGGAGATCGAGGGGGACATGGGCGACAGCCTCCCCGGCCTGCAGGCCCGGTTGATGAGCCAGGCCCTGCGCAAGCTGACCGGCTCCATCTCCAAGTCCAAGTGCATCGTCATCTTCATCAACCAGATCCGCATGAAGATCGGCGTCATGTACGGCAATCCGGAAACCACCACCGGGGGCAACGCCCTGAAGTTCTACGCCTCGGTGCGTCTGGACATCCGCCGGACCGGCTCGATCAAGAACCGGGACGAGATCGTCGGCAACAACGTCAAGGTGAAGGTGGTCAAGAACAAGGTCGCGCCGCCGTTCCGCGAGGTCGAGTTCGACATCATGTATGGCGAGGGCATTTCCAAGCTGGGGGAGATCATCGATCTCGGGGTCAAGGCCGGCCTGGTGGAAAAGTCCGGATCCTGGTTCTCCTACAACAGCCAGCGCATCGGTCAGGGTCGTGAGAACGTGCGGGAATTCCTGAAGCAGAACCCCGACATCGCCGCCGATATCGAGGCGGCGGTGCGCAAGAACTCGGTGAAGATCGCCGACAAGCTGCTGGCGGTGCCGGAGCCCGATGCCGAGGGCGAGGAAGAGCCGGACTGAGCGGGTCCGTCGCCCGCGGGCTGCGGCGCGCGGGCCGGATTCAGAGGCCGTCCGGACGCGTATCGGGGGCGACCTGATGCGCGACGGCGGCCAGCCGGAACGCCTCGACGTGGCGATGGGAGAGCATCCCGCAGCCTGCGGGAACCGGGGGAACGGAATTTTGCCCGCGGGCCGACACGAAACCGTGGTTTGCAAAGCTGCGGATTTCTATATGACGGCGGCGTGATCCCACTCAGCCCTGCCTCGGAGCGGCCATGCCGAGCCTGAACGAAATCCGTTCCACCTTCCTGGACTACTTCGCCGGTCGCGGACACACCGTGGTTCCCTCTGCGCCCCTGGTGCCGCAGAACGACCCCACCCTGCTGTTCGTCAATGCGGGCATGGTGCCGTTCAAGAACATCTTCACCGGCGCGGAGACCCGGCCCTACGGCCGCGCCGCCAGTTCCCAGAAGTGCGTGCGGGCCGGCGGCAAGCACAATGACCTCGACAATGTGGGTTACACCGCCCGGCATCATACCTTCTTCGAGATGCTGGGGAATTTCTCCTTCGGCGACTATTTCAAGGAGCAGGCCATCGACAACGCCTGGACCCTGGTGAACCGGGAGTTCGGCCTGCCGAAGGACAAGCTGCTGGTCACGGTCTACGCCGATGACGACGAGGCGTTCGGCCTGTGGAAGAAGATCGCCGGATTTTCCGACGACCGGATCATCCGCATCGCCACCAGCGACAATTTCTGGTCCATGGGCGACACCGGTCCCTGTGGTCCCTGCTCCGAGATCTTCTATGACCACGGATCCGACATCCCCGGCGGGCCTCCGGGGTCTCCGGACGAGGATGGCGACCGCTTCATCGAGATCTGGAACCTCGTCTTCATGCAGTACGAGCAGATCGCGCCGGGGGAGCGGATCTCCCTGCCCAAGCCCTCCATCGACACCGGCATGGGGCTGGAGCGGATCGCCGCCGTGCTGCAGGGCGTGCACAACAACTACGACGTGGACCTGTTCCGCACCCTGATCGCCGCCTCCGAGGCCGCCACCGGAACCCGGGCGGAGGGAGAGGCCCTGCCGTCCCACCGGGTGATCGCCGACCACCTGCGGGCCTCGGCCTTCCTGGTGGCCGACGGGGTCTCCCCGTCCAACGAGGGTCGCGGCTATGTGCTGCGGCGGATCATGCGACGGGCCATGCGCCACGCCCACCTGCTGGGCGCGGCGGATCCCCTGCTCTGGCGCCTGACGCCGACCCTGGTGGCGGAGATGGGCGGGGCCTATCCCGAACTGGTCCGGGCCGAGGCCCTGATCACCGAGACCCTGCGCCAGGAGGAGGAGCGGTTCCGCCGCACCCTGGGCCGGGGTCTGGCCCTGCTGGACGAGGCCACGGCGGGCCTGTCCCCGGGGGACATGCTGGAGGGGGAGGTCGCCTTCAAGCTCTACGACACCTACGGCTTCCCCCTGGATCTGACCCAGGACGCCCTGCGCGCCCGGGGCCTGAACGTCAATCTCGACGGCTACGAGGCGGCCATGGCGCGGCAGCGGGCCATGGCGCGGGAGGCGTGGCAGGGCTCCGGCGACCGGGGCGGCGGCGCGGCCTGGTTCGCCGTCCGCGACCGCCTCGGCCCCACGGAGTTCGTGGGCTACGAGACCACCTCCGCCACCGGGGAGGTGCTGTCCCTCCTCACCGAGGCCGGGGAGATCGACGCCGCCGGCGCCGGCGCCACGGTCGACGTGCTGTTCGACCGCACCCCCTTCTACGCCGAGAGCGGGGGCCAGGCCTCCGACCTCGGCGAGGTCCGCTGGCCCGGGGGAACGGCGGAGCTGGTCTCCCTGTCCCGGGAGGCCGGCGACCTCTACGCCCACCGGCTGAAGATCACCTCCGGCCAGTTGCAGATCGCCGATCGCGTGACCCTCGAGGTGGACGCCGACCGCCGCGTCCGCACCCGCGCCAACCATTCCGCCGCCCACCTCGTGCACGAGGCGCTGAAGCGGGTGCTGGGTCCCCATGTGGCGCAGAAGGGCCAGCTGGTGGACGCCGAGCGGATGCGCTTCGACTTCAGCCACGGGGGTCCGCTGACCGCCGAGGAGCTGGAACGGGTGGAGGCGGAGGTCAACGCCGTGATCCGCCAGAACGCCCTCACCCGGACCGAGGAAATGACGCCGGACGCCGCCATCGCCGCCGGCGCCGTGGCCCTGTTCGGGGAAAAGTACGGGGACACGGTCCGCGTCCTGACCCTCGGCCGCGCGCTGGAGGGCGAGGGCGCCTATTCCGTCGAGCTGTGCGGCGGCACCCATGTGGCGCGGACCGGGGACATCGCCCTGTTCCGCATCGTGGCCGAGCAGGGGATCGCCGCCGGCATCCGCCGGATCGAGGCCCTGACCGGGGAGGCCGCCCGCCGGCTGATGCTGGACCAGATCGCCGTGGCCCGCAGTCTGGCCGACCAGTTCAAGACTCCGATTCCCGAGCTGCCGGCCCGGATCGAGCAACTGGTCGCCGACCGCCGACGGCTGGAGCGGGAGCTGGAGGACGCCAAGCGCAAACTGGCCCTGGGCGGCGGCGGCGGCCCGGTCGCCGCGCCCGAGGAGATCGGCGGCGTGACCCTGGTGGCCCGGGTGCTTCAGGGCCTGGACGGCAAGGGCCTGCGCCCGGTGGTCGAGGACCTGCGCAAGGCCCACCCGGCCGCGGTGATCGCCATTGTCGGCGTCAGCGAGGAGGGCAAGGCGGCCATCGCCGTGGCCGTGGCGCCGGAGCTGTCCGGCCGGTTCAGCGCCGCGGACCTCGTCCGGGCCGCGGTGCCGGCCATGGGCGGCCAGGGGGGCGGCGGCAAGCCGGACTTCGCCCAGGGCGGCGCGCCGGACGGCGCCCTGGCGGAGGCTGGACTGGCGGCGGTGCGCGCGGCCCTCGCCGGCTGAGCGTCGGCGGGCGGGCCGTCTGCGGGCGGATTGTCAAGGACCCGTGTCGGTCGCGACGGGCCCCGGGGCCCGTCCGGGCCGAGCGTCCGGCCCACGGCCGGGAACGGCGGCGACACACTCAAAGTCGTCATTCCCGGGCGAAGACCCGGGATCCTGGGTCCGGATGAAGCGCCTTGCGTCCTTCGAGACGGGCTTCGCCCGCCTCAGGATGACGAAGGGTGGTGATCTACAAAAGTCGTCAGGGTGAGGCGCGCTGAAAGCGGGTCTCGAACCTCGCAGAGCCGGATAGAGGTTCCCGGCTCGAGGCCGGGAACGCCGGCGAGAAATATGCCCGTCGTCATTCCCGGGCGAAGACCCGGGAGGCTCGTTCACAAGGACGCCCCGGCTCCGGACCGGGACGGGCGACCATCATAACACCCCGGGCCTGACCGTGAATGTCTCGCGCCCTCGCCCGGCCGCTGCGGCGACAAATCGCCCGCCGCCGCCACGGGCCCCTTGACCTGCCCGGCTGCGGGCATTAACGCCTGACCCCTGAGCGGCGGACGAGGTGAAGGCCTCGCCCGCCGTTTTCGCGCCCCCTGCCCGCTGTCCGTTCCCGCCCGCCGTCCGCACCCGCCCGCCGCTTCGCTCCCCCGCCCGCCGCGCCCCCTGAGGCGTCGACGGCGGGCGCGCGACCCGGCCCCCGCCCGAGGAGACCCGCCATGACCGACACCCTGTCCCCCGGATGCACCGGAGTGCTGGTGCTGGCGGACGGAACCGTGTTCCAGGGCCTGGGCGCCGGCCATGTGGGCGAGGCCGTCGGCGAGGTCTGCTTCAACACGGCCATGACCGGCTATCAGGAGATCCTGACGGACCCGTCCTACATGGGCCAGATCGTCACCTTCACCTTCCCCCATATCGGCAATGTCGGCGTCAATCTCGAGGACACCGAGCAGTTCGGCGACGGCGCGGCCACCGCGGCCCGGGGCGCGGTGTTCCGCGACGCCCCCACCGCGGCGGCCAACTGGCGCCAGCAGGGCGACCTGGACGACTGGCTGGCCCGCCGCGGCGTGGTCGGCCTGTCGGGGATCGACACCCGCGCCCTGACCCGGGCGATCCGCGAGCGGGGCATGCCGCACGGGGTGATCGCCCACGACCCGCAGGGCCGCTTCGACCTGGACGCCCTCCGCGCCCGGGCGGCGGCCTGGCCGGGCCTGGTGGGCCTGGACCTGGCGAAGGAGGCCACCTGCCGCCAGCGCTTCACCTTCGAGGAGGGCCTGTGGCGCTGGCCCGAGGGCTACGCCAAGGCCAGCCCCACCCCCCGCTTTCACGTGGTGGTGGTGGACTACGGGGTGAAACGCAACATCCTGCGCAGCCTGGTGTCCATCGGCGCCCGGCTGACCGTGGTGCCGGCGACCACCCCGGCGGACGAGGTCCTGGCCCTCAAGCCCGACGGCGTGCTGCTGTCCAACGGTCCCGGCGACCCGGCGGCCACGGGGGTCTATGCGGCGCCGGAGATCAAGGCCCTGGTGGCGTCCGGCGTGCCGGTGTTCGGCATCTGCCTCGGCCACCAGATGCTGGCCCTGGCGCTCGGGGCCCGGACCACAAAGATGGAGCAGGGCCATCACGGGGCCAACCATCCGGTGAAGGACCTGCAGACCGGCAAGGTGGAGATCGTGTCCATGAACCACGGCTTCACCGTGGACCGGGACAGCCTGCCCGAAGGGGTGATCGAGACCCATGTCTCCCTGTTTGACGGCACCAATGCCGGCATTGCGGTGAAGGACAAGCCGGTGTTCGGCGTCCAGCACCATCCCGAGGCCAGCCCCGGCCCCACCGACAGCCTCTATCTGTTCGACCGTTTCGCGGCCCTGATGGCCGGCTGAGCGCCGTCCGCCCCGGCCCGCCAGGCCCGCCACCAGGGGTCGGCGAGGTCCGCGGCGCCCCCCCGGCGCACGGCCGCCAGATAGAGGCAGCCGGGGCGGCACAGTTCCGGACACAGGTGATCCCTGTCCTTGCCCGTCGCCAGGGTGCAGAGCGCCCGCTGGGCGTGCCATTCCCGCCAGGTCAGGGTGGGATCGGAGATTTCCCGGCAGATCCGGGCTAAGCCGAATTCGATGACGTCCGCCAGTTCTTCACTCCGCGCGGCCTCGGCCCGGGTCGGCGCCCGCCACCGCGCCTGTCGCCGCCGCCCGGGGGGATTGCGGCGAAACGGCTGGCCGGGCGCCGGGCGCGGGGGTTTGGGCGGGGGCGGGGGCATGGGGGGCTCCGGAGCCACGGATGGAGGTTCCCGGCTCGCGGCCGGGAATGACATCTGGATCATAAGTCGTCATTCCCGGGCGAAGACCCGGGAACCTTGATCCGGATTTTGCGCCACATCCGGGCGGAGGTTCCCGCCTCAAGGGCGGGAATGACGACCGATTAAAATACAAATCAGTCGTCATTCCCGGGCGAAGACCCGGGAACCTCGTTCAGAACGCCCCCCCTACCGCGGCAGGGCCTCCAGCCACAGGGCGCGGAGCCAGTGGTGGTCGTCGGTGCGGGGCCGGGTCAGATCCAGGCGGCGCTCGAAGGCGAAGCCGGCGCGGCCGCTGCGGCGCCAGACCATCCGCACCCGCACCCCGAGGCCATGGCGGGGAATGACCAGCACCAGGTCCGGCGGCAGGGGATCGGGACCGGCCAGGAACACCTGAACCCCCTCCGACGATATTTCCCGCACGGTCACCCGCCAGGTGGCCCGCGTCCCCGGATCGGCGAGGATGCCCAGATACAGCACCCGCCGGCGGGGCGAACCGGCCCGGGGCGTCAGTCTCAGATGGGGCGAGGTCGGATCCTCGTCCCGCAGAACAGCAGCGGTTTCCGGCATGGCGTCGCAACTCCCAGATCCATCCTATGGGAGAGACGATAACGCCGGATTACCACCCCAGGTGGTTTATGTAACTTGATTGTTCGCTAGAGCTCGATCATGTCGAAATCGCTCTTGGGCGTGCCGCAGAGGGGACAGATCCAGTCCGCCGGAATGTCCGCCCAGCGGGTCCCGGGCGCCAGGCCTTCGCCAGGGTCGCCGGCCTCCTCGTCATAGATGTAGCCGCAGGTGCGGCACTGCCACGCCGTGTAAGGGGCTTCAGTCATGGAGCGGCTCCTTGGCCGGATGCGCGGACAGGCTGTCGCGCAGCAGGGCGAGGCTGGTGCGGCGGATCAGGCCCAGCGGCGTCGCCGGGTCCGCCAGCCACTGGATGGAGACCCCCAGCAGCAGGGAGCCCACCATCAGCGCCGCCCCGTCCGGATCGATCCCGCCGCGGATCTGGCCCGCCGCCTGGCCCGCCCGCACCCGGTCGGCCAGCCACAGGCGGACCCGCTCATGCGAGGCGGCGAAGGCGGCCTGCAGGGACGAGGCGTCGGCCACGGCGCCGGCCATCAGCATGAAATAGGCCCGGCCGCTCACGTCCTGGTCGAGCAGCCGCAGGTGACTGTCGGCGTAGTAGAGCACCGCCTCCAGCGGTTCCATGTCGGCCACGTGGGCGGCGTCCATCACCTCGTCCCGCCGGGCGTGCAGATAGGCGATCACCGCGTCGATCAGCCCCTGCTTGGAGCCGAACCTCTGGGTGGCCAGACCCCGGCTGTAGCCCGCCGCCTGGCCGATGGCGTCGAAGGTCGCCGCCCCCACGCCCCGCCTCGCCACCACGGCCAGGGTCGCCTCCACCAGCAGACGCTCGGACACGTCCCGACGCTCCGCCTGGGTCAGGCGCGGGCGGGGAGCCACGGACAGATCGGCGACGGAGGCGCTCATGGGACAAGGCTACTTATTTGTTGGACGTATAGCAACAGTCTGGTAGCGTCCGGCAAAACGGACCCGGATGGAGACGACCCTGTGATCTCGCCCAACATTCCCGCGGACATCGCCCTCGATATCGTCGACCCCAAGGCCTATGCCGACGGGGCGCGCCTGGACAAGGCGTTCCAGTTCCTGCGCCGGGAGATCCCCCTGGGCGTGGCCCAGCCGGAGGGTTGCGATCCCTTCTGGGTGGTGACCCGCCATGCGGACATATTGGAGGTGGAGCGCAACAACGACCTGTTCCACAACGGTGACACCTTCACCACCTTCACCACCATCGAGGGGGGCGAGCAGGTGAAGAAGATGACCGGCGGCAGCCCGCATCTGATCCGCTCCCTCGTCCAGATGGACAATCCGGACCACTTCGCCTATCGCCGCCTGACCCAGCCCTGGTTCATGCCCCAGAACCTGCGCACCCTGGAGCCCCGGATCCGCGAGATCGCCCGGGGCTTTGTCGACGGCATGGCCGCCCGCGGCACGGCCTGCGACTTCGCCCGGGACGTGGCCTTCCTCTATCCCCTGCACGTGGTGATGGAGGTGCTCGGCGTGCCGGAATCCGACGAGGCGCGCATGCTGAAGCTGACCCAGGAGCTGTTCGGCGCCCAGGATCCGGAGCTGAACCGGGACGGCCAGGAGG
Organism: uncultured Caulobacterales bacterium; assembly: GCA_903851655.1. GTDB lineage: Bacteria > Pseudomonadota > Alphaproteobacteria > Caulobacterales > Caulobacteraceae > CAIMFV01. The sequence continues at coordinate 9,165 of CAINOV010000115.1, forward strand.
TGGGCGACGCCGAGGCGGCCGTGGCCAGCCTGCAGTCGGTGGTCATGGACTTCATGATGTATTTCAACGCCATCACCGAGGATCGGCGGAAGAGCCCGCGCAACGACATCGCCAGCGTCATCGCCAATGGCCAGATCAACGGCCAGCCGCTGGGGCATCTGGAGGCCATCGGCTACTACATCATCGTCGCCACCGCCGGGCACGACACCACCTCGTCCACCACCGCCGGCGCCCTGTGGGAGCTGGCGAAGAGCCCGGACCAGTTCGCCAAGGTGAAGGCCAATCCCGCCCTGATCCCCGGCCTGGTGGAGGAAAGCATCCGCTGGGTGACCCCGGTGAAGCACTTCATGCGCAGCGCCACGGAGGACACGGAGCTGGCGGGCCAGAAGATCGCCAGGGGGGACTGGATGA
>CAINOV010000116.1 GCA_903851655.1 uncultured Caulobacterales bacterium
GCCGTTGATCTGGGCGGTGATGGCCAGGGTCACCGTCACCACCGTGTTGAGGAACAGAAGCGGCAGGACCAAGGGGGAGCCGGGCGCCGGAAACACCCCGATCAGCCGCAGCATGATCGGCAGCGGGCCGATCGCCGCGGTCAGCAGGTAGATGGTGATGGTCGCCGCCTTCTTGCCCATCAGCCGCGACAGGACCGGAGCGATCAGCAGGGCGAAGAAGGCCGCCAGATAGGCCGAGACCAGCAGCACCGCGTACTGCCCGCTGGAGAGCAGCCAGAAATAGGTGACGAAATAGGAGTTCAGGGCCAGGGTCAGGCCGCTGGCCATGGAGGAGAAGATTGCCGATCCCATGATCGACAGGAAGGACGGGTCGCCGAACGTCTGCGCCACATGCCGCAGGGTCGCCCCCAGGGTGCGCCGGACCCGCGGGGGCGGGGCCTTCAGGAAGGGAATGAAGCGATGCGTTCCCGCCGCCGACAGGGTGATGGCGACGAACATCACCACCCCTGACACCGCGCCGTAGGTGGCGTAGCCCGCCGGGTTGAGCTGACCCACCGGGTGGCTGGCGTCCGGCCGCAGGAACACCTGCAGGGCGAGCACCGTCATGGTCAGCCCGCCCCACCAGCCGAAGAAGAAGCGATAGCCGAACAGGTCCGTGCGCTGGTCGTAGTTCTCGCTCAGCTCCGCGCCCAGGGCCGTGGAAGGGATCTCGTAGAAGGTGATCAGGCTGCGGACGATCACCGCGGTGGCCAGCAGGTAGAGGAACAGCTGCCCCTGATCCAGCCCGTGCGGCGGGCGCCAGAGGAAGTAGAAGGCGATGGCGGCCGGCGCCCCGGCGAAATACATGAACGGGTGGCGCCGCCCCCAGCGGCTGCGCCAGTTGTCGCTGATCAGGCCCACCAGCGGGTCGAGGACGCTGTCCACCGCGAGCGCCAGCAGGATGGCCAGCCCGCCCAGGTAGGGGGACAGCCCCAGCACCTGATTGTAGAACAGCAGCAGCAGGGCCTGGAAGCCGTTGTCCTTGACCCCGTAGGCGACGGAGCCGAAGCCGTAAGCGATCTTGGTGAACAGTCCCGTGCGCGGACGGGTCGCAACGGATGCGGTCATCCGGGGGCCATGTCCCGGGTTCGCCGGACAGCTGCTGATCGCCACGCCATGGTCTGGTCTCCCCGTCCGCCGCCTGCGGACCTTGCGGGTTCTGCGACCCGTCGCGGACAGAAGCCTACGTGAGCAATGGCGCGGACGCCATGCCCTGCGCGCGGGGATCAGGCGTGGGGGCCGCACCAGCCGGGCAGATGCGCGGCGTCGTCGGACTTGGCCAGCACCAGCGCCCGGGCGATGGCCGTCTCGAAACTGTCCACCACGGCGCGGGTCTTGATCCGCCGGCGCAGGAAATCCGCCCAGATGAACTCGGCGAAGGGGGCGGTGTCCTTGGCGTAGCCGCCGGCGCGGCGCAGCTCCCCGGCCAGGCTGCGGAACGGGTCGTCGGCCAGGTCGGCGATCCGGTTGGGAATGTCGGCGAACGGCCGCCGCACTCCGGTCTCGTCATAAGGGTGACACCAGGACTTGTTGTCCACATAGGTCCAGAACTCGTCCCGCTTCAGGTGGCGAAGGTCCGCGACGACCGTGGTCAGGACATCGCTGACGCCCTCCTCGATCAGCGCCCGGGCGAGGTGATGATGGTCGATGACATAGCGACGCTCCTTGGGGCCCAGCAGCACCGGGATCATGTGCTCGCCGAGGAACTTTCCGGCGGCGGCCTCGGCCTGCTCGCGCCACTGGCGACGCTTCTGCATCACCTCGCGATAGCCGACGGTCATCTGGGTCGGACGCAGGTCGCGGACGGGGATCGGCCGCAGGCGGGGTTCGCGGGTAGGCATGGGTCGGACCCTTCAGCTGGAAGTCACGCCGAGTTCAGCACAGTCCCGGCCCCGGAGTCAGCCGCGACTGCGCGCAGGGCCTAGGAGATCGTCGCCAGCTCGTAGAGCAGGTCCACAAAGCCCATGGCGCTGTCGACCAGGCCCAGGATCTTGGGATTGCTGGAGTCGATCACGTAGAACTCGTTCGGGGCGTGGGCGCCGGTTCCGTATCCGAGGCCGAACTGGCCGGCGGGCAGGGAGACGGGCGGCTGGGTGAACACCGAGCCCGGCCACGACCCCGCCGACCGGGGGGAGATCGCCACATCGGCGCCGGAACGGGCGTAGACCGCCTTTTCCGCCCGGATGATGCGGCTGTCCTCCGCCGTCTCCGTCGGGTCGTAGCCGCCGCTCACATTGACCTCGATGTCGCTGAAGCCGCGCTTACTCAGATGCGCCCGCAGCTTGGCCTCGGCCTCCTTGAAGGTCTGGTTGGGGACCAGGCGGCATTCCAGCTTGGCCTCGGCGCGGCCGGGTAGAACGGTCTTGCCGCCGGGACCCATATAGCCGGCCACCAGGCCCTGGATGTTGACCGTCGGCTGCGAGGCGAGGCGCTGCAGGGCCACCGGCCAGGGCTCGTCATTGATCCAGGCCTTCACCCCGAAGGCCTTCTTCATGTCGGCCTCGCTCTGCTTGGTGCTGGCCTCGAGGATCAGCGCCTTTTCCCGCGCCGTCAGCGGCCGCACATTCTCGAACCACCCGTCGATCGCGGGGGTGTGGCCATCGGCCTCGACCAGGGTGTTCAGCGCCTGCACCAGGCGCCAGACCGGGCTGTCGACCATTGCGTGCAGCGAGGAGTGGATATCGCCCTTCGGGCCGCGCCCGGAATGCTCGCCGCTGGAGATCAGCTGGAATTCCATGGGGCCCTTGGCCCCCAGCTCGATCTCGACGGAGCCGTTCTCGCTCTGGCTGGCGCTGGGGATGAAGATGCCCTCGCACCTCTTCAGGGCGGCGACGACCTCCGGAGCCTGGACCACCTGATGGAAATGCGGCGAGGCGATCTCCTCCTCGCCCTCGGCCACCAGCACCAGATTGACCGGCAGCTTGCGCCCCGACGCCTTGAAGGCGTGCAGGGCGGCGAGGAAGGCCGTTTCCGGTCCCTTCTGGTTCACGGCGCCGCGGCCGGTGACCACCGTGCCGAAGCCGGGCTTGTCGATGATGGCGGCCTCGAAGGGCGGGTGCGCCCATTCCGACGGAACCACCTGCTTCACGTCATACATGAAGTAGACGCCCACGCTGCGCCTGGCGCCTGCGTCCAGGGTGGCGAAGATGCCCGGGCTGCCGTCCGTCGGCATCTTCCGCACCATCTGAAAGCCGGCGTCGCGGAGCAGGCCCATGGTGAATTCGCAGCTTTCGTCCACCCGCCACTTCTCTGCGGCGATGCCGGGGTGGCGGATCCACTCCTGCAGCCGGGCGACGGTCTCGGCCTTGCCGGCCTCGGCGGCCTTGCGGATGGCGGCGATGTCCGCCTTCGCGCCGGCGGCGCCAGCCGACGCGGGCAGCATCAGGCCGGCCCCGGCGGCGGCGGCGGACGCCATCAGCGTGCGGCGATCAAGGTCCTGGTCCGGCATGATGGTGCTCCCTCGTGTCTTCGGGGGATTAGATCGTCCGGGACCGGACCTGTCCAGAGCCCGACCTTGTCCAGAGGCGATCTGGCGCCGGACGGCCGGTCCGGGTTAGGCTCGCAGCCGCGGGGCGGGCCGGATGGACGGCGCCCGCGATCGGAGGACGATGTGACCCTGATGGTATTGAGCGTCGCGGGCAGCGATCGGCCGGGCCTGACCCAGGCCCTGGCGGCGGCGGTGCTCTCCGCCGGCGGCAACTGGCTGGAAAGCCATCTGAGCCAGCTGGGCGGCCTCTATGTCGGCTCGGTTCTGGTGGACATTGCGGCGGAGCGTGCGGAGCAGCTGAGCGCCGCCGTCGCCGTCGTGGATGGTCGGGGGCTGACGGTCCGGGTCACCCCGGCCGTGGCGGCGCCCCAGGCCGCCGGCGAAGCCCTGCAGCTGAACCTGGTGGGCCAGGACCGGCCCGGCATCGTCAGTCAGGTGACGGAGGTCCTGCGCCGGCTGAATTCCAACATCGAGCGGTTCGAGACGCGGATCGAGTCCGCGCCCCATTCCGGCGAACAGCTGTTCCACATGGACGCCCAGGTCCGGCTGCCGAGGCAGCTGTCGATGGGCGACCTGCAGCAGGTGCTGGAGGACATCTCCAGCGAGGTCATGGTCGATGTCTCGCTAGCCCCGGTCCCGCCCCGACCCGGCTGATCCGCCTCAGGCGGCGGCGCGACCGGCCGGCTGGTCGGCGATGATGAACCGGGCGACCAGGGCCACCAGCCGATCGGCCTCTTCCCGCAGATTGACGCAGGCGGCGGAGGATTCCTCGGCGACGGCGGCGTTCTGCTGGGTGACCGTGTCCAGCCGGGAGATGGCCTTGTTCACTTCCTCCAGCCCTTGCGACTCCTCGGCGGCGGAGGCGGCGATCTCCTCCACCCGCTCGGCGATGACGGTGACCCGGTCGACGATGTCGTGCAGCGTCTTGCCGGTGTCGCCCACCAGCTTCACCCCATGGGCCACGGCGGTCTCGGACTCGCCGATCAGGCCGCGGATCTCCTTGGCCGCGTCGCCGGACCGCTGGGCCAGCGCCCGGACCTCCTGGGCGACCACGGCGAAGCCGCGGCCGGCGTCTCCGGCTCGGGCCGCCTCGACCCCGGCGTTGAGGGCCAGCAGGTTGGTCTGGAAGGCGATCTCGTCGATCACGCCGATGATGTGCGAGATCTGGCGGGAGGTGGACTCGATGGCGCCGATGGCGTCCACCGCCTCGCGCACCACGGTGCGGGAGCCTTCGGCCGAGACCCGCGCCGCCCGGACCATGACGGCGGTGTCCCGGGCCGTGGCGAGGGAGCGGTTCACTGTGGCGGTGATCTGGTCATGGGCGGCGGCGGTTTCCTCGAGGGTGGCGGCCTGCATCTCCGCCCGCCGGCCCAGTTCCTGGGCCCCGGCGGAGATCTGGTCGGACGCCGCAGCCACGGTCTGGCTGCTGTGGCGGATCTCCGTCATGGCGGCGCTCAGCTCCTGCACCGCCTTGTTGAAGTCCATCCGCAGGCGCTTGTACTCCTCGGGGAAGTGCTCGTTGATGTTCATGTCGAGGTCGCCCTCCGCCAGTCCCTGCAGGCGTTTCGCCAGCCCTTCCACCACGCTCTGGGTCTCGCGGGTGACCTTGGCGGTGTAGGCGTCCTGGGCGGCGCGCGCCTCGGTCTCGCGCTGGTTGGCGGCGATGGCCTCGATGGCGTTGGCGCGGAACACCTCCACGGCGCGGGCCATCTCGCCCACCTCGTCCTGGCGCTGGCCGGCGGTGTTGGGCACCTGCAGGTCGCCGGCGGCGAGGGCGGACACGACCTGGGTCAGGTCCGTGACAGGCTTGACCGCGTCATCGCGGAAGCGGGCCAGGCCGCGGTAGAGCATGAACAGTACCCCGCCGGACGCGAGCGCCACCAGGATGAAGGCGACCCAGGTGATCACGGCGGCGTCGTGTTCGACCTTGTCGTTGAAGCTGTTGGAGTCCTTCACCACGGAATCGATCACCGCCCGGTGGCGGGCGTAGGCGGCGGTGAGGGTCTGATAGGCGGTCTTGGCGGCGGCGGTGTCGCCGGACTTGATGGCCGGCAGCAGGTCATGCTCCAGCGTGTTCCAGAAGGTCTGGACCTCCGCGTCGGATTTCACCACCAGCTCGTCCCGCAGGTCCGCCGGCAGCTTGGACTGGGCCCAGTAGGTCTTCCGGTCGTCATAGTCCTTGTGCAGCTGGTCGAGATGGGCCTTGCGCACATTGAGGGAGGCCGGATCGTTCACCGCCAGGGTGGCCTCGAGATAGGCCTCGATCACGTATTCCGGCGGCGGCAGGATGTCGGCCACCAGATCCTTGGAGAGGACGATCCGCTCATACATGGGACCGCCGACGCGAAGCTGAACGGTGGCGCCTATGCTCACGAGCAGGGCGACGACAATGCCGACCGCCAGGGTGACGCCGAACTTGTTCAGCTGCGCCGAAATCGAATTCTGGTTCATGTACAGGACTCACAACCCATCGCGTGAAAGCTATGGGAAATGACCTTGCCCTTAATCTGTAAAGGCTTGATTAGCGCGCTGTATCTACGAGGAATTGTGACGCGTGATGTCTGCTGACAGCCTGGAGTCGTGAACGGCGGAGAACGGCTGAATATTGGACGTTATTCAGGCAACTCGCCGCTCGCAAACATGGCATGCCGATGAAATCGTTGGCATGCCGTGACGCAACGGCAAGGCGCCGACCTTGCGTCTATTTACGAATTTTCGGCTTGGCGGGTTTTTTCTTGACGGGGGCCGCGGGCGGGGGCGGCGTCAGGTCCGGGGTGCGGTCGAGGCTGCTGCGCTCGACGCCGCCGGCGATCACCTGGACGCCCAGATAGCGCATGGTCCCGCCGGCATAGCTGATGTCTTCCACCGGAAGGTTGTTGTCGCGCCGCAGGGCGGCCGCATCCCGCAGGGTCAGGCGAAGGGCCATGGCGTCCCGCGTGAAGCCGTCGC
>CAINOV010000117.1 GCA_903851655.1 uncultured Caulobacterales bacterium
CGCCGAGAAGGACCTCTACGAAATCGGCGAAGTCCCGCCGGCCTATCACGTCCCGGAAAAGATGTACGCCTGGGCGATCCGCAAGGAGCGCCACGGCCGTCCGAACACCGCCATGCAGGTGGAGGTCGTGCCCACGCCCACCATCGGCGACGACGAGGTGCTGGTGCTGGTGATGGCCGCCGGGGTGAATTTCAACGGCGTCTGGGCCGCACTGGGCGAACCCATGAGCGTGCTGGACGTGCACAAGCAGCCCTACCACGTGGCTGGATCGGATGCGGCGGGGATCGTCTGGGCGGTGGGATCCCGGGTGCGCCGGTGGAAGCCCGGCGACGAGGTCGTGGTCCACTGCAACCAGGATGACGGTGACGACGAGGAGTGCAACGGCGGCGACCCGATGTTCTCCACCAGCCAGCGGATCTGGGGCTACGAGACGCCGGACGGGGCCTTCGCCCAGTTCTGCCGCGTCCAGTCCCGCCAGCTGATGCCGCGCCCCCGCCACCTCACCTGGGAGGAAAGCGGCTGCTACGTCCTGACCCTGGCCACGGCCTATCGCATGCTGTTCGGGCACGAGCCGCACGTGCTGCGCCCGGGGGACAATGTGCTGGTCTGGGGCGCGTCCGGCGGCCTCGGCGTCTTCGCCTGCCAGCTCTGCGCCGTGTCCGGGGCCAACGCCATCGGCGTGGTGTCGGACGAGTCCAAGGTGGATTTCGTCCTGTCCATGGGCGCCAAGGCCGTGCTGAACCGCAAGGACTTCAACTGCTGGGGCCAGTTGCCCACCGTCAATGGTCCCGAATTCGCCGACTACATGAAAGAGACCCGCAAGTTCGGCAAGGCGCTCTGGCAGCATACGGGCGGCAAGGACGTGGACATCGTCTTCGAACACCCGGGCGAATCGACCTTCCCCGTCTCGGTGTTCGTGGCCAAGCGCGGCGGCATGGTGGTGATCTGCGCCGGCACGACGGGATTCAACCTGACCATGGACGCCCGCTTCCTATGGATGCGGCAGAAGCGGGTCCAGGGCAGCCACTTCGCCCATCTGAAGCAGGCCTCCGCCGCCAACCAGCTGGTGATCGAGCGCCGGATCGACCCGTGCCTGTCGGAAGTGTTCACCTGGGACCAGATCCCCGACGCCCACGAGAAGATGCTCGACAACCGCCACGCCCCTGGAAACATGGGGGTGCTGGTCACCGCCCAGCGTCCGGGTCTGCGGACCTTCGAGGAAGTGCTGGAACTGTCGGCGGACCGCTGACGCGGCCTAGAGGCGGCGGCGGTACAGGGAGAACAGCCGCTCCCAGTGCCGTTCCGCCGCCGGCTTGTTGAAGGCGGGCCGCTGGGGGAAGGCGAAGCCGTGCTCGACGCCGGGATAGATCTCCACCTCGGCGTTCACCCCGGCCGAGCGCATGGCCGCCTGGAACGAGACCACCATTTCCGGCGGCGCCCAGACGTCCGTCTCCGCGCAGGCCACATAGTATTCCGCATCCGCCCGGGCCGCCGCCAGATGCGGACTGTCCGGCTGATCGGTGACCAGCCGGACCCCGTAGATGGACGCCGCCGCCGCCACCCGCGCCGGATGGCGGGCCGCGGCGTTGATGGCGAACGGACCGCTCATGCAATAGCCCAGCGTCCCGATCGCCCCGTCCCGCGCCGCCGGGTCGCCGTCCAGCCAGGCGATCAGGGCGTCGCTGTCCTCCATGATCATCGGAATGGTCAGCCCGCCCATCAGCTCCATCATCCGCGCCCGGACGTCGGCATTGTCCGGCCGCCAGTCGAGCTCCATCACCCCGGACCGGTAGTAGAGGTTGGGGAGCATCACATAGTATCCCACCGACGCCAGTCGCCGCGCCATGTCCCGCAGCTCCTCCCGGATCGCCGGGGCGTCCATGTAGAACAGGATCGGCGGATGCGGCCCCTCCCGCTCCGGATGGCAGATGAAGGTGGTCATGGCCCCATAGGGCGTGGCGATCTCGACGGTGCGTTCGATCATGGGTCTCTCCCCGGCCCGGCCCCGGATCTTCCAGGCCTCAGAACTTCAGTTCGTTGAACACCGGCGCATCCTGCGCGAAGGACTTGACCGCGGCGTCGATCACGGCGCGACAGGCATGGTCGCTGTCCACATTGGCCACGGCGATGATCCCCAGATCCCGGGCGGGCGCCAGCACCACGTGCGTCCGCCACAGGGAGTTGGATCCCTCCAGAGACAGGGTCGGTCCCTTGGCCCATTCGGCGTCGTCGCTGAACCGCCAGCCCAGGCCGTAGCCCGACGCGCTTTTGTCCCAGGGGCGCGCCAGATGACTGAGGGAGCCGGGCTTCAGCCAGCCGCCGCCGTCATTGAGCAGCAGCTGCAGGAACCGGGCGTATTCCGACAGGGTCATGTGCGCTCCCGACGCCGGGTGCAGGATCGCCGGCAGGTCCGCCCGCGGGCCCGCCGCCACCGGCTCCAGGGCGCCGCTGGCCAGCCGACGATGACCCAGCGGGGCGTCTCCCAGCGGCGCGCCGAACCCGGCGTCGGCGGCGCCCCACCAGTCAAAGGCCTCCGCCTTGGCCAGGTCCTCGTAGGCCTCGCCGGTCAGATACTCGAGCACCGCCGCGGCGACCATGTAGTTGGTGCGGGCGGGCAGGAACGCCCCCGGCGTCTGGTCGGGGTCGCGGGCGAGCACGGCGGACAGCAGCTCCGCCCGCTGCGCCCGGGGCGACCGGGTGTCGGCGTAGCGTTCGGTCAGCCAGGCCTCGGTGATCACCGCCGTGTCATCCAGGCCCGAGCGGTGGGCGAGGAAGGTCTCGAGGGTCACCGACCGCCACGGCGCGCCGATCCCCGGCAGGGCCGGCGCCAGCGCGTCCAGCCGCGTGTTCCAGGCCAGCTTGCCGCTTTCCACCACCCGGGCGAAGACCGCCGAGGTGACCCCCATGGTGGTGTCGCCGACCTGCCAGGCGTCCTTGACCGTGGCCGGCGCCGAGGCGTCCAGCCGGCGGCGGCCCTGGACCTCCAGGTGCTTGATCTGGGTGGAGGTGACCACCGCCACCCCCAGGGCCGGCGCCTGCTCGCGGGTCACCAGGCCCCTCAGGTCGAAGGGCGTGGCCAGCCGGGCGAAGGCGGTCGCCGGCAGGGCGGCCGCGCCGCCGAGGGCTGCGAGGGAGGCGATGAGGCTGCGACGCTGGATCATGAAAGACGCTTGCCGCACCTGTCGGGCGATAACAAGGCGAACTATTCGGCCAGCAACTGGTCGACGGCGGCCCGCGCCTTGGGCCCGGTCCAGTCGGCGTCGCTGTCCACCCGTCCCCGGACATGCCCGGTGCGATCGATGAAGAAGGTGGCCGGCACGCCCATAACCGGCGGCGAGAAGCTGGGCGGCACGGCGTAGCCCGGGTCGCGGAACAGCTTCAGCGGGGCGTTCTGGGCGATGAAGGCCCGGGCCTTGTCCTCGGCCTTCGGGCTGTCGATGCTGAGGGCGACGACCTGCAGGTCCTTGCCGGCATAGGCCGTCTGCAGCTTGGCCAGGGCGGGCATTTCGACCTTGCACGGCGTGCACCAGGTCGCCCACAGGTTCAGGAGCACAACCTTGCCGCGGAACTGGGCCAGGGTCACCGGTTTGCCCGCCCCGTCGACGAAGCCCGTTTCGGGCGCAAGGCTGCCGGAACCGGGGGCGCCCAGCGCCGGGATCACGTGCAGGGTTCCCGGCGCGGCCTCCGACACCGTGGCCGGACCGGTGTTCACCGCCGATCCGGCCGGTCCGTGGCCAGGCCGTGCGTCGGGTTTGATGAGTTGGGTCGCAATGATGTAGAGGAGCCCGGCGGCCAGCGCGCCGCCCGCCGCAAGCCACGGGATCCACCGTGTGCGCGCAGCGCCGCTCCTCTGTCCGGAAGGTTCGTTGTCACTCATGACTGAAAAGCCTCAAAGCCCCGCGCCTGCGTCCAAGGGTCAGGATATATGGGGCGGACGCTTCGAACGCGAGCCCGCGGAGTTGATGCAGGCCATCAATGTCTCGATCGGCTTCGACCGGCGCCTGTGGGCTCAGGACCTGGCCGGCTCCAAGGCGCATGCGGCCATGCTGGCGGCGCAGGGGATCATCTCCGTCGCCGACGAGGCCCTGATCCAGGGGGGGCTCGACACCATCCGGGGCGAGATGGAGGCGGGAACCTTTCCGTTCCGGGACCGCTACGAGGACATCCACATGAATGTGGAGGCCCGTCTGGCGGAGTTGATCGGCGAGGCGTCGGGCCGGCTGCACACGGCCCGGTCGCGAAATGACCAGGTGGCGGTGGACTTCCGCCTCTGGGTGCGCGCCGCCTGCGACCATGCCGGCCGCCAGATCCTCGACCTGCAGCGGGCCCTGCTGGAGCGGGCGGAGGCGGAGGCCGACACCCTGATGCCGGGCTTCACCCACCTGCAGCCCGCCCAGCCGGTCACCTTCGGTCATCATCTGATGGCCTATGTGGAGATGTTCGGTCGGGACCGGACCCGTTTCGCCGACGCCCGGACGCGGATGAACGAATGTCCCCTGGGCGCCGCCGCCCTGGCCGGCTCTCCCTTCCCCATCGATCGCCACGCCACCGCACAGGCCCTGGGCTTCGACCGGCCCACCGCCAACTCCCTGGACAGCGTGTCCGACCGGGACTTCGCGCTGGAGGCCCTGTCGGCGGCGTCGATCACGGCCACGCACCTGTCCCGCCTGGCGGAGGAACTGGTGATCTGGGTGACGCCGCAGTTCGGCTTTGTCGGCCTGTCCGACGCCTTCACCACCGGCTCCTCGATCATGCCGCAAAAGCGCAACCCGGACGCGGCGGAGCTGATCCGGGCCAAGACCGGCCGCATCTTCGGCGCCCTGACCAGCCTGACGATGGTGATGAAGGGCCTGCCCCTGGCCTATTCGAAGGACATGCAGGAGGACAAGGTCCCGGTGTTCGAGGCCTTCGACGCCCTGGACCTGGCGCTGGCCGCCATGGCCGGCATGGTCCGTGACCTGACGCCGGACCGGGCGCGGATGGCCGCGGCGGCGGCATCGGGCTTCTCCACGGCCACGGACCTGGCCGACTGGCTCGTCCGCACCCTCGACATGCCCTTCCGGCGCGCGCACCATGTGACGGGCGCGGCGGTCAAGCGGGCCGAACAGCTGGGGGTCGACCTGCCGGACCTGCCGCTGGGCGAGCTACAGGCCATCGAACCCGGGATCACCGCAGGTGTTTATCAGGTCTTGACGCCGGAGCGTTCCGTCGCCAGCCGTATCAGCTATGGCGGCGCAGCGCCCAGCGAGGTCCGGCGTCAGGTCAGTCTCTGGAAGGAACGGCTCTCAAATGGCTAAGCGTGATGCAAGACTGACGGTGCTGGCCGCCGTGGCGCTGGGTCTGTCCCTGACGGGCTGCGGCAAGCTGGGGCCGCTGGTCCAGCCTGCGCCCATGTTCGGCGACAAGGCCAAGGCGGACTATCAGGCGCGGCAGGCGGCCGACGCCGCGGGCAAGGCCGCCAAGCAGGACGCACAGCGTGCGCCGGTCAATTCCAACGCCGTCGCCGACCAGCCCGACCCGCCGCCGTCCGTGGACAACGCACCCAAGACCAAGCGCGACATCCAGGATCCGAACCAGAAGCTGACGCCCCTGTCCGCCACGCCGGTGGACGGGTCGCCGAACCTGCTGGGCGCCCCCGTATCCACGCGTCCGCCGAACTGATGGACCATTTCGAAGACCGCCCGGGTCCGACGGGCGAGGCTGAGCTGTGGTGCGAAGGCGTGCGTCTGGCCGATATCGCCGCCGCCGTGGGCACGCCGGTCTATGTCTATTCCACCGCCACGCTGGAGCGGCACTACACCGTGTTCCGCGACGCGCTGCAGGCGGCCATGCCCGCCCGCCGCCTGCTGGTCGCCTATGCCGTCAAGGCCAATTCCAACCTGGCGGTGATCCGCACCCTGGCCCGCCTGGGCGCCGGGGCCGACACCGTGTCGGAGGGGGAGATCCGCCGCGCCCTGGCCGCCGGCGTCCCGCCGGAGCGGATCGTGTTCTCCGGGGTGGGCAAGACCGACGCCGAGCTGGCCTTCGCCATCCGCACTGGCGTCTGCGAGATCAATGTGGAGGCGGAGGCCGAGCTGGACCGGCTGGCCGTGGTCGCCGAGGCCCTGGGCGCGCGCCCGGCCATCGCCATCCGCGTCAACCCTGACGTGGGCGCCGGCGGGCACGCCAAGATCTCCACCGGCAAGGCCGAGTCCAAGTTCGGCGTGTCCTTTTCGGAAGCCCGGCGGCTCTACGCCAAGGCGGCCGCAAGCCCCTGGCTGCGCCCGGTGGGCGTCGCCTGCCACATCGGCAGCCAGATCACCGATCTGGCGCCGCTGCAGGCGGCCTTCGTCCGGATGCGGTCCCTGGTGGAGCAGCTGCGCGCCGACGGCCTGACGGTGGAGCGCCTCGACCTCGGCGGCGGCCTGGGCGTGCCCTATTTCGATGCGCCCGAGGCCCCGCCCCTGCCGGCCCTCTACGCCGCCATGGTGGCCGAGACCCTCGCGGGGATGGACATCGACCTGGCCTTCGAACCGGGGCGGCTGATCGTCGCCAATGCCGGCGTGATGCTCGCCACCGCCATCCACCTCCACCCCCGGGCCGAGGGCCGGCGATTTCTTGTGGTGGATGCGGCGATGAACGACCTGCTCCGTCCGAGCCTCTATGAGGCCTATCACCGCATCCGCCCGGTGCGGGCCGGCGATGGCGGACCGGAGGAGGCCCATGACGTGGTCGGGCCGGTGTGCGAGACCGGCGACACCTTCGCCCGCGACCGGATGCTGCCCCCCGTGGAGGCCGGGGACCTGGTGGCCTTCCTGTCCGCCGGGGCCTATGGCGCGTCCATGAGCAGCGAGTACAACTCCCGCCCGCTGGTTCCCGAGGTGCTGGTGAGCGGCGACCGGTTCAGCGTCATCCGCCGCCGGCCGACCCATGAGGAAATGCTGTCGCGGGAGACCGTGCCGGACTGGCTGGCCTAG
>CAINOV010000118.1 GCA_903851655.1 uncultured Caulobacterales bacterium
GTCCGGATATAGCGCCACGGATTGATGGAGGTTCTCTGCTCAAGGCCGAGAATGACGACTGTCAAAAACACAAAAGTCGTCGTCATTCCCGGGCGAAGACCCGGGAACCTCCGTCCGGACACCCCGCAGGTCCGAAGGACGCGCGCCCCTCCCACCGTCCAACATAAAATCGCGGCCCCGGCTTATCCCTACCCCCGTTGCGGTCTTGCAGCGGCGCCGCGGCTACCCATATCCGCTGCAACTCTGCGCGCCCTCGGGCCTGCGGATCTGAGCATCGACCCTTAACCCCGGGGCTGGACGTTCGCCGGTGCTTCACTGGCAAGGCCTGCAAGTCCAACCGCCAAAGAACTGGAGTGAGACCCTCACATGGGCAAGATCATCGGGATTGACCTGGGCACCACCAACTCCTGCGTCGCCATCATGGACGGCAAGGCCCCCAAGGTCATCGAGAACGCCGAAGGCGCGCGCACCACCCCCTCCGTCGTGGCCATCCTCGACGATGCGGAGCGTCTGGTGGGCCAGCCGGCCAAGCGCCAGGCGGTGACCAACGCCGCCAACACCTTCTTCGCCATCAAGCGCCTGATCGGCCGCAAGTATGACGACAAGGTGGTGACCAAGGACAAGGACATGGTCCCCTACGAGATCGTCAAGGGACCCAATGGCGACGCCTGGGTCCGCGCCCACGGCAAGGACTATTCGCCGCAGCAGATCTCCGCCTTCACCCTGATGAAGATGAAGGAGGCCGCCGAGGCCCATCTGGGCGAGACCGTCGACCAGGCCGTGATCACCGTGCCGGCCTATTTCAACGACGCCCAGCGCCAGGCGACCAAGGACGCCGGCAAGATCGCCGGCCTCGAGGTCCTGCGCATCATCAACGAGCCCACCGCCGCGGCGCTGGCCTATGGCCTCGACAAGTCCGACGGCAAGAAGATCGCCGTCTATGACCTGGGCGGCGGCACCTTCGACGTCTCGATCCTCGAGATCGGCGACGGGGTGTTCGAGGTGAAGTCCACCAATGGCGACACCTTCCTCGGCGGCGAGGACTTCGACATGCGCATCGTCGATTTCCTGGCGGACGAGTTCAAGAAGGAGACCAGCGTCGACCTGCGCAAGGACAAGCTGGCCCTGCAGCGCCTGAAGGAAGAGGCGGAAAAGGCCAAGAAGGAACTGTCCACCGTCGCCCAGTACGAGGTGAACCTGCCCTTCATCTCCATGAACGCCTCCGGCCCGCTGCACCTGAACGTGAAGCTGACCCGCGCCAAGCTGGAAAGCCTGGTGGAGGACCTGATCGAGCGGACCATCGGCCCCTGCCAGCAGGCGCTGAAGGATAGCGGCTTCTCCAAGGCCCAGATCGACGAAGTGGTGCTGGTGGGCGGCATGACCCGCATGCCCAAGGTGGTCGAGGCGGTGAAGGCCTTCTTCGGCCGCGAGCCGCACAAGGGCGTGAACCCGGACGAGGTCGTGGCGCTGGGCGCCGCGGTGCAGGGCGGCGTGCTGCAGGGAGACGTCAAGGACGTGCTGCTGCTGGACGTGACCCCGCTGACGCTGGGGATCGAGACCCTGGGCGGCGTGTTCACCCCGCTGATCGAGCGCAACACCACCATCCCCACCAAGCGCAGCCAGACCTTCTCCACCGCCGAGGACAACCAGTCCGCCGTGACCATCCGGGTGTTCCAGGGGGAGCGGCCCATGGCCCATGACAACAAGCTGCTGGGCCAGTTCGACCTGGTGGGCATCCCGCCGGCGCCCCGCGGCGTGCCCCAGGTGGAGGTGACCTTCGACATCGACGCCAACGGCATCGTCAATGTCCAGGCCAAGGACAAGGCCACCAACAAGGAGCACTCGATCCGCATCCAGGCCAATGGCGGCCTGTCCGATTCGGACATCGAGGCCATGGTCCGCGAGGCCGAGGCCAATGCGGCCGAGGACAAGAAGCGCAAGGCCACGGTGGAGGCCCGCAACCATGCGGACAGCCTGATCCACTCCACGGAAAAGTCGGTGGCGGAATTCGGCGACAAGGTCAGCCCCGCGGACAAGGCCGCCATCGAGACGGCGCTGGCCGACCTCAAGGCGGTGAAGGACGGGGATGACGCCGAGGCCATCGAGGCGAAGACCAAGACCCTGATGGAAGCCTCCATGAAGCTGGGCGAGGCCATGTATGCGGCCCAGCAGGCGGCCGGCGGCGCCGAAGGGGCCGAGGCGGAGCACAAGGATGACGGCGTGGTCGACGCCGAGTTCGAGGAAGTCGACGACGGCAAGAAAAGCGCCTGATCGCGGTCCCGGAACCGGCGGGCGGCGGGGGCCGCGCCCCTGACCGCCGGTTCCGGGCCTTCTCTGTGACGAGTCGAGACCGCCATGACGACGCAACGCTGTTACTACGAAATCCTCTCGGTCGAACGCACCGCCAGCGACGGGGAGCTGAAGTCCGCCTTCCGCAAGGCGGCCATGCAGCACCATCCCGACCGCAATCCCGGCGATCCGGAAGCGGAAAAGCGCTTCAAGGAATGCAACGAGGCCTATTCCATCCTGTCGGACCCGCAGAAGCGCGCAGCCTATGACCGCTATGGTCATGCGGGCGTGGGCGCCGGCGGCGGGCCCGGGGGCGGGGCGGGCTTCGGCGGCTTCCAGGACGCGTCGGACATCTTCTCCGACGTGTTCGGCGACGTGTTCGGGGAGATGTTCGGCGGGGGCGGACGCCGCTCCGGCGGACCCCAGCGGGGCCAGGACCTGCGCTATGATCTGGAGATCACCCTGGAGCAGGCCTTCACCGGCTCAGAGGTGAACCTGAAGGTCCCCTCCACCCAGTCCTGCGACACCTGCGACGGCTCCGGCGCCAAGCCCGGCACCCAGCCCACGGTCTGCCAGACCTGCGGCGGTCACGGCCGGGTGCGGGCCAGCCAGGGCTTCTTCTCCATCGAGCGGTCCTGCCCCCGTTGCGGCGGCCAGGGCCGGATCATCACCGATCCCTGCCGCACCTGCCACGGCGCCGGCCAGGTGCGGAAGGAGCGGACCCTGCAGGTGCGCATTCCCGCGGGCGTGGATGACGGCGCCCGCATTCGCCTGCAGGGCGAGGGCGACGCCGGCCAGCGGGGCGGACCCCGGGGCGACCTCTACATCTTCCTGTCCATCCGCCCGCACGAGCTGTTCAACCGCGACGGCCTCGACCTCTATTGCGACACGCCGGTGCCCATGTGGATGGCGGTGCTGGGCGGGGAGATCGAGGCGCCGGCCATGTGTCCGGAAGGCCTCAAGTCCGGCGACGCCGAGACCTGCCGGGCCAAGGTCAAGGTGCCCGAGGGCGCCCAGAGCGGCGACGTGGTCCGCCTGCGCGGCCGGGGCATGCCCTCGCTCCGGGGCCGGGAGCGGGGGGACCTGCTGGTCAGCCTGAAGGTGGAGACGCCCGTGCGCCTCACCGCCCGCCAGAAGGAGCTGATGCGCGAACTGGCGGAGACCATGACCACCGGCGACGGCCACCATCCCCGCCAGACCGGCTTCTTCGACAAGGCCAGGCGCTTCTGGAACGGTGTCGTCGGCGGGGCCGAGGGCGCGGCGGGCTGACGCCTGCGCCCGGACGGATATGAATGATGCGCGTTTTGCGCAGTGTTCAAAATGAGCGATCGGGTAAGCGCCCATTAACCCATTGTTGGGAGGTTGGCCCATGGTCATCCTCCCGTCGTCCCCCATCGCCGTCCGCCCGGCCGCCCCCCATCCGGGCGGATGGCGGGACGTCCGGTGGGGTGCGGCTCTGGTGCTCATCTCCCTGATCGCCCTCGGCCCCGCCGTGCTGGCGCCCCCCGCGGGACCGGGCGCCCAGGCCGTCGCCGCCGTCTTTCCCCCCTGGTGGAGCGCCGCCCGCGCCGCCGCCGCCGCCGCCCGCTCCGCCCAGATCCTGCGGCTGGGGGGCTTTCCCTCCGTCATCGTGGTCCGCACCGCCGCCCCCGACAGCCTGAGGGCCGACGGGGCGTGGCTGTTCCTCAATCCCATTGTCGCGGGCTGCGCCTCCGGCCCCGTCTCTCCCCTCGAACCGGGGGCGCGCGCCCCACAGCAAGGACGTTTCCCATGACCGCCAAGTCCGACACCCTGGCCCATCAGCGGCAGACGGGCGGCCGGCTCGTCGCCGGATGCGGCGCCCTGCTGGCCCTGGCCGTCGCCGCCGCCTGGCTGGTGTTCGGCCAGGGGGGGATCGCCACCGCCGGCGCGGTCCTGATCGCCGGCGGCATGGCGGTCGCCGCCGCCGCCGCGGGGGAGAGCCGGGCCGCGCGCATGGCCCAGGGGGTCGGGCTGATGGCCCAGGTCTCCCTGCTGGTGGCCGCCTGCAACGGCCATCTGTGGCAGGTGGACATGCACATGGCCTATTTCGCCGCCCTGGCGGTGCTGGCCATCTTCGCCGACTGGCCGGTGATCCTGGTGGCCGCGGCCACGGTGGCCCTGCACCACCTGACCCTCAGCTTCCTGCTGCCCGCCCTGGTGTTCAACGGCGGCGGCGGGCTGGGCCGGGTGCTGGTGCACGCGGTGATCCTGGTGGCCGAGGCCGCGACCCTGATCTGGACCGCCGTCTCCAGCGTGCGGATGATCGCGCGCCTGGACGACGCCCGCATCGCCAGCGAGCATTCTGCGGAGGCCGTGGTCACCGCCGAGGCCGAGAAGCGGGCGGTGTTCGAGCAGGAGGAGCGCCGCACCGGCGAGCGCCGCCAGCACGAAGCGGCGGCCAAGGCCCAGATGGCGGCCATGGTGGACGAGATCGCCCGGGCCCTGAACCGGCTGGCGGCCGGCGACCTGACCTGCCGCATCCGCGAGCCCTTCACCGAGGAGTTCGAGGCGATCCGCGAGGACTTCAACCAGGCCATGGAAAAGCTCGGCCAGACCATGAGCGGCGTGGTGGGCCAGGCCCAGGACATCCGCCACGGCGCCGACGAGATGAGCCAGGCCGCCGACGACCTGTCCATGCGCACCGAGCGCCAGGCCGCCAGCCTGAACCAGACCTCCACCGCCCTGCAGGAGGTGACGGTCACCGTCCGCTCCACCGCCGAGACGGCCCAGCGGGCGGCGCGGCTGGTCACCGACGCCCGGGAGCAGGCGGACCGCTCCGGCGTGGTGGTCACCGACGCCATCTCCGCCGTGGGCGGGATCGAGCAGTCGGCGCACAAGATCAGCCAGATCATCGGGGTGATCGACGAGATCGCCTTCCAGACCAACCTGCTGGCCCTCAATGCCGGGGTCGAGGCGGCGCGGGCGGGGGATGCGGGCCGGGGCTTCGCCGTGGTGGCCATGGAGGTCCGGGCGCTGGCCCAGCGCTCCGCCGACGCGGCCAAGGAGATCAAGGCCCTGATCGCGGAATCCGCCACCCAGGTGGAGCAGGGGGTGGAGCTGGTCGGCCGCACCGGCGAGGCGCTGAACGGCATTGTCGAGAAGGTGATCCAGGTGGCCGACCTGGTGGGCCGCATCGCCGCCACGGCGCAGGAGCAGGCCGCCGGTCTGAACCAGGTCACCGCCGCGGTGCGGGAAATGGACGACGTCACCCAGCAGAACGCCGCCATGGTGGAGGAGACCACCGCCGCCAGCCATCGCCTGACCCGGGAGGCCGAGTCCCTGAGCCAGATCGTGTCCCAGTTCGCCGTGGACGGCGCAGCGGCGCCGGCCGCCGCTGCGCCCTCCAGGCCAAGGTGGCCGAGCGCTGGGACGAGTTCTGACCGGGGGGGGGCGCTTTATCCTGATCAAGGTTCCCGGGTCTTCGCCCGGGAATGACGACGGTTTAAAATATATAACAACAAAAGCAGTCGTCATTCCCGCCCTTGAGGCGGGAACCTCCGTCAGGCAAGCCCATCATGGAGGTCGTCCCATCCGGGATTGTCCCGCGCGATCAGGGCCGCCTTCCACGACCGACGCCAGCGTTTGAGCGACGTCTCCCGCTGGATGGCGAGGGCGATGTCCTCGAAGGGTTCGAACCAGACCAGACGGGTCAGGTTGTACCGCCGCACGAAACGGGAGCCGACGCCCTGCCGATGCTCCCAGATCCGCCGCAGGAGATCCGCCGTGACGCCGATGTACAGCACGCCGTCCCGCCGGTTGCTCATCATGTAGACGGCGATGAGGCGTTCATCAGGCATGACGCAAAGGTGTCATATAAATTCTAAAATTGCAACCCTAAGGGCGCTATATCCTGATCGAGGTTCCCGGGTCTTCGCCCGGGAATGACGCCTAATTAAAAATACATAAAAACAACAACAGTCGTCAGTCCCGCCCTTGAGGCGGGAACCTCCATCCGGATGTGGCGTTAAATCAGGAGCAAGGTTCCCGGGTCTTCGCCAGGGAATGACATCTGACTTATGGGGTTTTGTATTTTCAACAGTGGTCATTCCCTCCCTTGA
>CAINOV010000119.1 GCA_903851655.1 uncultured Caulobacterales bacterium
GTCCACCAGGGGCCGCAGCAGGGTGTTGCCGGCCAGCACGAACACGGCCACCAGCACCGCCTCCCCCGCCTGGCCCGCCCCGGCGAAGGCCCCCACCGCCGCCGAGGCCCATAGGGTCGCGGCCGTGTTCAGGCCGCGCACCTCGGTCCCGTCCTTCATGATCACCCCGGCGCCGAGGAAGCCGATGCCCGACACCACATAGGAGATGACCCGCACGGACCCGTCGGCGGCGCCCACCCGGAAGCCCAGGTCGACAAAGGCGGCGGCGGCCACCGCCACCAGCACATTGGTGCGCAGGCCCGCGCTGCGCTGCCGGAACTGCCGCTCGAGTCCGATGGCGCCGCCCAGGGCGAAGGCCGTGGCCAGCGCCAGGGTCGTCCGGGCCAGGGGGCCGCTCAGAAGGTCCGGAAGGGTCAAGGGTCAGATCCCCGCGTGCAGGCGCAGGCCCAGGATCGAGACGGGGCCGCGGTCGCGATTATAGGCCGGGTTCGCCACGTACTGGTAGTCGAGGGCGAGCTTCACCGCCTTGCTGAGGGCGTAGCTGTAATAGGTCTCGAGGATGGCCTCCGCGCCGGGATGCGGCAGCCGGCCGTCCCCCACCAGCACGCCCAGGCCGCCGGCGTTCAGATAGGCCTTGAACGGGTTGGAGATGTCGTTGACCACCACCGCCGCCCCGGCCGTGTCGGCGGGCCGGGCCCAGCGCGCGCCGGTGGCCGAGACGCCGGCGCTGATCGTGCGGTCAATATCGGTGAACTCGTAGGCCTGCTGGTGGCCGTCGGCGACGCCCGCCCGGGCGAACAGGCCGATATCGTCCGTCAGGGACTGCTGCAGGTTCAGGCTGACGCCGCCGTGGCTCTGATAGCGCGCGACCGCCCCGACGCTGGGCGCGGCGCCCGTCGCCAGGCCCGCCCGGATCGCATCCGAATAGGCGCCCATCGGCGCGCGGCTGAGAAAGCCGGTGATCTTGAGCGACCCGGCGCGTCCGCCGAGGACGAACCGGCGCTCCGCCTCGCCGATCAGCTGGAACCTGCGGAAGCTGGAATCCAGGGACTGGCCGTTGGGGATCCGCGACATGGCGAAGCCGCCGCCCCGCAGCGTCCAGTCCCCCTGATACCATTCCGCCGCCGCCCCGTAGGTGTAGCCCCAGGCGTCCGCCGCATAGTCGAAGGTTCCGGCGTCGATCAGGGACCAGTTGGAGAAGTCGCCGCGGGGGTCGTGGGCGTAGGCGTTGGTGTCGAAGATGTCGCCCACCGAGACCTTGCCCAGGGTCAGCACCACCCGGTTCGCCGTCTGGGCGCCGCCCAGCACGTTCTGGTCCGGATCGACCTTCGACGTGTCGCCGCCCAGGCTGAAGGTCTGGCGCAGGAACAGCCGGTGGGTGACCAGATAGGGGAAGTTGTGCCCGACCTTGTAGGCCTCGCCGCTGGGAAAGCCGGCGATCCCCAGGGTGTTGCTGAGGCCGAAGCCCTGGTCGATCTCCGGATTGATCCAGATCTCGGCCCCGGCCCACGGGCGGACCCCGGCATAGAGGGTGATGTCGGCGGTCTCCCGACCGCGGGCGGCGGGGTCGAGGCTGTTGGGCCCGCGATAGGACGAAGAGAAGGCCAGCGTCCCCTGGTCCATGACCGTGGCCTGGGCGTGGAGGGCCCAAGTCTGCGATGAGGACTCCGCCGTCGTGTCGATGGCCGTGTCCGCGGCTGCGGCGAAGGCGGTGGCGAGGCCGGCGATCAGGGCGAGCCCGGCCGCGCGGCCCGGGAGCCAGCGAAGGGTCAGGGACATCATCGGCTCCTTCTGGCAGAGTTCTGTGACGGTTTTCGAGCTTCGCACAGGGCGCCGCAGGGGTCGGGTCGCGGGCGGCCGCGACCGGCGGGACGGGTACGCCGACTTCTTCTCGCCGTCAAAGCCCCTGGCGTCGCTCGGATGCGCCCAGCCACCCGGTCAGGTCCCGTCCCACGGACTGCATCACCTGGCTCCAGGGGTCCGGATACTGGGCCCCGAACCGGCGCGCCTGCGGATACCACGGGTAATGCGCGGTTCCGAGCGCCGTCCACGCGCCCGGGGGCGTGATCAGCCAGAGCGGACAGCCCAGCGCCCCGATCAGGTTGGTGGTGGCGTTGGAAAATCCGATCGTCAGGTCGAGGGTCGCCGCCAGCGCCGCCAGCCCCTCCAGGTCATGGAACAGGTCGAGGTCCGGCGGCGTCGTCACCGGCGATGCGGCGACGGACTGAAGCTCCGCCAGCTCCTCCGCGGTCGAGCCATATTGCAGGTTGATGAACTGGACGCCGCCGGTTCCCGTGACCGGGGCCCACTCGGCGACCGGGGCGAAGTTGCGGCTGCGGCTGTCGACCATCTTGCCGCTGCGCCAGGTGAGGCCGACCTTGGGTCCGGGCGGGAGCTGATCCAGCCAGCCCCGCCAGGTCCGCATCCGCTCCGGGCAGGGGGCCAGATAGCCGCCGACGCCGGCGAAATCCGCAGGCGCGGCGCGGAACAGCCGCAGCAGGTCGCCCTGCAGGGTGAACAACTCCGCCGGCGGCGCGTCGACCGGCGCTCGGTGCGGGCGTCCGTCGATGCGCCGGGTCTCGTGGCCCAGCAGGCGCAGGTCTGGCCACTGGCGCGCGACCAGGGGATGCAGTCGCGGATCGATGCACAGGGACAGGCGCCCTGTGGGCCCCACCGCCTCCGACAGGTCGCCGAGCAGCCCCAGAAACGCGATCTCGTCTCCGAGGCCCTGTTCGCCCATGACCAGCAGGTTCCGGCCCCGGAGGGACGACGCCCCGTCCCAGCGGGGCGCGTCGACCGCGATCACCGGGGCGCCGGGCAGGTCCGGGTCCAGGCGCGCGGCGTAGGCCGTCCAGCCTTCCTGCAACTCACCCATGGCCAGCAGGATGGTGGCGACCAGAAATCGCGTCGCGGCCGAGGTGGCGCGGTCGGGCGCCCAGGTCAGGGCCCGGTCCGCGGCGGCCAGGGCGGGGATCCACCGCCCGGCGTCCGCCCGGGTCCAGGCCAGATGATAGTGCGCCTTGGCGTCCGCCGGCCGCAATTCCATCACCTGACGGAAGAGCGCCTCGGCGTCGTCCAGCCGCCACTCCGCATGCGCGATCCGGCCCCGGAGGAGGGCGACATCGGGATTGTCCGGGGCCAGCCGGGAGATGAGGGCCA
>CAINOV010000120.1 GCA_903851655.1 uncultured Caulobacterales bacterium
CCCACGAGCTGGTGCAGGATGTTGGAGATGGGGCCCTTGAAGGCCACCTGCCCCTCGATCCCCTCGGGCACCAGCTTGAAGGTGTCGGACACCTCCTTCTGGAAGTAGCGGTCGGCGGAGCCCTGGGCCATGGCGCCGACGGAGCCCATGCCCCGATAGGACTTGTAGGACCGGCCCTGGTAGAGGAACACCTCGCCCGGCGCCTCCTCGGTCCCGGCGAACATGGAGCCCATCATCACCGTGGTGGCGCCCGCGGCGATGGCCTTGGCCAGATCGCCGGAGAACTTCACACCGCCGTCGGCGATGATGCAGACATCCGTGCCGATGGCGGCGCGGGCGGCGTCGGCGATGGCGGTCAGCTGGGGCACGCCCACCCCCGCCACGATCCGCGTGGTGCAGATGGAGCCCGGCCCGATGCCGACCTTGATGGCGTCGGCGCCGGCGTCGATCAGGGCCTTCGCCCCGTCATAGGTGGCGATGTTGCCGGCGATCACCTGGACGGCGTTGCTCTCGCGCTTGATCCGGCGGACGGCCTCCGAGACGTGCACCGAATGGCCATGGGCGGTGTCGATCACCACCGCATCCACCCCCGCCTCGATCAGGGCCATGGAGCGCTCGAACCCCGCATCGCCGACGGTGGAGGCGGCGCCCACCCGCAGGCGGCCCCGCTGGTCCTTGGCGGCGGCGGGGAAGGCCTCGGCCTTTTCCATGTCCTTGACGGTGATCAGGCCCACGGCGCGATAGTCGTCGTCCACGACGATCAGGCGCTCGATCCGGCGGCGCTGCAGCAGGGCCCGGGCCTCGGCCTGGGTGACGCCTTCGCGCACCGTGGCCAGGTTCTCCCGGGTCATCAGCTGGCCCGCGGTCTGGGACCCGTCGATCTCGAAGCGGACGTCGCGGTTGGTGAGGATGCCCACCAGGCGACCGGTCTCCCGCTCCACCACCGGAAAGCCCGACACGTGGCGCCGGGCCTTGATCTCGCGGACCTCGGCGAGGGTCGTCTCCGGATGGATGGTCATCGGGTTGATGACCATGCCGCTCTCGTAGCGCTTGACCTCGCGCACATGCTCGGCCTGCTCGTCCGGGGTGAGATTGCGGTGGATCACCCCCATGCCACCGGCCTGGGCCATGGCGATGGCCAGCCGGCTTTCCGTCACCGTATCCATCGCCGACGAGATCAGCGGGATATTGAGCGGGATTGATTTGGTCAGACGTGTTGCGGTCGAAACCTGACCCGGCATGACGACGCTTTCGCCGGGTTCTAGCAAAACATCGTCGAAGGTGAGCCCTTCGCGAATCTCCATCGAGACACTCCGTTTTGCGAGGCGGATATAGCGCAAACCGGCGGGAAGGGAACCCCTAATCGGCGCCGCCGCCGCCCCGAACGCCGGGGCTGGAAGCGCCCGGCGATGCGCGCTAAGCAGAGGTGTCAAATTTGGAGACGCGGCCATGTCGACGGAACCCAGGGGGCGCCGGGCCCGGTCTCGCGGCCTTGTGTCCGATGTCGCCAGCCTGATCTGCGGCGCCTATCTCGACCTGTGCGGCTGGAAGATCCGCGGCGACTGGCCCGCGGATCCCAAGGCCGTGATCGTGGCCGCGCCGCACACCTCCAACTGGGACGGCATCTACATGCTCGCGGCGGCCGCCTATTTCCGGGTCAAGCTGGGCTGGATGGGCAAGAAGAGCCTGACCACCGGCCCCTTTGGCGGGATCGTCAAATGGCTGGGCTGCGTGCCCATCGACCGGTCGGGCAACCACAACATGGTCAGCTCCATGGTCGAGGCCTTCGCCGCCCGGGACGAGATGCTGCTGCTGATCCCGCCGGAGGGCACCCGCGGCCTGGTGCGGGAATGGAAGTCCGGTTTCTATCACATCGCCCGGTCCGCCGGCGTGCCGCTGATCATCGCGGTGATGGACTATGGCTCGCGCACCATCCGCATCGCCGACCTGTTCCACCCGACCGGCGACGCCGAGGCCGACATCGCCGCCATCCAGGCCTATTACCAGGGCGCGGCGGGCCTGCGCCGGGACAAGTTCAAGATCGGCGCCGACGTCCCTCGCTGACACACTCTCCATGGCCCCGAACTTGCGCAGCCTGTCCCGATCCGGACGGCGGCGCCCGCGCGCCGTCCCCACCCCTGTTTTCGGGACGCCGCCATGCAGGTCCACGCCCTCGGATACCGGCCACGCCGCCGCCCCCTGTTGAATGATGTGCTGATGGTGATCGGCGCGGTGCTGCTGGCCTATGGCGGCTGGCAGGGCGTCGCCGCCCTGCAGGACCAGTGGGCGGCCGGCGCCGCCCGGTCCACTGTCCGACAGGAGATGTCGACGGACCTGGACCGGATCGCCTATCGCCTCGCCGCCCAGCCCTGCATCACCCGGCGTCTCGACCAGATCGCGGCCCTGCTGGCCGACGGCGCCGTGGTCCCGGCCGGCCTCAAGATCGGCGTCCCCGGGGAAGCCGGGCTGGACGACGACCAGTGGCGGGAGAGCGTCAATGGCGGCATGGCCAACCGGCAGCCGGACGCCGACCAGGCGGCCCAGGCCTTCTTCTACACCTCGGCCCACGCCCTGGACGCCTATGCCCACGAGGAGTTCCAGACCTGGGCCCAGCTGCGCGTCCTCGAGAAGGGCGCGCCTGCGCCGGCGACGCGGCTCGCCCTGCAGCAGGCCCTGGCCACGGCGCGGGGCGACGCCGCCGCGTTCGAGAGCCTGGCCCGGGACACCCTCGCCCAGGCCCGGGCCTATGGCCTGACCCCGCAGCCGGGACGCACCCCCGCCATCGCCAACACCACCTGCCGGCCCCTGCGCTGAGCGTAGCGCCCCTTCAAGCCGATGAAAGCGGGGCAACCTGCCGACGGTGATCTCAAAGATCAAATGCCGCCATATGAACTATATTATCAATTAAAATTGCCACAATATACCCAATAATCAATATTAAAATTCGAATCCCAATATTCATCCCCTCCATAGTCACAATTAATCCGAACAACAACAACAACAACAACAACAACAACAACAACAACAACAACAACAACAACAACAACAACAACAACAACAACAAA
>CAINOV010000121.1 GCA_903851655.1 uncultured Caulobacterales bacterium
CGCGGACAAATCGCAACGGTGACGCTCACGTCAAGGTCAGCATTTCCCTCGGCTTTTGGGCGTAACCGACGCCGCGGGTCCACTGACGCCACGTCACGCCTTACCCTTTGGACGAAAGCTCCGTAAGCTTTCGACAAAACACCGGGAGAGACAGACCCATGACCGATGCTCCATCCGCCCTCGCCAGCCGCATGCCGGCGCCGCGTCACGCCTCGATCAACGGCCTGGACTATCACTGGTACGAGGCGGGCCGGAACACCCGCGGACGCGACGGCGTGCCGGTGATCCTGTGTCATGGCTGGCCCGAACTGGCCTTTTCCTGGCGACATCAGCTGGCGGCCTTCGAGGCGGCGGGGATCTGGGCCATCGCGCCGGACCAGCGGGGCTATGGCCTGACCGGCGGACCGGCGGAGGTGACGGACTACGACATGGCCCATCTGACCGGCGACCTGGTCGGCCTGCTGGACCATCTGGGGGTCGAGAAGGCGATCTTCGCCGGGCACGACTGGGGCGGCATCATCGTCTGGCAGATGCCGCTGATGCATCCCACCCGCACCGCCGGCGTGATCGGGCTGAACACGCCCTACATGCCCCGGGCGCCCATCGACCCCATCGCCATCATGCGCGCCCGGATGGGCGAGGACATGTACATCGTCCACTTCCAGCGCTACGGCGAGGCCGACGCCATCCTCGACGCCGACCCGGGCAAGGTGTTCGACATGTTCATGCGCCGGCCGGTCCCGGGGCAGGGGGCGTCCGCCGGCTTCAGCACCGAGCGGACCGGGGACGAGAGCCTGTTTCCTCTGGTGCGCCTGGTGCAGGCCTATGATCCGGCCTTCGACCCCCGCGAGACCTTCCTCGACGCGGGGGAGTTCGAAGCCTTCGTCGAGACCTTCCGCCGCACGGGCTTCACCGGCGGGATCAACTGGTACCGCAACTTCACCCGCAACTGGGAGCGGTCCGCCGACCTGCCGGTCCGGATCGACGGCCTGCCCTGTCTGATGGTCACCGCCGAGCTGGACGCGGTGCTGCCCCCGTCCGCGGCGGAGCACATGCCCGCCCTGATCGGCGATCTGGAGACGGTGAACATCCCGGGCTCCGGCCACTGGACGCAGCAGGAGAAGCCCGACGACGTGAACCGCATCTTCATCGAGTGGATCCGTCGCCGGTTTCCCCAGGGGGGCTGAGCCCGGCTACCCGGCGGCGGGTTCGAGCACGAAGCCCTCATAGCCCTTGGCGGCGATCCCGTCGCACAGCTCGCGATAGACGCCGACCCCGCCGGCATAGGGCATGAACACCCGCGGCTTGCCGGGCACGTTGGCGCCCAGGTACCAGCTGTTGGCCTGCTTGTAGAGCGTCATGTCGGCGACCTCGTTCACATGCTCGACCCAGGCGTCCTGCGCCGCGCGGCTGGCCTCGATCAGCCCCAGCTGCCGGTCGCCCAGCCAGCCGATGCAGTCGCAGATCCACTCCACGTGCTGCTCGATGGACACCACCATGTTCGACAGCACCGACGGGCTGCCGGGACCGGTGACCGTGAACAGGTTGGGAAAGCCCGCCACCATCAGTCCCAGATAGGTGCGGGGCCCCGCGGCCCATTCGTCCTTCAGGGCAACGCCCCCCCGGCCGCGGATGTCGATCCGGGCCAGAGCCCCGGTCATGGCGTCGAAGCCGATGGCGAAGACGATGGCGTCGACGGGGTAATCCGCTGCGGTCGTCCGGACGCCGGTCCCGGTGATGCGGTCCAGCGGCGTCTCCCGCAGGTCCACGAGGGTCACATTGGGCCGGTTGTAGGTCTCGTAATAGTCGATGTCGACGCACAGCCGCTTGGTTCCCCACGGGTAGTCCCGGGGGACGAGCTTGTCCGCCACGGCCGGGTCCTTCACCCGTTCGCGGATCTTGGCGGCGGTGAACTCCGCCGCGTGGGCGTTGGCCGCCGGATCGACCATCTGGTCGGCGAAGGCGCCCAGTATCGCGAAGCCGCCCCGGGCCCAGCGCTGCTCGTAGGTGTCGCGGCGCACCTCGTCAGAGACCTCCACGGACAGCAGCTCCGTCGGGTCGCTGGAGATGAAGCCGCCGGCGGACAGGCGCTGCTTCTGCCGGTTCTCCGCCCGGTTGGCGTTCCACGCCTCGACCACCCCCGGGTCGATGGGGCCGTTGTGCGCCGGCACGCTGAAATTGGGCGTCCGCTGGAAGATGGTGACCTGCTCGGCCTGCTTCGCGATCTGCGGGATCGACTGGATGGCGGACGATCCGGTGCCGATCACCGCCACCCGCTGCCCGGTGAAGTCCACGCCCTCATGCGGCCAGCGACCGGTGTGGTAGGCGGGCCCCGCGAAGTCCGCCTGTCCCGGAAAGTCCGGCGCGTTGGGCACGGACAGGCAGCCGGTGGCCATGACGCAGAAACGGGCGGACACCGTGTCGCCCCGGTCCGTGGTCAGGGTCCAGCGCGCCGCAGCCTCGTCGAACACGGCCGAGGCCACGCGGGTGTCGAAGGTGATGTCCCGGCGCAGGTCGAACCGGTCCGCCACATGGCCCAGATAGCGCAAAAGCTCGGGCTGGGCGGCGTAGCGCTCGCTCCACCGCCAGTCGTCCTGCAGGCCCTCGTCGAAGGAGTAGGAATATTCCTGGCTCTCGATATCCACCCGCGCGCCGGGATACCGGTTCCAGTACCAGGTCCCCCCCACGTCGCTTCCCGCCTCGAAGGCGTGGGCGACGAGACCCATGCCCCGCAGCCTGTGCAGCAGATAGAGGCCGGAGAAGCCGGCGCCGACGACGGCGACATCGAGCTCGGCGGACTGGACCATGGCGTTTCCCGTGTGTTGTCGTGTTCTTGTTCTCCCGGAAGGCTATCGCGGCCCCGGACGCTTCGCCACTGCTGTTTTGCCGCCGCCGCCGTCGCCCGCGCCGGACGGAAATGACCGAAGCCCTTACCGCGGCGCGTCGCATGGCTTAAGAGTCCTCGCGTCTGCGTCGCCGACCCGAGTCCGGCGCGCGTGCTGGAGCCCGTCATGATCGCCACAGTGGGCGCTGTTGCTGTCATCATCATGATCCTGCTGACGGTGTCGGCCCTGTTCTCCGCCGCCGAGACCGCCATGACCGGGGCCAGCCGGGCGCGCATGTACCAGCTGGAGCGGGACGGGGACCGGGCCGCCGCCCGGGTCAACCGCCTGATCTCCCGGCAGGAGCGGATGATCGGCGCCCTGCTTCTGGGCAACAGCCTGATCAACATCCTGTCCTCCGCCCTCGTCACCGACGTGCTGGAGCACAGGCTGCCCCAGCCCTGGGGGGTGATCGTCTCCACCGGGATCATGACCGTGCTGGTGCTCGTCTATGCCGAGGTCCTGCCCAAGACCCTGGCCATCGGCCGCCCGGATGACGTTGCGCGGGTCCTGTCCTGGCCCACGGCGGTGGCGGTGAAGTTGTTCGGGCCGATGATCGCCGCCATCCAGTGGGCCATCGTCCGGGTGCTGGCGCTCGCCGGGTTCGAGGTGTCCCCCGAGGCCGACGCCTTCGCCGCCCAGGTGGAGATCCGCGGCGCCATCGAATATCACCATGACGAAGGTCTGGTGGAGGATCGCGACCGGCGGATGCTGGGCGGCGTGCTGGACCTGTCCGACATGGACGTCACCCAGATCATGGTGCATCGCAAGAACATCGTCATGCTGGACGCCGACCTGGCCGCCCGCGACCTGGTCGCCGAGGCGCTGGAGGCGCCCTTCACGCGCCTGCCCCTCTATCGCGGGGATCCGGAGAACATCATCGGCGTGCTGCACGCCCGGGACCTCGCCCGGGCCATCGCCGCCTGCGACGGGGACATCACCGTCCTCGACATCGTGGCCGTGGCCAAGGAGCCCTGGTTCATTCCCGACACCACGAAACTCAAGGACCAGCTGCAGGCCTTCCTGAAGCGCAAGAACCACTTCGCCCTGACGGTGGACGAGTACGGCGCCCTGATGGGCCTGGTGACCCTGGAGGACATTCTCGAGGAGATCGTCGGCGAGATCGAGGACGAGCATGACTCCGCCGTCGAAGGCGTGCGCCGCCAGGCGGACGGGTCGGTGAACGTGGACGGCTCGGTCACCATCCGGGATCTGAACCGGGCCCTGGACTGGGACCTGCCGGACGATGACTGGGTGACGGTGGCCGGCCTGGTGATCCACGAGGCCCAGACCATCCCGGAGCCCGGGCAGACCTTCATCTTCCACGGCCACCGGTTCCAGGTGCTGCGCCGCCAGCGCAATCAGATCACCGCCCTCAGGGTGTCGCCCCCCCTCGAGGCGGGCGCCGCGGCCGGCGAGGGCTGAGGGCCTCAGGCGCGTCCCAGCGCCCCGTGCAACCGGGCGATGGCGGTCTCCAGCATGTCCAGCGCCGCAGCTTCTCCGACGGTCCGCTCCAGTTCCGCGACGCGGCCGATCACGCGGACCAGCAACAGGCAGTCGGACGGATGCAGGCGGCCGGAAATCTGCACCAGGGCGGTCACGTCGTCGGACGACGGCAGCAGCGGCAGGGTCGACGGCCCGGTCTCGCATCCGCTATCCGCCTCTGCAGCGCGTGCGCTCCGGTCAAGCTGAACAATGGACCCCATGGCCTGTGTCTCCCCCATTCCGGGTCCGGCGCCCAGACCTCATCGTCCGGGCGCCGTGTCGCGGATTGATTGAGAGACGCCGCCACACGCGCCTCGCCCCATTTCAGGAGCCCATTCTGGGCCGCCCAAAAGCGATCCAGGGACGGCTCAGGGGCGGTTCTTGGGGTCGAGGGCGGCGGCCTCGGCGGCGGTGAGCGGGCGAATGGACTCGACGAAGCAGCCTTCGGTGAAGCCGCCCGAATCCTGCACGCTGAGGTCGAGGTCGATCGGCGCGCAGACCTGGTCGCTGCCGCGAACCCGGGTGACCAGGTGGCTGGAGGGCGACTTCAACATGCCGCACTCCGACGCCAGTCCGATCTTCCAGATGTCCCGTCCGCCCACGCGGATGTAGAGCGTCTTGGCGTCCGGGGCGCGCCAGCCGTTCCAGTCATTGATGCGGAAGCACTGACGCGGCGCGTCGGTCTTGGCCGGCGGCGGCGCGGGATCGGCGAGGGCGGTCCCGCTCGCCGCGAGCAACGACAGGGCGGCGAGGGAGAGCGAAAGAGCACGGCGCATGGAATTCCATCCTGAAACATGACGGCGGGTCGCCGCGTCCGCCCCAGGACACGGCCCCGCAGCCGCAGCATCTCCCGCGGGCCCGACGGCGTCAATCGCAGGGCGCCCCTACGGCGCCGTTGCAAGTGTCGCAGGCCCCGGTCAGTCTGAAGGAAACACGCAAGGACGCGCGGAGGAGACGACGATGGCCCTGACTTGGGGAGACGACTATCCGATCCATCAGACGCCGGAGCCCATCGCCTACGCCGGCACGGACCGCAATTTCTATGACCGCTATTTCTTCAACGGCTATGCCGACCACGGGGACGAGGATCGGTCGCAACTGATGTTCGCCGCGGCGTTCGGGGTCTATCCGAACCTGAACATCGCCGATGCGTCGTTCGTGTTCGTCCGCGACGGGGTGCAGACGGCGCTGCACGCCTCGCGCTGGCTGGAGATGGAGCGGATGGACCTTACCGTGGGCCCGATCCGCATTGAGGTGGTCAAGCCCCTGCAGGTGCTGCGCCTGATCGTCGACGCGCCGGAGCAGGGGCTGAAGGCGGAGATCACCTTCACCGGCCGGTCCGCGCCGATCGAGGAGCCGCGCTTCATGCGGCGCATCGGCCCCCGGTCGTTCATGGACTATACCCGCCTGACCCAGAACGGCCGCTATGTGGGCTGGATCGAGCTGGATGGCCGGCGCCAGTCCATCGACGGCTTCGTCGGCACCCGGGACCGGTCCTGGGGCGTTCGGCCCGTGGGCGCCCGCGACCCGCAGGAGACCGTGCCCCCGACCGCGCCGCAGTTCTTCTGGCTGTGGTCCCCCTGTAACTTCGACAGCGGCAGCTTCTTCTTCCACACCAATGACGATGGCGCAGGCCTGCCCTGGAACCGCCGCGCCGTCTGGGCGCCCGACAGCACCGGGGCCACGGATTTCGAGGCGGAGGTGTCGAGCCGGGTGGTCTGGGAGTCCGGCACGCGCCATGCGGCGTCTGCGGTGGTCCGGATCGCCGATCCCCGCGGCGACATGGAGATCGCCTTCGAGCCCGGCCTGAAGTTCTACATGGTCGGGCTGGGCTACGGTCACCCCGTCTGGGGGCATGGCATGGCGCACGGGGCGCTGAGCGTGGCCCGGGAGGACCTGACCCTGTCGCAGGTGGATGTCCGCCAGCCCCAGTTCCTGCACATCCAGGCCCTGTCCCGGGTGACTTTCAGCGGACCGGGCGGGCGGCGCAGCGTCGGACGCGGGGTGCTGGAGCAGCTGGCGCTGGGCCCGCACGCCCCGTCCGGCTTCACCCAGCTGCTGGACTTCGCGCCCTGACCCTGGCTCTGATCCTCAGGGCGGTCAGATCTTGCGGGCCAGGCTGCGCACCCAGCCATAGAGGCCGAAGGTTCCCGCCAGGAACATGACTGCGGCGATCGGCATGGCGAAATCACCGAAGCTGTCCCCCACCAGGCCGATGGGATAGTCGCTGTCGGCGACCTTGATCGATCCGGTCTTGGCCAGCGCGATGGCGGCGGCGATGGCCACGCTGAACAGGCTTTCGCCCACGATCAGGCCGGACGCCATGATCACGCCCAGGCGCTTGGCCATGGCCGGGTTCGGTCCTTTCTCGACCCAGCCGTCATAGATCCATCCGGCGATGGCGCCCACGACCACGGTGGAGATGGTGCCGGACGGCAGGTAGATCCCCAGCGCCACGGCGAGCGGCGGGATCCGCAGCCATTTCAGCCGTCCCGCCGCCTCGTCCAGCACGATCAGGAACGCGCCGAGGCCGAAACCCAGGCCCAGCATGTTCCAGTCCGGCTGGCCTCCCAGCAGCTGCTTGGCCAGGGTGGAGATCAGCACCGCCTGGGGCGCGGCGAGGGCGTGCTTGCCGGCGTTGGC
>CAINOV010000122.1 GCA_903851655.1 uncultured Caulobacterales bacterium
GACCTTGGCGATGGAGTTCTCCTGCCGCAGGTCCAGGCCCTTCTCCGCCTTGTAGGCGATGTGCAGCAGCATCAGCCGGGCCATGTAGAGCTCGCTGGCGCAGTCGGCCAGCATCCACTGCACCCCCTGCCGCTCGGACAGTTTCTTGCCGAAGGTGGAGCGCTGGGTCACATGGGCCACGGCCATGTCGAGCGCCCGCTGGGCCATGGCCACATTGTGCATGCCGTGGCGCAGGCGGCCATAGGCCAGGCGATGCTGGCCCATGTTGAACCCCTCGCCCTCGCCGCCCAGCAGGTTTTCCGCCGGGACCACCAGGTCCTTGATCTCGATCTCCGAATGGCCGCCACCCAGGGCCTTGGACAGGGGACCCTCCGAGGCCATGGTGGGGATGTCGCGCTTGATGACGTAGCCGGGGTTCGGCAGCTCGACGATGAAGGTGGAATAGCGCTTGTGCCGCGGGGCGTCGGGGTCGGTCATGGCCATGACCACGGCGATGTCGGCGACGCTGGCCGCGGACGAGAACCACTTCTCCCCGTTCAGGACGTAGTTTTCGTTGCCGTCCTTCACCGCCCGGGTCTGCATGCCGGTGGCGTCGGCGCCGGCGGCCTTCTCGGTCATGGAGTAGCAGACCCGCTTCTCCCCGTTCAGCAGGGGCTTGAGGTACTTCTCCTTTTGAAACTCCGTCCCGTGGGCCAGGAGGGTGAGCATGGTGGCGTCGTCGGGCCCCTGGCTGTTCATGGCCAGCGCGCCGAGATAGCTTTCCCCCAGCTCCATCTGGACCAGGGCGTTGGCGAGGGGGCCCAGGCCCATGCCGCCGTATTCCTTGGGGATGAACGGGCACCAGAAGCCCTCGGCCCGGGCCTTGGCGCGGAGCTCGGCCAGCACCTCGGGATAGGGGCGACCGTCGGCCAGGGCCTGCTCGGCGGGGCGGCATTCGTCGGCCACGAACTGGCGCACCCGCTCGCGGATGGCCTTGGCCTCCTCGGGGATCTCGAAATCGATGGACATGGCGGCGTTTCCTTCTGCGCGGTTCCTCAAGCCCGGTCGCGTCCTCTGCGGGACGCTGACGCGGGGTCGTTGCGCCAAGGTGAGGCCGCCGGCGCCCGGCGTAAAGCCGGACGCTGGGGAAGGCGCCGCCGGCGCCGCCGGTCAGGGCTTGCCGAGCAGCGTCAGGGCCACGTCGGTCATGGCCTTGACCCCCGTCGCCAGGGTCAGGTCCGGGACCGGGGCGAAGTGGCTGTTGTGCGGGCCCGGCAGCTCGTGTCCCGCCGCCCGCGCCCTGGCCAGGGCGTCGGCGTCCATGGCCCCCAGGCTGAAATAGGCCAGGGGGATCTGGTGACCTTCCAGCCCGAACACGCCCACGTCCTCGCTGGGCATCACCTTCTCCGACACCGACACCTTGTCCGGGCCGAGGGAGCGGGCCAGCGCCGCCCGCACGCGGTTGGCCAGCTTCGGATCATTATAGGTGGGCGGGGCGCTCTCGGCCTCGTTGATGCTGATGATCGGCGCGCGGTCCGGCGGCAGGCCCGCCGACAGGGCGAGACC
The DNA here is from genome assembly GCA_903851655.1 of uncultured Caulobacterales bacterium. GTDB lineage: Bacteria > Pseudomonadota > Alphaproteobacteria > Caulobacterales > Caulobacteraceae > CAIMFV01. Next base: position 1,546 of record CAINOV010000122.1, read on the forward strand.
GGCGGCCATGTTGCGCAGGCCGTCCAGGATCACCTGCCGGCTGTGATCGGTGAAGTACCGGGTGGTCAGCTGCAGCTTCACCTCGTCGGGAATGATGTTGCGTTTGGAGCCGCCATGGATCGAGCCGACCGTGACCACCGCCGGCTCCAGCGGGTCGTTTTCCCGGCTGACGATGGTCTGCATCTGGGTGATGAACTGGGCGGCCAGCACGATCGGGTCGCGGCCCGCCTGCGGCTCCGCCCCATGGCCGCCGATCCCGCGGATGGTGATGTCGACGGAGGTGGTGCCGGCCTGGGCCTCGCCGATGGCGATGGCGGCGGTCCCGGCGGCCAGGCCGTTGGTGTCATGCAGGCCGACGATCATGTCGGGCCGACCGAAGCGTTCGTAGATGTGGTCGGCCAGCATGGCCCGGGCGCCGTCCACCGTCTCTTCCGACGGCTGGCCCACCAGCAGCAGCGTGCCATGCCAGCGCCCCCGGGCCGCGGCCATGGCCCGGGCGACGCCGATCAGCACGGTGGAGTGGATGTCATGTCCGCAGGCGTGCATCACCCCGACCTCCAGCCCGGTGGTCGGCGACTTGGTCATCACATGGCTGGCGTAGGGCAGGCCGGTTTCCTCGAGGATCGGCAAGGCGTCCATGTCGGCGCGGATCAGGAGGGTCGGCCCCGGCCCGTTCTTCAGCACCCCCACCACCCCATAGGCGTGGGAGCCGTCGGGATAGACGCCCACATGGTCGGTCACCGCATAGCCCGCCCGACGCAGCTCCTCCGCCACCACGGTGGAGGCCGTCTCCTCGTGGTGGGACAGGCCGGGATGGGAATGCAGGGTCTTGTAGATTTCCACCAGTCCCGGCCCGGCCGGCGCGGCCGGCTCCGCCGCCCCAGCAGCGACCGGCAGGGCGAGGGCGGCGGCGCAGGCCGCTCCGAGCAACAGATCACAACGGGGCATGGGGCGACTCCGGAGGCCAGCAGGACAGGATGACCCCATCGTCGCGCCCGGCGCAGCCGATGGCAAGGCGCGCCGCGGCGCCCTTAACCCAGCAGCGCTTCGAGCCCGTAGACCCGCGCCGCGGTCCCGGCATAGAGGGCCCGCTTCTCGGCTGCAGAGGCGCCGGCGGTGATGCGCTTGAAGGCGTTCCACAGGGTGGCGTAGCTGGCGCCCCACTTGTCCACGGGATAGTTGCTCTCGAACATGCCCCGTTCCGGGCCGAAGGCCTCGATGCAGGTCTCCACATAGGGCGCCCAGAGCCTGGCCAGGGCCTCCGAGGACAGGCCCGCCTCGGGACCCTGTTCGGGCATGCCGCAGAAGGCCATGGCCAGCCCGCCAAGCTTCACCGACACATTGGGGCAGGCGGCCAGGGCCTGGATCGACGCCTTCCAACGGGGAAAGGTGTCACAGAGCGTCCCGCGGTAGCCGGCGATGTTCAGGGGCGTGCCGCAGTGGTCCAGCACGATGGGCGTGTCCGGGAACTTGCGGGCGAGCGCCAGCACGTCCCCCAGCTGCGGCTCCAACACCCAGGCGTCGAAGGTCAGGCCGAGCGGCGCCAGGTGGCGGAACCCCGCATGGAAGGCGTCGCTGGCCAGAAGCCCCGGTCCGGCGTGGAAGGGCGGGCCCAGCACCTCGGGATCGGCGTCCCAGGCGCCCTGGTGGCGGATGCCGCGGAAGCGTCCGCCCCCGGCTGCGATCAGGGCCTCCAGCACCGGCCTTGCGCCATCCCCCAGGGTCATGTCCGCATGGCCGATGATGGCGGCGCAGGCGCGGAAGTCCCCATAGATGCCGCTGGCGCTCTGGGCGGCGACGCCGTTGACGAACTCCACCTCGCCCACCACCCGCAGCTCCGGCGCAGCGGCGGCGCGGTAGAAGGCGCCGCACTCCATGAACACGGTGCCGATGACGTTGTGGCCGCCGGTGGCGTCGGCCCGCAGCTCCTGGAAGGTGTAATAGGGGGTGCGGGCCACGGCCTCGATGAACGGATGCGCCGGCGTCGGAAAGGCCGCCAGCAGGGGCGTCAGGTCCCACAGGTGATGATGCGGATCGATGATCGGCAGGTCGGGCTCGAGGATCACTTCAGGCATGGCGTTTCCCGGTTCTCGTTCTTGTCTCCGCCCAGCTTATGGGGGGGCGGTGATCAGACAAGCCGGAATTTCGGCAGGCCTCAGTCTTCCCCGTCAAAACCCACGAACACCGCGGCCTCGTCCACCGACTTGCGGCGGGACACCACGGCGTTGGCGGGAAAGCTGTCGTCCGGCCAGCCCATGGCGACGCAGATCATGATCACCTGGTCGTCGGGGATGCCCGCATGCTCGCGCACCACCGGCGACTGCATGATGCCCTGGCTGTTGATCACGCAGCCCAGCCCCCGGGACCAGGCGGCGTTGACCAGGGCGTTGGTCACCGCGCCGCAGTCGAAAGGGCCGATGTCGCTGCCGTGGATGGCGCGGTCGTAGGTGACGACGATGGACACCGGCGCGTCGAACTGGCGAAAGCCGCGCAGGACCCAGTCCAGGCGCTTGTCCTTGTCGTCCCGCGCGATGCCCATGGCCCCGAACAGCTGCTTGGCGATCTCCACCTGCCGCTCCCGATGCACGCCGGCGTACTCGCCCTGGGTGCGGAACTCGCGGGAGTGGGGCACGCCGGCCAGGTTGCGCTCGGTGTTGCCCGCCCGGATGCGGTCCAGGGGCGCGCCGGCCACCACGTGGAAGTTCCACGGCTGCGTGTTCAGGGACGAGGGCGCGCGCAGGGCCAGGGCCAACACCTCGCGGATCAGGGCCGGCGGAACGGGATCGGGCTTGAAGCCGCGGATGCTGCGGCGGCCCAGCACCACCTCGTCATAGGTCAGGGTCGGGGCCATGGTCAGTCCTTCCAGCCGCAGGTCTGGCCCTTGTTCTGCACGGTCAGCCAGGCGTTCAGCGGCGCGAAATATTCCGCCATGGCGCTGGCGTCGATGGTCTTCTCGCCGGTGAAGGCCTCCAGCGCCTCGGGCCAGGGGCGGGACTGGCCCATTTCCAGCATCTTGGCGAACTTCGCGCCCACGGCCTTGTCGCCATAGACCGAGCAGCGGTTCAGCGGTCCCTTCCATCCCGCCTGACGGCAGGCGGCGCGGTAGAACTGGTACTCGTAAATGCGGGCCAGGAAATAGCGGGCATAGGGCACCGAGGTGGCCACGTGGTTCTTCGCCCCCGGATCGAAGGCGTCATCCGGTCGCGGTCCCGGCGGGACCAGGCCCTGGTACTGCTTCACCAGCGCCCACCAGGCGTCGTTGTAGTGCTCCGGCGTCACCTGGCCGGAGAACACCTCCCAGCGCCACTTGTCCACCAGGAGGCCGAAGGGCAGGAAGGCCACCCCGTCCATGGCCACCCGCAGCAGGTAGGGGATGTCCGCCTCCGGCCCCGGCACGGTGTCGATCAGGCCCAGCTGCTTCAGATAGCCGGGGGTGAGGGCGTTCAGCCCGGCGAAGTCGCCGATGGCCTCGTGGAATCCGTCATTGGCCCCGTTCTCGAACAGGAAGGGCTGGTCCTTGTAGGCCCGCTGATAGAGGTTGTGGCCCAGCTCGTGGTGCACGGTGAAGAAGTCGTCGGCGTTCACGTGGACGCAGGCCTTGAGGCGGATGTCCTCCTTGTTGTCCACGTCCCAGGCCGAGGCGTGGCACTGCACCTCCCGGTCCCTCGGGCGCACGATCATCGACCGCTCCCAGAAGGTCTGGGGCCAGGGGGCGAAGCCCAGGGAGATGTAGAAGTTCTCCGCCGTCCTGACCATTTTCACCGGGTCATAGCCGTGGGATTCCAGGGCCTTGGTCAGGTCATAGCCCATGCCCGGGCTGTTGGCCGGGGCGACCACGTCATAGATGTTGCCCCACTGCTGGCCCCACATGTTGCCGGTCAGGTCGGCGCGGATCGGCCCGGTCTTCGGCTGGACCTGGTCGCCATAGCGGGCGTTCAGCTTGGCCCGCACATAGCAGTGCAGGTTCTGGTACAGGGGCTTCACCTGCCCCCACAGCCGGTCGGTCAGGGCGGCGAACTCGTCCGGGGTCATGTCATAGCCTGCCCGCCACAGGGCGCCGGAATCCGCATAGCCCACATTGCGGGCGCCCTCGTTGGCCAGGGCCGTCAGCCGCACATAGTCGGCCTTCATCGGCGGCGACACGCGGCGCCAGTTTTCCCAGATCTCCTTCGCCCGGGCCGGGTCGCGGGTGGTGGCCAGCGCATCCTCGAGGTCCTCGAGGTGCAGGGTCTTGCCGTCGACCACCGCCGTTCCGGACGAGTAGAGGGTGGAGAGCCGGGCCTCGATATCGGCCATCTCCTGCGCCGCGCCGGGGCGGTCGGGCGCCGCCAGCACCAGGCCGTTCTTCAGCAGCATCAGCTTGCGCCGGGTCACCGGGTCCGTCGCCACCCCGTCGAAGCGCGCGGCCTCCTTGGCGTAGCGGGTGGACAGGTCGGCGAATTCCGCCCCCGCCTTGGCGGTGAGGAAGTTGGTGTCCGGGGTGATGTAGGTCTCCTGCACCCAGTCCGCCTTCTGGGCGTAGACGCTTTCCTCGGCCAGAGCCTTTTCCGCGGCGGCGACGAAGGCGACGGCCTCGGCGGAGGTGGGCTTCGCCGGCGCGGCGGTCTGGGCGTGCGCCCCGGAGGCGATCAACAGCGCCGCAGCGGCGGCGGACAGAAACAGACGGGTCAAGCGGGTCTCCGGACAGGACGGACAGGGCGTGGTCGCCTCAGTCGATGCGTTTGCGCGGCGATCGTCAAGGCGCCATGCGCCACCCGCCGGCGCGGCAACCCGCTTGCCGCGGCGGGCGCGACGCCGCAGAGTGCAGGCTTTGCCGGGGGGAGAGTCATGCGGTTCGGACAATGGGCGGCGGCGGTTGCGGCCGTGATCACGGTGGTGGCGGCCGGACCGGCCCCGGGCCGCGCCGAGACGATGTCGGCGACGCCCGCCTCGGGACCGACCGTCAGCATCCGCACCCCCGCGGCCGCCAGCCGCACGCCCCTCGACGGCCGGGTGATCCTGCTGCTGAGCCGTGACCTGACCCGGGAGCCCAAGAGCCACGTGGCGCCCAATGCGCCCCTGGACGCGCCCTACATGTTCGGCGAGACCGTGGACGGTCTGGCCCCCGGGGCCGAGGTGGTGCTGGACGACCGGTCGTTCGGCTGGCCCGCGCGCAAGCTGTCCGCCCTGCCGGAGGGGGACTATCTGGTCCAGGCGGTGCTGAACCGCTACGAGACCTTCCACCTGGCGGATGGCCGCGTGCTGAAGCTGCCCCCGGACCAGGGGGAGGGCCAGCAATGGCAGCTGAAGCCCGGCAACCTCTATTCCCAGCCGGTGAAGGTGCATATCGACCCGGCCCATCCCCAGCAGATCGCGCTCGTGCTGGATCAGGTGATCCCGCCGATCCCCAGCAAGCCGGACACCGAGTTCGTCCGCCACATCCGCATCAAGAGCGCGCTGCTGTCCAAGTTCTGGGGCCGGGACGTCTATATCGGCGCCCATGTGCTGCTGCCGGCGGGTTATGACCAGCACAAGGACGCCCACTTCCCGCTGATGGTCTTCCACGGCCACTTCCCGGACGACATTTCCGGGTTCCGCACCACCCCGCCGGACCCGAACCTGAAGCCGGTGTATTCCCCCCGCTTCCACCTGGAGGGCTATAACCGGATCGAGCAGCAGGAGGCCTACGCCTTCTACCAGAAATGGATATCGAAGGACTTTCCCCGATTCCTGGTGGTGGAGATCGCCCACCCCACCCCGTATTTCGACGACAGCTATGCGGTGAACTCCGCCAATCTCGGCCCCTATGGCGACGCCATCAACAAGGAGCTGATCCCGGAGATCGAGAAGCGGTTCCGCGGCCTTGCCCAGGGCTGGGCGCGCTTCACCTATGGCGGCTCCACCGGCGGCTGGGAGGCGCTGGCCACCCAGGTCTTCTACCCGGACATGTACAACGGCGCCTTCGCCGCCTGCCCGGACCCCATCGACTTCCGGGCCTACACCCTCGTCCACCTCTATGACGACGACAACGCCTATGCGCTGAAGGGCGAGGCCTCCAGCGTCGAGCGGCCGGGCTTCCGCAACTATCTGGGGGAGGTGACCGGCACCCAGCGGGACATGAACTACATGGAGCTGGTGCAAGGCGACCACGGCCGCTCCGGCCAGCAGTACGACATCTGGACGGCGGTGTTCAGCCCGCCGGGCGCCGACGGCTATCCCAAGCCGGTCCTCGACAAGCTGACCGGCAAGATCGACCACGAGGTCGCCGCCTACTGGCGGGAGCACTATGACCTGTCGGCGATCATCGCCCGGGACTGGCCGACCCTGGCCCCCAAGCTGCAGGGCAAGATCCACGTCTATGTGGGCAATGGCGACAACTACTACCTCACCGACAGCGTCTATTTCGCCCAGGAGCGGCTGGAGTCCCTCAAGCCCGCCTATGGGGGCGAGGTGGCCTATGGCGACCGGGCGGAGCACTGCTGGAACGGTGATCCGACCCAGCCCAACGCCTATTCCCGTCTGCACTACAATTTCCAGTACCTGCCGAAGATCCTCGCCCGGATCGCGGCGACCGCTCCGGCTGGCGCGGACCTGACCAGCTGGCGGTACTGAGCCGCAGGCCAACACAACAGACACGACCAGGGACCAGGAGACTCAAGCATGCGCGACCTCAAGGGCAAGACGGCCTTCATCACCGGCGGCGCCAGCGGCATCGGGCTGGCCATGGCCCACGCCTTCGGCGAGGCGGGCATGTCGGTGATGCTGGCCGACATCGAGGCCGAAGCCCTGGCGGCCGCCGTCCGCGGGCTTGAGGAGCGTCAGATCCGCGCCGCCTCGGTGCTTTGCGACGTGTCCGTCCGCAGCGCGGTCGAGGCGGCGGCCCAGCGCACCATCGAGGCCTTCGGCAAGGTCCATGTGGTCTGCAACAACGCCGGCGTCGGCGGCGGCGGGGCCATCAGCGACGTGAAGCCGGCGGACTGGGACTGGGTGGTCGAGGTCAATCTGATGGGCGTGGTCTATGGCATGGAGACCTTCCTGCCCCTGATCCGCAGCCACGGGGAGGGGGGCTTCGTGGTCAACACCGCCTCCATGGCCGGCATGGTCTCTCCCCCGGGGATGGAGCCCTATTGCGCCACCAAGTTCGCCGTGGTGGCCCTGTCCGAGGGCTGGCGCGCCCAGCTGGCGCCGGAGAATATCGGCGTCGGCGTCCTCTGCCCCGGCTTCGTGCGCACCAATATCGACAAGTCCGCTCGCAACCGCCCCGACCGCTTCGGCGGGCCGGGAGAGGTGGAGCTGGGCGTGGCCTCGGCGCTGGTCCAGGGCGGCATCGACCCCGCCCGGGTGGGGGAGCGGGTGCGCGAGGCGATCCTGAACGACGAGCTCTACATCTTCACCCACCCCAACATGCGCGGCGCGGTGGAGGATAGATTCGCCCGGATCCTGGCCGGCTTCGACGCCGCGGAGGCCAGCCCGGCCCTGCAGGGCGTCGAATCGGCGGTCCCGGATCTGACAAACGGACTCGGCGGCTGAGGCCGGCGCAAACTTATCAAAGGCAAGTTACGCGCAGGGCGGCGTTTTTCGGGGTTCAGGGTTAATTTGACCTGAAAACCCCTTGATGAGCGGTCTTTCGAGGTTCAGGATTTCTGCGGAAACGGTGCGGGGCGGGTCTTCATCCTGCTTACAGCGACCGATCCTTGACGGCGCCGCGCACCCACGCGACGCCCGGGTCGCGGAGGAAACCATGGGCGGATTCAACGGCGGAGCTGCGCGTGGGCGCGGCCAGAAGGTGTTTTCGGCGGCCGGGGCGGGGGCGTTCATCCTCGCCGTGGCGGCCTTGACCTGGGCGGCGATCGGCTGGATCGCGCTGGAGATGGCGCAGCGCGCCAACCTCTAGGCGCCAAGATCCAGGCCCCGATCTTCAGGCGAGGCTCCCCGCGGGCGCGTCGGCCGGCGGCGCGGCGTCGGTCCGGTGTGCCTGGGAGGCGTTGATCCGTCCCATGATGTAGGCGCCCGCCGTGGTCGGCGGGTAAACCGTCGTGCGGCCCGGCCCCGGGTCCAGCGCCGCCGCGTCCACCGGCGCCGTATAGTCGGGATCGTAGAAGGTGGCGATGGACAGCCGCTCCCGCCCCGAGCGGTTGGTGACCCGGTGCAGGGTGGAGCGGTAGCGGTCGTTGGACCACCGGGCCAGAAGGTCGCCGATGTTGACCACCAGGGCGCCGGGCACGGGCGGCGCCGGGATCCAGGTCCCGGCGGAACGGTCCTGCACCTCCAACCCCCCCACATCGTCCTGCCACAGCAGCGTCACGCAGCCATAGTCGGTGTGCGGCGCCACGCCGAACAGCTCCCCCTCGCTGCCGTCCTCGCGCTTTGGCGGGTGCGGCGGATAATAGACGCACTGGGTGCGTTGCAGCGGCTTGTCGTACTTGTCCGCAAAGAAGTCCGCCTCCGCGCCCAGGGACAGGGCCACGGCCCGCAGGAAGTCCTGGCCGCAGGCGGCGATGGCGTCGAAATAGCCGGTCAGGGCCCGGCGGAACTCCGGATCCCCCTCCGGCCACTGGTTGGGGCCGCGCAGGGGCTGGCCGGCCAGCACCGCCGGATCGTCCCGGGGCAGCTCCAGCCCGATCTGGAAATACTCCTTGTGATCGGGGTTCGCGGCCCCGGCCATCTTGGTGCGGCCGATGGCGTTGAAGCCCCGGACCGACTCCCTCGGCGCGGCCTTCAGCTTCTCTTCGAGGGGCTGGCGGAAGAAGGCCATGGCCGCGCGGGCGGCGTCGGCGATGATCCGGTCATCTACCCCGTGGTTGCGGATGTAGCAGAAGCCGGACAGGGAGAAGGCCCGCCCCACCTGCTCGGCCACCTGTGCGGTGCGGCCAGGGTCCCGGCGCCGCAGGCCGTCGATGTCGATCACCGGTATGTAGTCGAGGTCCGGCATGGTTCCTGCGTGAGTCTGGACCGCGCCCCCGCGGCGCAGGTGTGGCAGGGACCCTAGCGCAGTCTTTCGCCCGGGTCTCGGCCTGCTAGACTGGCGTCCCCCCGCCGAGCCAGGACGCATCCATGCCGCCCCCCGCCGAGATCGATCTGCAGATCTGCTATCTGGGCCAGGGGCCCGTCGTCTGGTCGGGGGGCGCCGCCGACTTCGGCCTGCAGGACCGGGACGGGGGCCTGCACGCCGGAGCGCCGCGCCCGGGCGGGAGGCTCTTCGCGCTGAGGCTCGAGGTGCGGCGCGGGTCCGATGGCCGGCCGGTCCTGTCCGGGGCCTTCGCCCACGGTCCGCCGTCCGGGCGGTTCCTCTATCTCAGCTGGCGCAACGCCGATGGCGCCTATGCCCGCCGGCTGAAGCTGTCCCTGTCGGACATCGACGGCGCCTGGCTCGGGGACGCCGGCGTCCGGTCGATCGTTGGCGCTGTGGATGACCGGGCGCCCCGGGCGACGAAGACCGGCGTCAACATCGGCGGGGCGCACCCCGTCACGTGGCGGATATCCTGACGCAGGAAAGCTTCCAAGCGATTGAATAGAACCCTAATGAATTCGTTAGCGTTCTATTAACCCTGTGGAACGGGTGTGCGCCTCCGGATCAGGGGATCAGCAGCACCCGGCCCACCGCCGCGCGGCTCTCGATATAGGCATGGGCGGCGGCGGCCTCGGACAGGGGGAACTCCCGGTCGATGACCACCTGGAAGGCGCCCCGCGCGGCGTCGTCGATCAGGGTCTGGATCATGTCATGGGCGCGGTCGGTCATGATCTCCGCCCCCAGGAACACGCCGCTGAGGGAGCGGTTGCCGCCCATCAGGCTGCCCACGTCCACGGTCATGGGCTCGCGTCCCGCCTGGCCGACCATGGACACCCGGCCGCGATAGCCCAGGGACAGGATCGAGCCCTGCAGGGTCGGCCCGCCGACACTGTCCACCACCAGGTTCACGCCCTTGTTGTCGGTCAGCTTCATCACGCTCTCCGGCACCGAGTGGGTGCGGTAGTTGATGCCGTGGTCGAGGCCGTAGGCCTTCAGGCGCGCCAGCCGCTCGTCGCTGGACGCGGTCGCCAGCACCGTGGCGCCGGCGCGCTTGGCCAGCTGGATCGCCGCCAGACCCACGCCGCTGGCGCCCGCCTGGACGAGGACCGTCTCCCCCGCCTTCAGCCGGCCGAATTCGAACAGGCAGTCATGGGCCGTGCCGAAGGCCACCGGAATCACCGAGGCCAGCCGGGGGTCGAAGCCGTCCGGAATCGGCCAGCAGTTGCGGGCGGGCACGGGGCGCAGCTCCGCATGGCTGCCGAAGCCGTCCACCGTGGCCACCCACTGGCCGACCTTGAGGTGCGTGACCTCGGCCCCCACCTCGACGATCTGGCCCGCCGCCTGATAGCCGACGATGTGCGGATGGCGCACCAGCGGCCCCCGCCAGCGGTTCAGGGTGTCGCCGCCCTCGATGCTGACGGCGGAGACGCGGATGATGACGCCCTTGGGATGGCAGACGGGGTCGGGAACCTCCTCGTACTTCAGGACGTCCGGCGAACCGTTCTCGTAATAGACTGCGGCCTTCATGGCGGCTTCCTTCCCTGGCTGGCGTCCCGTTCCGAGCGGGGCGGCGTTGCGTACAGCCTAGGTCAGTCCGCGATCCTGTCCAGCGCGGCCAGCGTGTCCGCATCCAGTTTCAGCTCGGCGGCGGCCAGGTTCTCGTGCAGATGTCCGAGGGACGAGGTGCCGGGGATCAGCAGGATGTTGGGGCTGCGGTGTAGCAGCCAGGCCAGGGCCAGCTGCATCGGCGTGACGCCGAGGCGCGCGGCGACCGCGTCCAGCTGGGCGTCCTGCAGGGGCGAGAAGCCCCCCAGGGGGAAATACGGAACATAGGCGATCCCGTCCTGCGCCAGCTGGTCGATCAGGGCGTCATCGCCCCGGTGGGCGATATTGTAGTGGTTCTGGACGCACACGATCGGGCAGATGGACCGGCCCTCGGCGATCTGGGTCGGGGTCACGTTGGACAGGCCGACGTGGCGGATCAGCCCCTTGGCCTGCAGCTCCGCCAGCACGGTCAGCGGCGCGGCGATGGAGCCCTCCGCCGGGCCGTGGACGCTGAACATGGCCCGCAGGTTCACCACGTCCAGCACGTCCAGCTGCAGGTTTCTCAGATTGTCGTGCACCGCCTGGGTCAGGGCCTCCGGAGAGAAGGCCGGGTTCCAGGACGCGTCCTCGCCCCGCCGGGCGCCCAGCTTGGTGACGATCACCAGCTCGTCGGGATAGGGCGACAGGGCCTCGCGGATCAGCTGGTTGGTGACATGGGGACCGTAGAAGTCGCTGGTGTCGATGTGGTCGACGCCGGCGGCCACGGCGGCGCGCAGCACCGCCCGCGCCGCGTCCGGGTCCTTCGGCGGGCCGAAGACCCCCGGGCCGGCCAACTGCATGGCGCCATAGCCCATCCGCCGGACCGCGCGGCGGCCGAGGGGGAAGCGGGTGTGGGGGTCGGATAGGGACATGGGGCCTCCGGTGGCGGGTCTCGCCAACCGGACATGGGGTCGTGGGGCGGGTTTGGCCAGCGGCGTCGCCGATGCCGGCGGCGCCCGTATTCCCCTTCGCGCAAGACATGTTACGCTTTTTCATCTTTGGGTCGCAGGGGGTGGAGTGATGGCGCGTGGGTCTGTTGCGGCGGCGGCGGCCGCGATCGGGGTTCTGGCGGGCGTTCTGGCCGGGGCCGGCCCCGCGGCGGCCGAGCCGCGTCCGTCCCTGGCCCAGCCGGCGGTGTCTCCCGACGGCAAGGAGATCGCCTTCGTGTCCGGGGGCGACATCTGGACGGTCCCGTCGACGGGCGGCGTCGCCCATCTGCTCGTGTCCAATCCCGCGACCGACTCCCGGCCCCTCTATTCGCCGGACGGGACGCGGCTGGCCTTCCAGTCCACCCGCGACGGGCCGAACAGCATCTATGTCCTGACCCTGGCCACGGGGAAGGTCAGCCGTGTGACCTGGTCCGACACCGGCGAGACCCTGGACGGCTGGTCCCCGGACGGGACCTGGATCTACTTCACCTCGACCCGCAACGACGTCCAGCGGCAGGGGGACATCTTCCGCGTGCGGGCCAGCGGCGGCACGCCCCTGGAGGTGAGCGCGCAGACCTATCTCAACGAATTCGAGTCCGCGCCGTCCCCCGACGGCCAGACCCTCGCCCTGGTGGCCCGGGGCATTTCCAACCAGCAGTGGTGGCGCCACGGCCATTCGCACATCGACGAGACCGAGGTGTGGCTCAAGCCCGTGGACGGCGCCGCCTATCGCCGGCTGCTGCCCGCCGACGCCAAGCACGCCTGGCCCATGTGGTCGCGGGACGGCGCCGCGCTCTATCTGATGAGCGATCAGGACGGGAACGAGAACCTCTGGCGGGTTCCCGTGGGCGGCGGCGCGCCGGTGGAGCTGACCCGGTTCCATGACGGTCGTGTCCTGTGGCCCTCCATCGGCGGCGGCGACCTGATCGCCTTCGAGCGGAACTTCGGCGTCTGGACCTACGACCCCGCGACGGGCAAGGCGGCGGCTTTGCCGATCACCCTGCGCGGCGCCCCCGCAGCCCCGGGGGAGCGCCATGCGGTGGAGACCAGCTTCACCGAGATGGCGGTGTCCCCCGACGGCCGGAAGGTGGCCTTCACGACCCACGGCCAGATCTTCGCCGCCTCGACCAAGGATGGCGGTCCCGCCCAGCGGCTGACCCGCACCCCCGGCGCGGCCCGCCGGATCGTCTGGTCGCCGGACAGCCGCCGGATCGCCTTCGTCGCCGAGCAGGGGGTGGACACCCAGATCGAGGAATATGACTTCGCCACCGGCCAGTCCCGCCGGCTGGCGGCGGGGCAGGGCGCGCTCGACGCCCCGGCCTACGCCCCGGACGGCAAGCGGCTCGCCTATCTGGCGGACGACCGCGAGGTGCGCATCCTCGATCTGGCGGGGGAGCGTCAGGACCGGGTTGCCTTCAGCGGCCGGGTCGAGTCCCTTGACCCCGTCTGGTCGCCGGACAGCCGCTGGGTGGCCTTCGCCGCCTCCGACCACAAGGCGTTCGGCAATCTGTGGGTGGCGGACACCCGGGGCGGGGAGGCGCGCCCGATCAGTTTCCTCGGCAATGGGGAGATCCTGGGCGCCGCCTGGACCCCCGACGGAAAGTCGATCTACCTGTCCTCCGCCCAGCGGAGCGAGGCGCCGACCCTGGTGCGGATCGATCTCGTCCCCCGGGCGACCCGGTTCCGCGAGGACGTGTTCCACGACCTGTTCAAGCCCGGCGAGCCGCCGCCGGCCAGCAAGCCGGCGACGACGGACACCGCCGTTCCGGACCGCAAGACCGCCGACGCCCCGGCCGCCAAGCCGGCCGACGCCGACGAGGCCAAGGTCGCCAAGCCGTCCAGGCCCCCGGAGCCGGTCCGGATCCTGTTCGACGGTCTTCGCCAGCGGGCCGTTCCCCTGCCCATCGGCCTGCCGGCGGAGGATCCGCACATCACCCCCGACGGCAAGACCCTGGTGTTCCGCGCCCGGGTGGCGGGGCAGGACAATCTCTACAGCTATGATCTGGACCCCCTGGCCAAGGAGCCGCCGACGGCGCGCCAGCTGACCTCCACCGCCAAGCGCAAGGCCGACATCGCCTTCACCCCGGACTCGAAGGAGGTGTTCTATCTGGAGGGCGGCGTGGTCACCTCGACCCCCCTCGAGACGCCGCGGCCCAAGCCCGTCGCCATCGCCGCGGACCTGACCATCGATTTCGAATCCGAGAAGCGCGCGGTGTTCGACGAGGCCTGGTCGACCCTCAACAAGCGCTATTTCGACGCCAGCTTCCACGGGCGCGACTGGGCCGCCCTGCGGGAGGCCTGGACGCCCTATATCGAGGGCGCCGCCACGCCGGACGAGCTGCGCCGGGACATCAACCTGCTGATCGGCGAGCTCGACGCCTCCCATTCCGGGATCAACGGCGGCGGCGCGCCCGCCCTGCGGGTGGGCGATCTGGGCCTGCGGTTCGAGCGCGGCGCCTATGAGGCCGGCAAGGGTCTGATCGTTCGTGAGGTGATCGCGCTCGGCCCGGCGGCGATCGAAGGCTCGATCAAGCGGGGTGATGTGCTGCTGGCGGTCAATGGCCAGGCCCTGGCGCCGGGGGTGAACCTGGACCGGCTGCTCCTCGACCAGATCGACCGGCGCACGGTGCTGACCGTGGCCACCCCCGGCGCGCCGCCGCGGGAGGTGGTGGTGCGGCCGGTGTCCGCCGCCGCCGCCTCGGCCCTGGTCTATCGCCAGTGGGTGGAGGGACGACGCGCCTATGTGGACCGGATCTCCGGCGGCAAGCTGGGCTATGCGCACATGGCCGACATGTCCGACGGCAGCCTGGCGCAGCTCTATCTCGACCTCGACGCCGAGAACCAGGGCAAGCAGGGCGTGGTCATCGACATCCGCAACAACAACGGCGGCTATGTGAACGGCTATGCGCTGGATGTGCTGGCGCGGCGCAACTACCTGGTGATGACGCCTCGCGACGGGGTCCCGGTGCCCAGCCGACAGGCGCTGGGGCAGAGGGCGCTGGGCCTGCCCACGGTGCTGGTGGTCAACGAGTCGTCCCTGTCGGACGCGGAGGACTTCACCGAGGGCTATCGCGCCCTGGGCCTTGGCAAGGTCGTGGGCGTTCCGACGGCGGGCTGGATCATCTTCACCGGCGGGCGGGAGCTGATCGACGGCTCCGTGGTCCGGGTGCCTGGCACCCGTATCCAGACGACCTCCGGCGAGGACATGGAAGGCCATCCCCGCCCCGTCGACATCACGGTGGAACGGCCCCTGGGCGAGAGCGAGACCGGCCATGACGCCCAGCTCGAGGCCGCCGTGGCGGTGCTGCTGAAGGGCGGGTGACACGAGGGGCGGGGGATGAAGCCCGCGACGGCCGCCGGTCTCCGTCCCCGGCGCAGGTTTCGCTTGTCCGACCGGCGCCGGCCTCTGTAGCGTGACAGGAGGGTGATCAGGTCGGGGGGACGTTCCATGTCGGATGGACTTGGACGCAGGCGCGTCCTGCAATGGGGCTCGGCGGGTGGGGTCGCCGCCCTCGGCGCCACCCGGGCGATGGCCGCGCCGCTGGCGCCCGACCGCATCGTCATCAACGCCCGGGTCTGGACCGTGGACGACGCCCAGCCGCAGGCGGAGGCCTTCGCCATCCTCGGCGACCGCTTCGTGGCGGTGGGAACCACCGCGGACATCCGGGCCATGGCCGGTCCCCGGACTCAGGTCTTCGATGCGGCGGGCCTGACCGTGACCCCGGGCTTCATCGACGCCCACAACCATCCGGAGGGCGAGCAGCTGCTCTACGAGGTGCTGGTTGGCAACCCCTTCGAGGTGGAGTTCGTCACCCTGGCCAGCATCATCGACAAGCTGAAGGCCCGGGCGGCGACCACGCCGCCGGGCTTCTGGATCGACGGCTATTTCTATGACGACACCAAGGTCCGGGACGGCCGGGCCATCAACGTCCACGACCTTGACAGGGTCTCGACGGAGCATCCGGTCGCGGTCCACCACCGGGGCGGGCACACGGTCTACTACAACAGCAAGGCCCTCGAGCTGGCCGGAATCACGCGGGAGACGGCCAATCCCTATGGCGGCACCTTCGACCGGTTTCCCGACGGCAGCCTGAACGGCCGCGTCACCGACCGGGCCGTGGATCGCTTCGAGTCCGTCGGCCAGCGGCCGGTGTTCACAGCGGAGGAGCGGGATCGCCGGGCGCTGGAGGGTCAGGCCCACATGTCCGCCCTCTATGCCCGTTCGGGCCTGACGGGGGTGTGCCACGAAGGCGGGTCACTGGACGCGCTGATGCGGCTGCGGGAGCAGGGCCGCCTGCGGCACCGGGTGAGCTACGAGGCCGACGAGACGACGCTCGACACGCTGATCCGCGCCGGGGTCCGCACCGGCTTCGGCGACGAATGGCTGCGGATCGGCGCCTCGTTCGAGCATGGGGCCGATGGCTCCCTGTCGGAGCGGACCATGGCCATGAGCCGGCCGTTTCCCGGCGCCGCCAACGGCTATCGGGGCAATGTCACCCAGAGCCAGGAGGATCTGTACGCGTGGGTGGAGCGCGTCCTGCGGGCCGGAATCCGGCCGAACTGCCACGCCAATGGCGACGTGGCCATCGATCATGTGCTGACCGCCTATGAGCGCGCGGCCCGGCTGATTCCCGCCAGGGACGTCCGCTGGAAGATCA
>CAINOV010000123.1 GCA_903851655.1 uncultured Caulobacterales bacterium
CCGGAGCGCTTCAGGGCCTTTTCCGTGCCGAACAGGGGCTCTTCCAGCATCACCACCGGGTCGCCGCCGGTGACGGTCATGTGGCGGATGGCGGCGATGGGCTCCACGCCCAGGGCCTTCAGGCCCCGCTCGTTGACGATCATCACGCCGGCCGCGCCGTCGCAGATCTGGCTGGAGGTGGCGGCGGTGATCACCCCGTTCTCCTGCAGGATCTTCACATTGGCCATGCCCTCCCGGGTGACGTCGAAGCGGATGCCCTCGTCGACCTTGTGGATCTCCTTGGAGCCGTCGGGCATCGTGATCTCGATGCCGGTGATCTCGGCGTCGAAGGCCCCGGACTTCGTCGCGGCGATGGCCTTCTGGTGGCTCTCATAGCCGAACTGGTCCAGCTGCTCCCGGGTCATGCCGTACTTCTTGGCGATCATCTCCGCACCCATGAACTGGCTGAACTGGATGCCGGGATAGCGGTCCTGCTGGCGGGGGCTCATGGGGTGGCCCTGGCCGGCCTTGAGGGCCAGGATGGTGGGGCTGCCCATGGGCACGCGGCTCATGCTCTCCACGCCGGCGGCGATGACCACGTCCATCTGGCCGGACATGACGGTGGCGGCGGCGAAGTGGATGGCCTGCTGCGACGAGCCGCACTGCCGGTCCACGGAGGTGGCGGGCACGCTTTCCGGCAGCTTCGAGGCCAGCACGGCGCCGCGGGCGATGTTGGTGGACTGCTCGCCCCCCTGGCCGACGCAGCCCATGATCACGTCCTCGATCAGGGCCGGGTCGGCGCCGGTGCGGTCGACGAGGCTGTTCAGGATCTCGCCGGCCAGGTCGGCGGGGTGCCAGCCGCTGGCGCGGCCGCCCTTGCGGCCTCCGGCGGTGCGGGTGGCGGCGACGATATAGGCTTCAGACATCGAAGGATCTCCTCGGGTTTGGCGGCGGCTTACCGGGCTTACGTCAGGTCAGGCAAGGGGTTGGAGGCGCACGGGGGTCAGGTTCCCCAGAAGGAAAAGGTGTCGAGGTCCAGCGCCTGTTCGCAGGCGCCGCGGGTCATCTTCAGGAACAGGGCGTCGCCGCGCTCGGTCCGCTCCACCGACAGGGCGGAGAACACGCCCATCAATATGCCATGGGTGGCGAAGCGGCGATAATCGGTCCAGCAGGCCTCCCGGTCATAGCCGGTGACCCCCCGGCGGACCAGTTCGGAATGGTAGACGGCCACCAGGTCGCGCTCGTGGTCCCGGCGCAGGGGCGGGTCGACGCCAGCGGACAGGAAATAGGCCACGTCGGTGGCGCCGGCGCCCACGGTCACCGTCTGCCAGTCCAGGGTGGCCATGGGGCGGCGGCCGTCCTGCACCTCGAACATGATGTTGTCCAGGCGATAGTCCGCATGCTGAACGGTGATCGGCGCCGGGTTCGCCGCCGTCCGCTGGGCGATCAGGGTCTCGGGCAGGCGCTGCACCAGGGCCATGAATTCCGGCTCCAGCACGCCGGCGTAGCGGTCCGCGAACAGGCCGATGATGGCCGGCAGCTGCTCGGTGACCATGCCCGACAGCTGCTGCGGCCGGATGGCCAGCCAGTCGATCTCCAGCAGGGACGCATCCCCCCAGCGGGGCGCGTGCAGGGCGGCGGCCTCGCCCATGGCCGTCTGCGCGTCCGCGAGGGAGCAGCCGGCCAGCTGGTCCCCCTGCCGGGCCGGAGCCAGGTCGTCGAAGATCAGGGTGAAGTCGTCCGTGGCCGGATCGATCTCCGCCACCAGGGCCCGGGGGACGTGGATCGCCACGGTCTTCGCCAGCTCGCGGTAGAAGGACACCTCGCGGATATAGAGCATGTGGTCCGTGCCGGACCGGCGGCTGGCCGGGTCCCGGGCCGGGAACTTGCCCACCACGCTGGCCGGCGCGCCGCCGGCCTCGCCGTCATAGGTCAGGGCGAAGCGGAAGCTGTCCCCCACCAGGCCGTTGCCCACGCCTTTGGCCGCCACGTCGGTCACGCAGCCGCCGAGGCCCAGCAGGCCGTTGCGGCGCAGGGCGACGGTCATCCAGTCGGGATCGATCTGCGCCGGGTCGGGCGCGAGCAGGCGTCTGTCCATTCGTCCTCCCAGAACCCGCGGCCCGCGCCGTCCCTGCTCTGTGGCGGGACTTTTACGCGGAGCGGGCGGCCGCCGAAGCGGCGTCAGTGCATCTCGAAGCGGATCGGCACGGTCTTGGGGCCGCACACGAAGTTGGAGACCATGTTCCTAGGTTCGCCGTCCAGGGTCACGCTGTCCAGTCTTGGCAGCAGTTCTTCCCACAGGATGCGCATCTCCATCCGCGCCAGGTGCTGGCCCAGGCACACATGGGCGCCATAGCCGAAGGCCACGTGCTTGTTCTGCGACCGCTCCACGTCGAAGCGGTAGGGATCGGCAAACGCCGCCTCGTCCCGGTTGCCGGAGGGATAGCTGAGCATCATCCAGTCCCCCCTGGCGATCTTCTGGCCCGCCAGCTCGGTGTCCTCCGTGGCGCTGCGCATGAAGTGCTTCACCGGGGTCACCCAGCGGATGCTTTCCTCCACCAGGCCGGGGATCAGGGCGGGATTGGCCTTCACCCTGGCGAACTGGTCCGGGCTCTTCGCCAG
>CAINOV010000124.1 GCA_903851655.1 uncultured Caulobacterales bacterium
ATGCGCACATAGACGATGTCCTTGGCGTCGAACTCGAAGTCGAGCCACGAGCCGCGGTACGGGATCACCCGGGCGGCGAACAGGAGCTTGCCGGACGCGTGGGTCTTGCCCTTGTCGTGGTCGAAGAACACGCCGGGGGACCGGTGCATCTGCGAGACGATGACGCGCTCGGTGCCGTTGACGATGAAGGTGCCCTTGTCGGTCATGAGCGGAATGTCGCCCATGTAGACGTCCTGCTCCTTGATGTCCTTCACCGATCGGGCGCCGGTTTCCTCATCATTTTCAAACACGATCAGGCGCAGCTTCACCTTCAGCGGGGCCGCGAAGGTCATGTCCCGCTGGATGCACTCCTCCACGTCGTACTTGGGGTCCTCGAACTCGTAGGACACGTACTCCAGGACCGCGCGCTCGTTGAAGTCCTTGATCGGGAACACCGACTTGAAGACCGCCTCGAGCCCATCGCCATTGCGGTCCGCCGGGCGGACGTCGCGTTGCAGGAACTGCTCATAGGAGGACCGCTGAACCTCGATCAGGTTCGGCATGGTCACGGCTTCGGGAATGCGGCCGAAAGACTTGCGGATCCGCTTCTTGCCGGTGAAGGTGTGCGCCATTTATGTGTCCCTGAACGCGAAGGTCGGACGGACCTTGCGCGGAGTTTGTCCACGCATCCGCCCTTGTGCGCCATGGGGGCGCCGGATGCTGGGCTTGCCCCGCCTGTTTCAGCGGAGCGCTCCCTCGTCTGACCTAAGGGCCTAGGGCCAGACCTCGGAGCTCAAAGCGCAAAAAGCCGTCAGGTCGCCCGGGGGCGCTGATTCGGATTTTGTGCGAGAGAAGCCAAATAGGGGATTTATTCCGCCTTGGGAAGAGGGAATGTGTGGAAAGATCTCCCCCTCCCTGCACGACGCGCGCCCCACATGCAGAACGGGCCCGGAGGTTTCCCCCCGGGCCCGCTCGCAAAGTCAGCTCTGACGCCGTCGAAATTACTTGATTTCGACCTTGGCGCCGGCGTCTTCCAGCTTCTTCTTGACGTCTTCGGCGATCTGCTTGGAGACGTTCTCGACGACGTTCTGCGGAGCGCCTTCGACGAGGTCCTTGGCTTCCTTCAGACCCAGGTCCGAACGGACGCCGCGGACTTCCTTGATCACGTTGATCTTCTTGTCCCCACCGGAGACGAGGACAACGGTGAACTCGGTCTGCTCTTCGGCAGCTTCGGCCGGAGCCGCGCCGGCGCCGGCCGGGGCGGCCATCATCGCGACGGGAGCGGCGGCGGAGACGCCCCACTTTTCTTCGAGCAGCTTGGACAGTTCAGCGGCTTCGAGAACGGTCAGGGCGGAAAGGTCTTCAACGATCTTGGAGAGGTCGGCGGCCATGTGCGGCGGTCCTTCAGTTGGGGTTCACAGGATAGGTTGTCTTGGAAAGGCGGAAATGACTCAGGCGGCGTCCTTGGCGGCATAGGCCGAGAAGACGCGCGCCAGCTGGCCGGCGGGAGCCTGCAGCACGCCCGCGACCTTGGTCGCCGGCGCATTGAGGAGCCCGAGCAGCGTGGCCCGGATCTCGTCCAGGGTCGGCAGGGTGGCGAGTGCCCCCACGCCCTTCTGGTCGAGGACCGCGGTGCCCATGAGCGCACCGACGATGGCGAACTTGTCGTTCCCCTTCGCATATTCGGTGACGATCTTGGCGGCCGAGGCCGGGTCCGGCGCATAGGCGATGCCGACCGGACCGGTGAACAGGGCGTCGCCCTTTTCCCCGACGGACCCGTTCAGCGCCTTGATGGCCAGGGTGTTCTTCACGATCTGGTAGGTCGCGCCTTCCTTGCGGAGGCGCCCCCTCAGATCCGTCATTTCCGCAACGGTCAGACCCAGGTTGTGGGTCACGACCACGGCGCCGGCGCCTTCGAACACGCCCTTGAGCGCTTCGATCGCTTCGGCCTTTTGTGCGCGGTCCATTGCGGTCTCCGTAACAATAACGACAGCCGGACCATCCGGCAGCCGACAGAAGCGAGACGCGCTTCGGGCCCGGGGGCCCGAAGCGTCCCGGTCGATCGACCTGTACCGTGAGGAGGTTCAGCCGCCGCCCACCCCGCCCCCGCCGCTGACGCGGACCGGTAAACCGGATCGGACGCTGTAACGGCGTCGACGTCCCCGTCTCCCCGCGGTGGAGTTTTGAGGGCCTGCGCCCCCGCGGTTCTCGGACAGGATGACGGTCCCGGGCGAACCCGGATCCGTCGAAGGGGCGGCTTATACGCGGCGATGTGAGGGATGGCAAGGGGGAGCGCCATATCCGGATGGAGGTTCCGGCCTCAAGGGCGGGAATGACGACTGAAATTTGATCATGCCGTCATTCCCGGGCGAAGACCCGGGAACCTCCATCCGGATGAGGCGCGCGCGCCCCAACGAAAAAGGCCCGGCGCATCGCTGCGCCGGGCCCGTTTCAACTCAAGCCCGAAATCAGGCGCTGATGGTCGTCGTGTCGACCTTCACGCCCGGGCCCATGGTGGACGAGAGCGAGATGCGCTTGATGTAGGTGCCCTTGGCGCCCGACGGCTTGGACCGGTTCAGGGCCTCGATCAGCGCCTTCACGTTGGAGGTCAGGGCCTCCTCGGTGAAGGAGATCTTGCCGATGCCCGCATGCACGATGCCGGACTTCTCGACCCGGAACTCGATGGCGCCGCCCTTGGCGTCCTTGACGGCCTGGGCGACGTTCGGAGTCACGGTGCCGACCTTCGGGTTCGGCATCAGGCCGCGGGGGCCCAGCACCTTGCCCAGACGACCCACCAGGGCCATCATGTCCGGCGTGGCGATCACGCGGTCGAAGTCCATGAAGCCGCCCTGGACGCGCTCCACCAGGTCCTCGGCGCCGACGACATCCGCGCCGGCTGCCAGGGCCTCATCGGCCTTGCCGGCCCGGGCGAACACCGCGACGCGGACGTCCTTGCCGGTGCCCGCGGGCAGGTTGCAGACGCCCCGGACCTGCTGGTCGGCGTGACGGGGGTCGACCCCCAGGTTCACGGCGATCTCGACGCTTTCGTCGAACTTGGCCTTGGCGTTGGCCTTCACGGTCTTCACCGCCTCGTCGAGGCCGTGAAGCTTCACCGGGTCCACGGACCAGGCCTTGATGCGCTTTGCAATCTTCGTCATGGCGCTTACTCCACCACCTGCAGGCCCATCGACTTGGCCGAACCCATGATGATGCGGGTCGCGGCGTCGATGTCGTTGGCGTTCAGATCCTTCATCTTGGACTTGGCGATCTCGGCGCACTGCGCCTTGGTGATCGTGCCCACCACTTCACGGCCGGTCTTGGCCGCACCCGACTTCAGGCCGATGGCTTCCTTGATGAAGAAGGTCGCCGGCGGGGTCTTGGTGATGAAGGTGAAGGACTTGTCCTGATAGACGGTGATCACCGTCGGCAGCGGGGTGCCCTTGGGCATTTCCGCGGTCCGGGCGTTGAACTCCTTGCAGAAGCCCATGATGTTCACGCCGCGCTGACCGAGAGCCGGCCCGATCGGCGGGGATGGCGTCGCGGAGCCGGCTTTCACCTGTAGCTTCACGTAGCCAAGAATTTTTTTAGCCATCTTTCTCCTCCAACGGGGGTGGGACCATCCCTCCCCCTCGAGCGTCGCCGCTCAGTTGAGCCGTGGTGCGGGGTTGCGGTGGCGTCCCCCTCCCACGGATTTCAGCCGGACAGATCCGGCAGCCCTCAGGCCGCCTTCTCCACCTGGCTGTATTCCAGATCCACGGGCGTCGCGCGCCCGAAGATCGAGACACTCACGCGCAGGCGCGTGCGTTCCTCGTCGACGCTTTCCACCACGCCGTCGAAGCTGGCGAAGGGACCGTCGGTGACCTTGACCTTCTCGCCGATGTCGAAGCGGATGGTCGGCTTCGGCCGCTCCACACCCTCCTCGATGGCGCCGATGATGCGCATGACTTCCTTTTCCGAGACCGGCATCGGCTTGGAGCCGGAACCGAGGAAGCCCGTCACCTTCGGGGTGTTCTTGACCAGGTGGAACGCCTCGTCCGTCAGGTTCATCTTCACCAGCACATAGCCGGGGAAGAACTTGCGTTCGGCGTTGATCTTGCGGCCGCGACGGATCTCCACGACGTCCTCGGTGGGGACGAGGATCTCGGAGAAGCAATCGTCGATCCCCTTTGTCTCCGCCTGCTCGCGGATGGAGTCAGCCACCTTCTTCTCGAAGTTCGAGTAGGCGTGGACGATGTACCACTTGTGGTTCGGATTGGATGGGGTTTCAGCGTTCATGGGGACCCTCAGCCCGCGAGCCCGAGAAGGCGCGACACATAGGTGATCAGCACATCGACCTGCGGCAGCAGCTGGACCAGCGTGCGCAGCACAATATCGACGACGAAGAAGAACAGCGACGTGACCGCCACCATGATGAACACCATGGTCGACGTGATCCACGTCTCCTTCCAGCTGGTCCAGGTGATCTTGCGGCCCTCGGCGCGCACTTCCCGGAAGAACTGGGTCGGATTGAACGGGGTCTTCGGCGCAGAGGTCGCGGCGGCGCGCGACGACGCCGGCGCAGCGCTGGGCTTCGCCGGAGGCGTGGGTCGGGCGGCCCCTTTGGGCCGGCGGGCGGCGGGTGCGTTCACACCCTGATCCTTAGCCATCAGTGGCTCGCTTCAGTCCTAAGAGCACCTGCGCCGGGGGTCGGCGCAGGTCGAAATGTCTGGCAGGAGTGGAGGGACTCGAACCCCCGGCCCTCGGTTTTGGAGACCGATGCTCTACCAGCTGAGCTACACTCCTATCGGGTCGCGGACGCCGGTGCGGCGACTTCGACCCTGATAAACTTCACAGCCCGGAGAAACAGTCCGTGCGCCGGACGGTCGAAACCGCCGACGCACCGGTGCTCGCCAGAGCCGCGTCGTGTAACAGCGCCGCGCCCGCCGCGCAAGACAGGGGCGACAACTCCCGCCGAGTTGATCACGCCGCAGCGCCGCTGGTCACGGGCTCTTCACATAGCGGATGAAGCCCGAACGGATCGCCACGCGGTCATAGAGCCGCATCGCCGTATGGTTGGTCTCGTGGGTCATCCAGTAGATCCCCGCCACGCCCGCGTCGGCCGCGGCGACGAACACGGCGTCGATCAGGGCTCGGCCGACGCCGCCGCCGCGGAAGGCGGGGTCGGTGAACAGGTCGTTCAGGTAGCAGCTGGGCTCGATCCGGGTCGTGGTCCGGTGAAACAGGTAGTGGGCGAGGCCCACCAGCCGGCCGTCCGCCTCGGCGACCAGGGCGTGGACCGGCTCGTAGACGTCGAAGAACCGGGCCCAGGTCATCGCCGTGACCGCCTCCGGCAGGGCCGTGGGGCCGGTGCGCTCATAGAACGCGTTGTATCCGTCCCAGAGGGGTCGCCAGCTAGCGTAGTCCTCGCGGCGGACCGGGCGCACGATGACCGCTGTGGTCATGGCGCCGGCCTCACGGGCAAGGGGACATTGCAAAGGTCCACATGTCCTGCAGGCCGCACGAACCAGGCGTCCTTCCGGTTCCGCCGGCTTTCCAGCAGCTTCTGGAAGCTGGGGCTATCCGTCCGCAGGGCCTGGAGGCGGAC
>CAINOV010000125.1 GCA_903851655.1 uncultured Caulobacterales bacterium
ATCCACCACTTCAAGCTCTATACAGAGGGTTTCCACGTTCCCGCGGGCGAGGTCTATGCGGCGGTCGAGGTGCCCAAGGGCGAATTCGGCGTCTATCTGGTGGGGGACGGCACCAACAAACCCTATCGCTGCAAGATCCGCGCGCCGGGCTACGCCCACCTGCAGGCGCTGGACTGGATGACCCGGGGGCATATGCTGGCGGACGTGTCCGCGGTGCTGGGCTCCCTGGACATCGTGTTCGGAGAGGTGGACCGGTGAACCCGGTTCTCGGCGGGATCGCCCTGACCCTGGTTTCGGTCTCGATCCTGGCGATCATGACCGTCGTCCGCTGGTGGCTGGCCCGGTCGCACTGGGACCACCATCCGGCCGGGCGGAAGGGCTATCTGAACGACGTCATCCTGATGACCGCAACCTTCATTCCGATGATCGGGGCAGGGCTGATCTTCCGCATCGCGCTGCTGTCGGACCGGACGACGCCGCTGCTGCCCTATCTCTATGGCGGGCTGCTGGCCGCCTTCGCCGTGCGCGTGGTGCTGCGGCGCATCCATCCCTTTGCTCCGGCCAATCAGCGCCTGACGGACAGCCGTCTGGCGGCGCTGGCGGCCAAGGCCTCCAACTCCAAGAAAGCCGACTGACATGTCCGTCCGCCGTCTCAGCCTCCAGCAGCCCGACAGCTTTGCCTTCTCCGCCGACACCCTGGAAAAGGCCCAGTGGTGGATGACCAAGTACCCGGCGGAGCGCAAGGCCTCCGCCGTGATCCCGATCCTGTGGCTGGTGCAGAAGCAGGAGGGTTGGGTGTCGGAACCGGCCATGCGCGCCATCGGCGAGCTGCTGGGCATGCCCAAGATCCGCGTGCTGGAGGTCGCCACCTTCTACACCATGTTCCAGCTGGAGCCCGTTGGTTCAGCCGCACTGATCCAGGTCTGCGGCACCACGCCGTGCATGCTGCGGGGCGCCGAGGCGCTGATGGAGCTGTGCAAGAGCGAGATCGGGCCGAAGGACGTCCTGTCGGCGGACGGAAAGTTCACCTGGCAGGAGGTGGAATGCCTGGGCGCCTGCGCCAATGCGCCGATGGCCCAGATCAACGACTATTATTACGAGGACCTGACCCCCGACAGCCTGAAGGCCGTGATCGAGGCCTTCCGCCGCGGCGAGACCCCGGCGCCGGGCTCGGCCATCGGCCGGCATTCGTCGGAGCCGGCGGAGGGGGCCCTGACCCTGACCGACCCCAGCCTCTATGACGGCAGCCGGGCTGCGCCCATCACCCGCCTGCCCAACGCCGTCGAACCGGCGGTCTGATGGAGGCCGAGCCCGAGGCGCTCGCCCTCCTGCGCCAGCGCTTCCGGCGGATGGTGACGGCCCTGGTCCTGTGCGGCGGGACGGCGATCCTGGGGGCCGTCAGCTATTTCGCCGCGCACCAGCCCTGGGGGCTGTGGCTGTTTCTCGCTGCATTGGTGAGCGGGTTCGCCGCTCAGGTGTGGTTCGTGGCGGCAATCCGGCGCTGATCCCATAGGTAGCGCCGTCCGCGCTGGACGGGGCCTGTCATCATGCCGCAAGACAGCCGGACTAGGCTGCGCCGCGCAGAACGTCGCGGCGATCGGATCGTCCGGTGGGGACGACGGTTCGGAGGGGTTGAGTTGAGTGAGCGTATCCCGGCCGACGCGGGGGCGGCGCCAGACGCCGCGGGCGGAGCGCCGCACGGCGGCGAGACCGCGTCCGGCGCGGGGCGCACGGCGCGCCGTCGCCCGTCCGGGCCGGCCTTCATCCTCAATCTGATCGGCGCCGCGGCCATGGCCCTGGTCGGCGCGCCGTTCCGGGGACCGGCCGGCGCCGGCGCCGGATCACAAGTCGCCGGCGGCGCGAGTTCCCAGTTGGTTTTGGGTGCGTCTGGCGCTATGTCGCACTCCACATCGTCCGACAACGGCGAGAGTCGCGCGCCCACCCCGGCGGACCCTGGCGATCCAGGGCCCGCGGATCGGATCCGGTCCTTCGAGACCGACGACACCGATCCCGAGCGACATCGCCAGTCGGAGCTCAGCAAGGGCCGTGCTGCGGATACGAGATCCGCCGCGGCTGGGAGATCACGCATGGTCGGCATCCTGGAAGACAAGGATCGCATCTTCACCAATCTGTACGGCTTCCACGACTGGGGCCTGGAGGGGGCGAAGGCGCGGGGGTGCTGGAACGCCACCCGCGAGATCCTGCAGCAGGGGCCGGAGTGGATCGTCGACAACATGAAGGCGTCGGGCCTGCGGGGCCGGGGCGGCGCGGGCTTCTCCACCGGGCTGAAGTGGTCGTTCATGCCCAAGGAGGTCGGCGCGCGGCCCCACTATCTGGTGGTCAACGCCGATGAGTCCGAGCCGGGCACCTGCAAGGACCGGGAAATCCTGCGCCATGACCCGCACCTGCTGATCGAGGGCTGCCTGATCGCGTCCTTCGCCATGCGGGCGCATACCTGCTACGTCTATATCCGCGGGGAATATGTCCGCGAGCGGGAGGTCCTCGAGGCGGCCGTGAAGCAGGC
>CAINOV010000126.1 GCA_903851655.1 uncultured Caulobacterales bacterium
CGTCCGCGGCGGCGCCCTGCGGTTTCCCGACCTGCCCCGGTTCTGTCCGTTGACGGCGCCCACCTCCCCCCTGACGCCCGCCGACGAAGCCGAGGTCGCCGCGTTCGGGACGGCCGCCGCCGACGCCGTGCTCGACCTGTCGCGCCTGTCCGGCGTGGTCGCCTATGAGCCGGAGGAGCTGATCCTGACCGTCCGGGCCGCGACGTCGCTGGCGGAGATCGCCCCCTTGCTGGCGGCGCGGGGGCAGCAACTGGCCTTCGAGCCGCCGGACTTCGGCCCCCTGTCCGGCCGGGCCGCCGGTCTCGGAACCCTGGGCGGAGCCCTGGCGGTGGGGATCGGCGGGCCCCGGCGGATGAAGGCCGGCGGGCCCCGCGACCATCTGCTGGGCTTTCGCGGCGTCAACGGCCTGGGCGAGGCGATCGTGGGCGGCGGCCGGGTGGTGAAGAACGTCACCGGCTTCGACCTGCCCAAGCTGATGGCCGGCTCCTTCGGGGCGCTGGGGGTGATGACCGAACTCACGGTCAAGGTCCTGCCCCGTCCCCAGGTGCGGTGCAGCCTGGCCATCTGCGGACTGGACGAGGGCGAGGGCCTGGCTCTCCTGCGCCGGGCTATGGCCCTGCCGGGGCCGGTGACCGCCGGCGCCCTGCTCCCGGCGCCCCTGGCGGGCGGCCTGATCGACGGGGTTGCGGCGACGGCGACGGCGGTGGTGCTACGGTTCGAAGGCGTGCCCCCGGCGGTGGCCGCCGCCCTGGACGCCCTGACCCGGGGCCGGCCGCCGGGCGCCTGCCGCCGTCTGGAGCAGGCCGCCTGCGAGGCCCTCTGGACCGCCGTCGGCGGCGGCTGGGCGCTGGCGGCCTGTCCTGGCCCGATCTGCCGGATCAGCGCGCCCCCGTCCCATGCCGAGGGCGTGGCCGCAGCCTTGCGCGCGGCGGGGGCGGCGGCGATCCAGCACGACGGCTTCGGCGGCGTGCTGATGGCGGCGGGGCCGGATACGTCGGACGGGATCGAGGCCCTGCGCCGCGCCGTCCGCAGCGTGACGGCGGACAGCCACCTGACCGTGATCCGCCAAGGGTCGTTCCCCGCCGCCGCCTTTGCGCCCGCCGCGCCCGGAGTCGCCGCCCTGACCCGGCGGATCAAGGCCTCCCTCGATCCGCGGGGGGTGTTCAATCCCGGCCGACTGCCCGGAGGCGCCTGATGCAGACCCGCTTCACCGACGCCCAGCTGGCCGCCGACCCTGATCTCGCCCGCTCCGAGGGGATCCTGCGCAAGTGCGTGCACTGCGGCTTCTGCACGGCGACCTGCCCGACCTACCTCCTGCTGGGAGACGAGGCCGACAGTCCCCGAGGGCGCATCTACCTGATCCAGACCATGCTGGAGGCGCAGGGCGCGCCGGACGCGGCCACGGTGCGGCACGTGGACCGGTGCCTGTCCTGCCTGTCCTGCGCCAGCACCTGTCCGTCCGGCGTGGACTACATGCACCTGGTGGACCAGGCCCGGGCGCATATCGAGACGCATTACCAGCGCCCCCTGGCCGACCGGCTCTTTCGCCGTCTGGTGACCGCGGTCCTGACGCGCCCCTGGGCGTTCGCCCTGGCGAGGCGGCTGGCGGGACGGATGCGTTGGGCGGCGCCCCTGGCCCCGGGACGCCTGCGCGGCATGATCGAAGCCGCGCCCCCAAGCCGGCCCCGCCCGGCGACCATTTCGCCGGCGCCGGCGCCGGCCGCCCGGCCTGCGACGGGCCTCCGGGTCGGACTGATGAAGGGCTGCGTCCAGCCGGTGCTCGACCCCGGCATCGACGCGGCGGCGATCCGCCTGCTGCATCGGCTGGGGGTGGAGGTGGTCCAGCCGGACACGCCCGCCTGCTGCGGCGCCCTGCCCCACCACCTGGGCCAGACCGACCGCGCCCACGCCCTGGCCCAGCGCCAGATCGCCACCTGGTGCGCCCTGCTGGACACAGCCCCCCTGGACGCGATCCTGGTCACCACCTCGGGGTGCGGCACGACCCTGAAGGACTACGGGGAGATGTTCCGCAACGATCCGGTCTGGGCCCAGCGGGCGGCGCGGGTGGCCGCGCTGGCGATGGATGTCAGCGAATGGCTGGACCGGGCGGGCCTGGACCTGCCCTTGCGGCCGGAGACCCGCAGCCTGCGCGTGGCCTGGCAGGCGCCCTGCTCGCTGCAGCATGGCCAGCGGATCCGCACCGCCCCCCGGCGGCTGCTGGAGGCGGCGGGCTTCACCGTGGTCGAACCGACGGAAGCGCACATCTGCTGCGGGTCCGCGGGCGCCTACAGCCTGATCCAGCCCGACATCTCCCGCCGTCTGGGCGCCCGCAAGGCGGAGCGGCTGGACGCCCTGTCCGCGGATCTGGTGGTCTCGAGCAATATCGGCTGCATGACGCAGATCGCCGGCGCCGCGCGGACGCCGGTGACGCACCTGGTGGAACTGCTCGACTGGGCCACAGGGGGGCCAAATTTGCCCAGTGGGGTGGTCATCAATCGCCCGGTGCAGGGCTAATCCCCGGTTAACAGCCGATCGCCGCCCCGCGGCGCTTTGACCGCCACACCGCCTGAATGCTATTTTTATTGTTTTGATTCATTAGCTTATGGAATCTCCGGGAGGGTCCGGCGGCCCGCTGCCGCGCAGCGGCGGCGCCGTCCCCGCCCGGCGTCGGGCTTGCAGGGGATACGGCGTCAGCCGCATCCAGCGGGGAGGAACACGATCATGGCCACCAGCACGCGCATTCCCGCCTTCACCGTCCCGTCCGACCCCCTGGCCGAGGCGTCACCCCATCCGGCGGCGGACCGGTCCTTCGACGCCGCCCGCGTCGTCGGCCTGATCACCATCTGCATCCTCTGCGGCGCCAGCCTGCACTTTCTCAACCTGATCTGATCCGCGGCGTCGGGGACGGATGGCGGCGGTTATCCCCAGCGGTGGCGGCGGCGCGGCTTGAACCGCGACCCATAGTGTCCTACTTGCTAACCATAGCAAGCTAGCGATCCCAGATGGCCGACCCCAGAGACCAGCTCCAGCAGCGTATCACTTCCGAAATCCTCGGTGTCGCAAGGCTTTACCGGCGGGAGGTGGACCGTCGCCTGCGGGGCCAGGACCTGACGGACGCCCGGGCGGTTCCGATCCTGCACATCGCCCGCAGCGGCGACGGCATGCGCCAGGGCGTCCTGGCCGAGGAGCTCGGACTGGAGGGTCCGTCCCTGGTGCGGCTGCTGGACCAGCTTTGCGCCGCCGGCCTCGTGCAGCGGCGGGACGATCCGGCCGACAAGCGGGCCAAGACGCTGCACATCACCGACCAGGGCCGGGCCATGGCGCGGGTCGCCGAGGACGCCCTGCAGAAGGTTCGCGGGGAAATGCTGGCCGATGTCAGCTTTGCCGACCTGGCCGCCACGGTCCGCACCCTCAGCGCCTTCAAACAGGCCCTCGACGGGGCGGAAAAGCGCGCTCAGGCGGTCTGACCGCACGGATCTGTAACCACGCCTGCGCCACATTGCTGACGCCGACACATGGCGCCATGTGACGGGACAAAAGCTGCCGGCGATGCGCCTATGACTGGAACGATAAAGGGCCGAAAGCTCGAGCGCACGCTGACGACCCTCGTGAGCCTGCTGATCCATGGCGTGCTGGCCATGGCCCTGGTCCTGGGCTGGGTCGCCGCGCCGCAGTGGGTGGAGCCGCCGGCGGTGGAGGTGGCCCTGGTGCCGGGCCCCGCCCCCAATCCCGACCCCAAGCCGGCCGTGGTGGCCGCGGCCAAGCCCAAGCCCGTGAAGCCCACCCCTGCCCGAAGTCCCGTGCGGAAGTCCGTGGCCGCGCCGCACCCCGCCCCCTTGCCCGTCTCCGCGAAGCCGGCCCGGGACTTCGGTCCCGGCCTCAGCGAAAGCCAGATCGCCGGCGCCTCCACAGCGGACTCCGGCTCAGGCGGCGGCGGGGAGTGCAACATGACCCGCATGGTCCAGGCCGCCCTGCGCAAGGACCCGGTGGTGCAGTCCGCCGTTCGCGAGATGGGCGCCCGGGCGGTGATGGTCTGGAACGGCGGATGGATGCAGGCGCAGGGCGAGGACGGCAATGGCCTGGCCGCCGTGCGCGAAGCCATCATGTGGGAGGTGGCCTTCGCCCCAGAGGCCTGCCGGCGGCAGACGGTGCGCGGCATGGTCCTGCTGAACGTGTCCTCCGGCGGCGCGCGCCTTGGGCTGGGGTCGGGGGAATGGCGCTGGTCGGACGTGGTGACCCGGCCCACCTCCCGCTGAAACCCGACGCCGGACGGTGGGCCGAGCCGGACGGCAGACAACACAACGCCGCGCTCCTGTTCCGGACCGCGGCGTCATGCAGTGCAGCAGGCACGTCCGGCCCGGGCGTCGTCGCCCGGGCCGTCGCGGCCTAGTTCAGGACGATCATCACCACGCGGCGGTTCTGGGCCCGGCCTGCGCGGTTCTTGTTCGACGCCACCGGGCTCTCATCCCCGTAGGAGATGGTCGCAATCCGGTTCAGGGCCACGCCGTTCTGGTTGAGGAAGGCCCGCACCGCATCGGCGCGCTCGGCGCCGAGACGCTTGTTCACTTCCTTGGTCCCAGTGCTGTCGGTATGCCCCTGGATCTCGATGTAGACGTTCTTGTTGTCGGTCTTCAGCTTCTGGACAAAGTCCATCAGCCGGGTCTTCGCCTCCTCGGACAGCTCCGTCCCGCGGACCGGGAACTTCACCGAGTCGTCGGACAGCACCGTCTGGTAGAGGAACTTGCCCTCGGCCAGCTTGCCCGCAGCCTGGGCCCGGTCCAGAGCCTCCTGCGCCGTCTTGCTGATCTCGCCGAGGCGGGCGTCATGGCCCTGGAGCTTGGCGTCATGGGCTGCGATGCTCGCCTGATTGGCGTCCACCCGCGAGTTGACGCCCGCGACCTGCTTCTTGACGAAGTCGGTGGTCGCACATCCGCCGAGGCTGACGGCGCCGGCGGCCAGAGCCGCGACGGTCACGGCAAATGTTGACAGTTTGGTCATGCAGATATCTCCGTTGAGGACGTTACAGTAATTTAACTTGCATAAGACGGCCAAAATGAGCCGAAAAATGCGCGAGGGAGTGACTTGTTAATACTCTGGAATTTCGACGCCGAGACCCTTCGGCGCCAGAATGGGTCAGGAATGCGACTCTGAACTCCAGTCTGTCGCCTCCGCGCAGCAGATACGGGACGACTCGGTCCGGACGCGGATCGACGTGGTCTTGCGCCGGCGCCGGTCCGCGGGGAAGCGCCCCATCCGGTCAGACGGACAGGTCACAACATACTATCCGACACCTCATTTCCGCTGACAAGTGCGCCGTCCTTCCCCATCCTGCGCCGACGGGCCGCCGACGGGCGGTCACGCACGACCTGACCGGAGGCCCCAGATGTCGACCCTGACCCAACTTGCCGCCGCCTCCACGCCCCTCGCGCCGGAAACGGCCCGCGCCACGGAGACCGGCGACGGTCCCCTGCAGAACTTCATCCAGCTCGGCAGCCATCAGCTGGTGGCCGACGAGCCGGGGGCGCTGGGGGGTGGGGGAACCGGACCGGGGCCCTATGACCTGCTGTCCGCGGCGCTGGCGACCTGCACATCCATGACCATCCGGGTGTTCGCCCGACGCAAGGACTGGCCGCTGGAGCAGATCTCGGTGCTGGTGACCCATTCCAAGGTCTCGCTGGGGCCCGGACCAGACGGCGCGCCGCAGGCCGGCAGCCGGGACCGGTTCGAGGTGGCCGTGACGCTGACCGGGTCGCTGGACGACGCCCAGCGCCAGCGCCTGATGGACATCGCCAACCACTGTCCGGTGCATCGCACGCTGGAAGCGGGGTCGGAGGTTCTGGTCAGCCGCGCCGCCTGAGCCGGCCCGGCTCGCGGGTCGGGCCGGCGCTAGGACCGGCTGCGGAAGACGACGTCCACCACCCGGCGGGCGCCGTCGACCCGCTTCAGCTGAACGACCACGTCTACCACCTGGCGGATATAGGTCCGAAGCGCCTCCCAGCCCAGATCGACGCCGCCCAGCAGGGCCAGCAGTGCGATCTGGTCCACCGCGCCGTCGGGGCTGTCGGCGTGCAGGGTGGTGATCGATCCGGGATGGCCGGTGTTCACGGCGCGCAGGAAGGCGAAGGCCTCCCGGCCGCGAAGCTCCCCCAGCAGGATGCGGTCCGGCCGCATCCGCAGCGCCGCCTGCAGCAGGTCCTCGGTGTCCACCCGGGCTTCGCCGGCGTCGCCGCGGGCGGCGATCAGCCCCACGGCGTTCTCGTGCTCCAGGCGGATTTCGGGCGCGTCCTCGATCAGGATCAGGCGCTCCCGCCGGTCGATCTCCTTGACCAGGGCGTTGAGCAGGGTGGTCTTGCCCGACGAGGTTCCGCCGGACAGCACGATGGTCTTGCGCCGGCGCACGGCCAGACGCAGGAACGCCTCCACTTCCCCCCGATCCAGCAGGGCCTGCAGCTCCGCGTCGCCCCCGGCCCCGCGGACGCCGGAGCCCTGGAAGGCGCCGGCATGGCCGAGCTCCGCCAGGGACAGGTCCGACAGGGTATGCTTGCGCACGGCCAGGGCCAGCGGTCCCCGGGTCGCCGGCGGTCCGACGATCTGCACCCGCGCCCCGTCCGGCAGGCTGGCGGACAGGAGCGGCTGCTCCCGGTTCACCCCCTGGTGGCTGGCCGCGGCGATCTGGCGGGCCAGGCGGGCCAGGGCCGTCTCGGTCAGCTCAGGGGCCGCGTCCCGGTGGATCTCCCCGGTAGTGGTCTCGAACCAGGCCTCTCCGGGCTGGTTGATCCAGATGTCGGTGATGTCGTCCCGCTCCAGCCAGGGCTGCAGCGGCGCCAGATAGGCGGCCAGATAGACGCCGCTCGTCATGGGGCGCGCTTGGCCACGCCGGAGAAGTCCAGGTCCCGGGCCACGAACACCCGGATCGGCGTGCCCTGGGCCACGGTGATGGTGTCGGGAATGTCGATCTGCTTCTGCAGGGCGATCGAGGCGATGTTGCTGGCCTGCTGCGGCGAGCCGATGACGATGGCGGTGTTGGTGTTGCCGCTGTTTCCCGCCGCCGCCTGAAGACCGGCGCTGAGCACCGACAGCATGATGGCGCCGCCGAACCGCTGGAAGAAGTGGGTGTTGGTCTCCCCGTCCAGTCCGCCGCGCCCGAGCCGGTCGGCGGCGGGGGAGCCGATCTCCACCGACACCCCCTCCGGCGTCAGCACCCGCGACCAGACCACGAAGGCCCGGGACTGGCCGGCGGCGACGCCGCTGCGGTACTGGCCGATCAGCTTGGAGCCGCGGGGGATCAGCACGGTGGAGCCGTCGAAGCCCTTCACGTCCCGGCTGACCACGGCGCGGACAAAGCCTGGCAGGTCGGAATTGATCGCGGTCTCGAGAATCGCCGGGATCACGGTGCCCTGGGGCGCCACCAGGGCCGTGTCGCGCAGGCGGGTGGCCTGGGTGGTCTCCGCGCCCATGCCGGCCACCTTGGCGGCGAATCGGTCCTCCGGCGAGGCGGTCTTGTCGTCTGCGGCGGACATGGGCTTGCCGCCCGCCGGTCCGGGCGAGGTCAGAAGGCCCGCGCTGGCGCCGCCGGCGGGGCCGGGATCGGCGATGTCCACGACCATGGCGGGCGCATGCAGCCGGCCGGACGGGTCGGCCTGCGGCGGCGGGCCGATCGGCGCGGGCGCGGCGGACGGCGCCATCGGCTGGGCCGGCGGCGGGGCGGACGACGCCTGCGCCGCCGCCTGACCGGCCGCCTGGGCCGCCGCGAGGGCCGCCGCCTGCGCCGCCATCTGCGCGGCGTAGGCGGGCTTGACCGTCTGGGCCATGGCCCCGTGCCGGGCGTGGCTGAGGGAGGTGAACACGAAGAAGCCCAGGGCGCCTACGCCCGCCAGCCCGGCGATCATGCCGAACGGGCTGTCCCGGCGGGCGACCAGGGTCGGCCCCTGGGCCAGACGGTCCAGCACCGGGCTGATTTCCTCCGTCGCAAAGGCCTTGGCGTCCCGAGGGTCGGTGTCAAACAGGGACATGGATCAGCCTCCCTTCCGGCGGCGCAGGGTGGTCTGGGGAGTCGAATCCTCGTGGAAGGCGTCGTTGACGATCCGCGTCACCGCCGCCCCGCGCCGCAGGACGAAGGCCCGGGCCAGACGGTCGACCACCACATATCCGTCCCGCTGCGCGATGTTCACCACGGCTTCCTTCTTGTCGCCGTCCACGGCGAAGATCGCCGGATAGTCGGTCTGCTCTGCAAACACGAAATAGGTGGACCGGCCGTCGTCGAACACCCGCACCGGCAGGCCTGCGGCGGAGCCTTCGAAGCTGTAGGCGTGGTTCACGTCCAGCGGCTGGGCCGGCGCCCGCGGCGCGGTCAGCACCGAGGCGTCCGCCGCGGCGGCCACGGGCTCCGGATAGTCGAAGCGCAGGCTGAAGATCACGTCGCCGCCCCGTCCCCTGCGGCGCGCCGGCACGCTGAGATCGAAGGCGTATTTGCGCAGGTTGGTGACCACGGTCATGTCGGTGGCCCCGGCCCGCTCCACCGGTTTGAGGAACAGGAGATTGGCCCGGCGGTTCGGCGTCACCTGCCAGCCCAGGCTGTCGCCGATGGAGACGTTCTCGATCCGCTCTCCCTCGCCGAACTCCAGGGTGATGGCGTAGCCCAGGGTCGCCTCCAGCCGCACGACCTCATTGGGGTCATAGCGCACGATCCGCAGGCGCGGGTCGCCGGCGCTGGGCTGGGGCACCAGCTCCGCGCGCACGGCGGCGGGCGCGGCCAGGACCAGAGGCAGGGCGGCGGCCATCAGCAGCGCCAGCCGCAGGACTGTCGGGCGGAGCGATACGCTCATCGGGGGCTCCTGTCGGAAGACCGGAACCGGTCGAGAAAGGCGTCGCGGCGGTAGTCGGCGCCCAGCCGCGCGCCGCCGCCCGGGGCGGCCGCCGCGGTGGCGACCCCGCCCGCCCGGTCCGCGCCCATGACGCCGACCGTGACGGCGGATCGGGTCTGCAAGGCGTTGCGCTGCAGCTGCAGGGCGAGACGATCGGCGCGGGACGGCGTCGGAGCTGGGACCGCCCCCTGCGGGGACCCCGCCGCCGGGATCGCCCCCCGCGCCGGCCGCGGGGCCGGCAGACGGAAGCCCCCGGCCACGACGCCCACGGCGACGGACAGGGCCGTCTGGGCGAAGGCGAAGATGAAGATCAGGGCCGAGGCCAGGGTCGCCGCGTCGGTATCGGCGACCCCGGCCTCCCGGCTCCGGGCCAGGGACACCAGGGACGGCTCTAGCACCACCAGCAGAACGGTGGTGGAGATCCAGCAGACCATGGGGGCCAGGGCCGCGGCCAGCGTCGCCCGGACCCAGCCGGCGAACACCCCGCGGGTGGACTCGAACAGGAACAGGGCGATGAACAGGGGTCCCACGGCCGCGAGCACGCCCACGGCGATGGTGGCGATGGCCAGCAGGCCCGCCGTGCTCATGAACAGAGCGCCCTGCGCCTTCCACAATCCCTCCGCCGCCGCCGCGGGGCCGCCCTTCACCGCCTGGGGGTCGGGTCCGGCCAGCTTGGCGAGGCCGGTGGCGTCGAGGCCCAGCTGGTCATAGGCCACCTGCAGGCCCGCCACCGGATCGGCGACCAGGGCCGCGCCGCTGTGCACGGCGGGCGCCGCCACCAGCCGGGCGACTTCCAGCGGCGCCTTCAGCGACAGGTCGAACACCAGGGTCTGGAAGGTGGTCCAGTTCAGGGCCAGGGACAGGATCACGCCGATCTTCAGGGCGATCACCGGCGCGTCGGACAGGCGCGACTGGCCGATGCCGAACATCAGCCGATAGCCCAGCACGGCCACATAGATGGTCAATAGACCGGTCAGCGCCGCGGGAAAGAAGGACTGCGGTCCGGTCAGGGCGCGATAGCCCGCCTCGGAATAGAGCTGCACATGGCAGTCCACCGCGCCCAGCGCGTTGCGCACCACGCCGAAGCCATCCACCGGACCCGGACAGCCGCTCATGACACGCCTCCCGCCAGTTCGGCGAGGAAGACCGGCATCCAGGCGGCGGGATTGTCGCCGACCTTGGCGCGGGCCGCATCCAGGCGGCGCACCGACCGCTCGGTCCCCGCGAGCACCTTCAGGTGCGCGGGCAGGGTCTGAAGGTCGAGGCGCGCCACCACGCTGTGGTCGGCCTGCTTGACCAGGAAGCAGCGCGAGGTGTCCGGCAGGGTCCGCACCAGCTCGAACTCGTGCGGGGTCAGGCCGAAGCCGTCAATATAGTCCGCGGGCTTCGCCTTGGGGTTCGGCAGGAAGATCTGGGTGGCGGCCTGCTCGACAATGGCGGCTGAGATCCGGCTCTCCAGCGCGTCCGACGCGCTCTGGGTGCAGAAGCCGACAATGCCGTTGCGCTTTCTGAGGGTCTTCTCCCAGTCCTTCAGCCGATGGGTGAAGGCCTCGTCGTCCAGGGCCTTCCAGCCTTCGTCGACGACGATGATGGTGGGGCGGCCATCCAGCTCCTGCTCCACCCGGTGGAACAGGTACATCATGGCCGGGGTGCGGGTGGCCGGGGTCTCCAGCAGCCGGGTCATGTCGAAGCCGTAGACCAGCCGCTCTCCCGACAGCTGGTCTGTCGGGTTGTCGAACAACCAGGCGTGCTCGCCCCCCTCGCACCACGGCCGCAGCCGCGCCGCCAGGTCGCCGGCCCGGGGCCGCCGGGCGCCGACGAACAGCTCCCGCAGATAGCGCAGGCGCCGATGGTCGGCGGGCTGGCCGAAATTGGCGTCGATGGCGTCGGTGACCAGGGCCTGGTCCTCGGCGTCCAGAGTCTGGGCCCCGCCCAGCAGCTGGGCGAGCCACTGGGTCAGGAAGGCGCGGTTCGCCGCGGTGTCGGGCAGCTGCAGGGGGTTGAGCCCCGAAGGCTCCCCCGGCCGCAGCACGTCATAGGCGCCGCCCACGGCGCGGATGAAGGCCTCCGCCCCCCGGTCCTTGTCGAAATAGACGATCTTCGGCCCGAACTTGCGGGCCTGGGCCAGCAGGAAGGTGATCAGCACCGTCTTGCCCGATCCGCTGGGCCCGATCA
Source organism: uncultured Caulobacterales bacterium (assembly GCA_903851655.1). Classification (GTDB taxonomy): domain Bacteria; phylum Pseudomonadota; class Alphaproteobacteria; order Caulobacterales; family Caulobacteraceae; genus CAIMFV01. The sequence goes on from CAINOV010000126.1 coordinate 11,040, forward strand.
CCGTGAAGTTGCCCAGATCGCCATTGTGGAAGTTGAAGTGGTAGGGGCCGCTGGCCGTGGTCTCGAGCAGGGTCACCGCCTCCCCCCAGTGCCCGCCCGACGCCTGGCCGGCGGCGTGGTTGTGCAGGGAGGCGAAGCTGGCGAAATTGGCCGCGCTGATCAGGGACTTGCGGGCGATCTCCTTGAAATTGCCCGGGAACTGGGCCCAGTAGGCAGGCTCCAGATTGACGTCCTCGCGCACCGCCACCGCCCCGATCTCGGTCAGGGCGGACTGGGCGTCGGCCACGGCGGCGTCCAGCGCCTCCAGGCTCTCGGCGCGGACCAGCAGGGAGAAATGGTGCTCCCCATAGACCGCGCGGCCGGCGCCCACATCGTCCCGGGCCGCCGCCAGCTCCTCCCGCAGGGAATAGGCGTCGTCGTCGGCGGCGCGCAGGCGGCGCAGGGCCAGCCCCATCCGGCCCAGGGACACCTGCCGGTCGGCGAAAGTGAAGCTCTCGGTCATCACCAGCTCGCAGGGCAGGCGCAGCACCCCGTCCAGCAGACCCGGCGTCGTGCGGGCCGGATAGTCCTTGATCGAGACCATGGCCGCGAATTGCCGCGGCAGAGCGCCCGCGGCGGCGATCTCCATGGCGTCCAGACCGAAGGTCAGGCGCCGGTCGGCGAGGGCCTGGCCGATGTCCCCCGACGGCGTGGTCATCCGCCGCAGCTCGCCATTCACCAGCTGGGCCAGAAAGGCGCAGGGCTCGGACGCGTCGCCGCGGGCGTCCTTGTAGCGGGTCAGGCTGAGCGGACCGTAGGGCGCCAGCGTAGCCATCAGGCTGTTGCGCAACAGATGCAACTGCCGCAGCGCCGAGGCCTGGGCCGCCGCGTCCCGCCCCCGGCCGCCGGTCAGCCCGTCCAGCCAGCGGCTGCGCCCCAGCGCCGGCCGCAGCACCAGGGTGAGGTAGAGGTCGTTGACGAACAGCCGGCGGTCGGTCAGGGCGCTGCGCCACCCCTCCTCCAGCGACCGGCTGAAGTCATCCTCCGGCAGCCGGCCGAAGCGGGGCGCATACCGCCGCCGGACCACGTGGTGATAGATCGTCAGCCGGGACGAGGCGAGGGCCTTCAGCAGGGATTCCCGGACCTGCTTGCGGTAGTTCAGTTCCTGGTCGTCCGCCGTCTCGAAGGGAAAGCCGGCGATCTTGATCACCTGCAGCAGCAGGCCGTCCCGGGTCTCGAGGGTGGTGTCGTCCAGATGGCGGGCATAGGGCAGCCGGTCGCCGATCGCCGCCTCGGTCCGGGCGAGGCGCGGCGCAAGTCCCAGGCTGACGAAGCCAGCCTTCATGGCGCCCCGCCCCTCATGGCGCATAGGAATTGGCGCGCCAGAACCGGTAGTTCCGGATCCGTGGACACCGGCTGACCTTGACGATCCAGAGGTCGAAGAACCTCGGCTCGCGCAGGCAGCCCAGATAGCCGACCGCGTGGACCACCACCGCGATCAGCAGGGTCCAGAAGGACTTGGTGATCAGGAAAGCCTCGACGGTCACGATCAGATTGAAGATGGCGTACGGATACGTCACCCCCGCCACCATCTGGGGTCGGGTCAGCGCCGCAAAGACCGGGTCGCTGTCGAGGCCGTTCATCGGGCGCCCGAGGCGACGCTGCGGATGCCGGAGACGATGGCCACCGCGCCGAACACGATGAAGGCTCCGACGATCACCGTCAGGCCGCGGCGCCAGTCGATCCGTCCGGTGAGCATCATCAGCCCCACCACCGCCACCGCGATCACCGCAGCGGTCGTGGCCAGGTTGCCCAGCAAGGTGCCCTGGACCCACTGCAGGGCCGCCAGCACGGGCCCGGATCCGGCGGGCTCGCCACCCACGGACTGGGCGCGGGCGACGGCCGGGACCAGGGCGCCGGCAAACGCGGCGGCGGTTCGGATACGGGGGCTCATCGGCGGGGCTCTCCGAAAACGGGTCTCAGGATTGCAGGGCAACAGCGCGTCCTTCAGGGTCTTTGGCCATGCGAAAGGGCCGTCGGCGGCGCCGGGACGACGCTCGCACCGGAGGCGGGGCGGGTCGTCGGGGCGACACTCTGGGCCATTCGTTCCATCACGGCGGCAATATAACCCTGAGTCTCGGCGTAGTGGGGGGCGCCATTGTGACGATCCACCGCGCCGGGACCGGCGTTGTAGGCCGCCAGAGCCTTGACGATGTCGCCGTCATACCGCCGCAGCAGTTGCCGGAGATAGGCCGCGCCGCCGCGGACATTGGCCTCCGGGTCCGCCGGGTCCACGCCGAGAGATCGCGCCGTTTCCGGCATCAACTGCATCACCCCCACTGCGCCTTTTGCAGAGACTGCCCGGTTATCAAGGCCGGATTCTGTCCGCGCCACGGCTGCAATCAGGGCCGCATCCAGATCCTGACGTCGCGCGGCGTCGCGGATCGCCGCGGACACCACGGCGCGGGAGGCCGGCGCTCCGCCGCGGACCGCGCCGGTCGTCAATGGGGCCGCGCGGCGCCGCGCCCCGGACCGCGGGATCGGCTGGGCGACGCGGATGTCCGGAGACAGGTGCTGGGTCGGCCCGTTGAACACGACGACCGTCCCATGCTCGTCAATGTCCAGCACCTGGGCGCCTGCGCCGAACGCCGCCGCCCAGAAGACGCCGGCGACGGCGGCGGCGGCGAGACAGGCCCGTCCCAGATTTTCCGGCCAACCGGCCATTCCGATCCCCCATCCGCGCGGCGTCCGCCATCCGGGACCCGGCTTTCGGACCCCGTCCGGCGCGAAAATGCCTGAGTCGCCATCATATGGGACCCCGCCCAAGGGACCAAATTTGGACAAACCGCAACGTTCGCACGGGACCCCGACCGCCCTGAACAGAATAAATACACAATTCAGCCTGCAATGAGGCCGATTAAACATAGAAAGCACAATCATAGATCACAATAAGAACACAAAATAGGCGCGATCAAGATAAAATACAGGAATACTGAAATTATGAACAGAATTTAGAACTCAATAAGTAACGAAGCGGTAATCATGTGCGTCTAGCTTTTCAGCATATGACATCTGCGATTTCGCCATCCGCGAATTGACGGGAAGAGCCATGCGCGTGAGACGATCCGTCCTGTTGAACGGCCTAGCTGTCAGCCTCTGCGCCGTCGCGTTGATGGGATGCGGCGGGGGCTCCGGCAGCTCGGGAAGCGGCGGGCGCGCCGCGCCGGTCAGCGCCGCCCAGGCCTCACGCTTTCTCACCCAGGCGACGTTCGGGCCGACCGACAGCGACATCGCCGCGGTGCAGTCCTCGGGCGTAGCCGGCTGGATCGACTCGCAGATCACGGCGCCGCAGACCTCGTCCGTCACCTTCATGACCAACCAGCTGGTGGCGATGAAGGCCACCAATCCCAACGCCTCCGTGGGGTCCTACCAGTTCTTTGACTCGTTCTGGCAACAGGCCGTCACGGCGCCGGATCCCCTGCGCGAACGGGTGAAGCTGGCCCTGTCGGAGCAGTTCGTGGTGTCGTTCCAGTTCTCCAATGTCGACGCCATGGGCATGGGCTCCTACTGGGACATGCTGGGGACCAACGCCTTCGGCAATTTCCGCACGCTGCTCGAGGGGGTCACCCTGCATCCGCAGATGGGGCGCTACCTCACCTATCTGGGCAATCAGAAGGAAAACCTGACCACGGGCCAGCATCCCGATGAAAACTACGCCCGCGAAGTGATGCAGCTGATGACCATCGGTCTGTGGCAGCTCAACCAGGACGGCACGCAGAAGCTGGACAGCGCCGGCCATCCGATCCCGACCTACACCCATGACGACATTGCCGGCCTCGCCAAGGTGTTCACCGGCCTCAGCTTCTACTCTCCTGCGCCGACCAACTCGACCTTCTATGGCGGCAACAAGGACGCCAACGCCGAAACCAAGCCGATGATCTATTACCCGGCCTTCCACTCCGTGTCGGAGAAGGACTTCCTCGGGGTCGTGATCCCCGCAAGCACCACGCCGGATCCGGCGGGGGACGTGAAGATCGCCCTCGACACGCTGTTCAACCACCCCAACACCGCGCCCTTCGTCTCGAAGAGCCTCATCCAGCGGCTGGTCACCTCCAATCCGTCGCCGGCCTATGTGAGCCGCGTCGCCGGGGTGTTCATCAACAACGGCAAGGGCGTGCGCGGCGACATGGCGGCGGTGGTCAAGGCCGTCCTCACCGACCCGGAAGCCCGGGACGACACGGTGAGCGCCTCCGCCACGTTCGGAAAGCTGCGCGAGCCGGTGGTGCGCATGGCCAACTGGATGCGGGCCTTCGGCGCCACCTCGGCGTCGGGGACCTGGGGCGTGGGCGACACCAGCGCCGCCACCAGCCTCGCCCAGGCCCCTCTGGACGCCCCCTCGGTCTTCAATTTCTGGCGGCCCGGCTATGTGTCCAGCAATTCCAAGCTGGGGGCCGCGGGCCTGGTGGGACCGGAGTTCCAGGTCGTCGACGAGGTGTCCGTCGCAGGCTACGTGAACACCCTGTCGTCCGCCATCAGCTATGGGATCGGCTACGCACAGGGCGTGTCAGGGTCGGACATCAAGACCGCCTATCCCAAGGAGGTCGCCCTTGCGGCGACGCCCCAGGCCCTCGTCGACCGGCTGAACACCCTGCTGTTCTACGGCCAGATGTCCAGCGGCCTGCAGCAGACCATCGTCAATGCGGTCAATTCGGTGAGCATCCCCGGCGGCTCCGCCACGGCGGCGCAGATCACTGCCGCCCAGACCCAGCGGGTCCAGCTGGCGGTGCTGATGGCGATGTCGTCCGGCGAATATCTCGCGCAACGTTGAGGAACCGAACATGAGCCTGCTCCGCCCCTCCCGTCGCGCCTTTCTGCAACTGTCCGGCGCCCTGTCCGTCGTCGGCCCCGGCGCGGTTCCCTTCGCCCTGCAGATGGCCGCCGCCGGCGCCGCCGCCGGGCTGACCGCCCAGCCCGACTACAAGGCGCTGATCTGCATCTTCCAGTATGGCGGCAATGACGCCAACAACTCCGTCGTCGCCACCGACCCGGACTCCTTCGGGCGGTACTTCGCCCTCAGAAACGTCGGCGCCTCCCCCATTGCGCTGATGCCCCCCGGCACGGCGCCGACGCCGGTCGGACAGGTCAATCCGGTGACCAAGCGGACGGTGTCGTCCCTCGCCCAGCCCGAAGCCTGGGGCGGGGTCCTGCCGATCACGCCTAAGACCGCGCAGGCGATCCCGGCGGGCACCAACGCCACGACGCGCACCTTCGGGCTGCATCCGGCGCTGGCGCCCCTGCTGCCCCTCTACGCCGCCGGGCGGCTGGCGGTGGTGGCCAATGTGGGCACGCTGCTGCAGCCGCTGACCAAGGCCCAGTACCAGGCCCGGTCCGCGCCGATCCCGGCCAACCTGTTCTCGCACAACGACCAGACCAACACCTGGCAGGCGGGCGGCATCGAAGGCGCCAATGTCGGCTGGGGCGGCCAGTTCGGCGATCTGATCATGTCCATGAACGGCGCCAATTCGATCTTCACCGCCATGTCCACGGCGGGCAACGCCGTGTTCCTGGCGGGCCAGAAGGTGGTCCAGTACCAAACGACCACCGGGAACAATCCGGCCGTCGCCGTCGGACCGGCGACCAGCAAATACCTGCTGGGATCCTCCACCGCCCCCGGCCTGTTGAACGGCGTGATCACCGACACCACGCCGGTGAGCGACTTCGCCAGCGACTACGCCGCGGTGGTGCAGCGCTCCCTCAACGCCACGTCCAACCTGAACAACGCCATGGCCACAGCCGCTGTGGCCGCGGTGCCCGCGGTCCCGGCCTATGTGAACCCCGTCACCGGCGCGGCGAGCACCAACCCGCTGGCGGTCCAGCTCCACGCGGTGGCCCGGATCATCGCCGCCGCACCCACCCTCGGGGTCAAGCGCCAGGTCTTCTTCGTCAGCATGGGCGGCCACGACAGCCATGACGGACAGAACACCGCCCAGCCCGACAACCTGTCCAAGCTGGCCAACGCCATGGCCTATCTGGATGCGGTGCTGTCCAACATGAACGGGGTGGACATGCGGCCGCAGGTGACCACCTTCACCGCGTCCGATTTCTCGCGCACCCTCACCACCAACGGGGATGGCACCGACCACGCCTGGGGCGGGCACCATTTCGTCCTGGGCGGCGCGGTCAACGGCGGCGACATGTATGGCCAGTTCCCGACCATCGGCGTGGACTCGGCCACCTTCAAGAACCCGGACATGACCGGCTCTGCGATCATTCCCACCACGTCGGTGGACCAGTATGCGGCGACGCTGGGCGCCTGGTTCGGCGCCTCGGCCACGGACCTGGCGACCATCATCCCGCGGCTCGGCAACTACCCGAAGGCCAATCTCGGTTTCGTCTAGAGCGCCGGCGCCCTCAGGGACGCTGGCGCGGCGGCAGGGCCTCGACCTCCTCCGCGGTCAGCCTGCGCAGGGAGCGCAGGGGGATCCGCCGCGGGCCGAAATCGCCGGGCGCGATGAGCTCGGCGTCGAGGGCGGAGCAGATCAGACGTCCGCCGCGGGTCTCCAGTCCGATCCGATTGGACCAGTCGATCTCGTGGGCCGGTGCGAACAGCTCGATCTGGTAGACGTCCCGCGCCCCGACCCGCAGATTGACGACCGTGTCGCTGACCGCCTGGAAATTGCTGACGTCGCGGGCGGTGAAGCACGGCGTGCGCGCCGCCCGGGTCGGCGGGCCGGCGTCCGGTCCAGCGAGGGCCCCGGCGGCGGGGAGGAACACCATCAGCACCAGAGCGACGAGGGGCGGAACACGCATCGGACACATCCCTGAAGGGGTTACACGCCCCGAATATAGCCGACTTCAGGGTCGGGTCCCGAGCGTTTTTTCGGCGGCTGGTCCAGCCCCGCGGACCCCGTCCAATGATGATGTTGCCATGACGGCCAAGGTGCTGTAGCGCCTGACATGTCAGGAGCCTGAGATGACATCCAGTGGCCTATTCGTCTGGGAAGCCCAGAATCTGGGCAAGAGCGCGCGGACCCGCGCCCGGTTGATGGACGCCGCGGTGCAGCTGTTCGCCCGCGACGGGTTCGAGGCGGCCTCGGTGAACGAGATCGCCCGGGTCGCCGACGTGGCCAACGGCACCTTCTACGTGCATTTCCGCGACAAGGACGAGATCGCCGCCGCAGTGGCCTTCGGCATCGCCCAGGGCGTGGCGCGCCAGCTGGATGACGCCATGGCCGACGAGACCGACGCGCTGGCCCGCATCGGCATGGCCACCCGGCGCTTCATCGACCTCGCCTCCAGCGCGCCGGACTGGGGCCGCGCCCTGTTCCGGGCCGTCTGGTTCTTCACCGACCTGCGGGGGAGCACCGCCAACTATCTGCGGGCCGACCTGGAGCTGGGCGTGCGCCAGGGCGTGATCACCGTGGAGGTCGACGACTTCCTGATCCTGACCTTCGCCGCCATGACCATGAACGCCCTGTTCGCACAGTTGCAGGGCGAGTTCACCACCGACGCCGGCTCGCGGGTGGCGGAGCTGCAGCTGCGCATGCTCGGCGCGCCGCCGGAGACGGCCCGCGAGGTCGCCTGGCGGGAGATCCCCCGCCTGCAGCTGCATCTCACTCCCCTGCACCGGCCCGCCGCCGCCCCCGCGGCGGAGTAGGCCGGACGGCGGCCTACTTCTTGGGGGCCGGCGACCAGACCATGCAATAGCCCGCGGGCGCGATGACGCCGTCCACCACCTTGCAGGCCGCCGGGGCGAGGAAACTGGCGCAGTTGGCGCAGTTCATGGCGGGCTTGAGCGACTTGGCCACGTATTGCACGCCCTTCTGAGGCGACTTGGCCTGCGCCGCGCCGGCGACTCCCAGGGCGGCCGCGGCGATCATGACGCCGCCGGCCGACAAGATGAAACGACGGGACTTTCCCGGACCTGAAAGATCACTCACGCGCGCATTTCCCTTTGACATGCCCGGACGGTGTCGCCGGACGAGGACGGGAGCTACGCGCCCGTTTCACCGGGCCGGACATGACACAGCGCAATAAGTGGCGTGATCAGGCGATCAGATCTCGCCGGTGACCCGGGACAGCACCCGCTCCACATGGGCGATGGGCGTATCGGGCAGGATGCCGTGCCCCAGGTTGAAGACATAGGGTCCGCCGCCCCAGGCCGCGAGCAGACGCTCCACCTCCCCGTCCAGTCCGGGCCCGCCGGCGCGGATCGCCAGGGGGTCGAGGGCGCCCTGGATGGTGCGCAGGCCCTGGATTTCCCGGCCCAGCTCCATGGGCGTGGAGGTGTCCAGGGCCACGGCCTGGGTCTCCACCTGCTGGGCGTAGAGCTTGGCCAGCCCGCCGCAGCCCCGGGGGAAGCCGATCACCGGAACCGTCACGCCCAGTCCGCGCAGGCGGGTGATGATCGCCTTGTGCGGCGCGATGACCAGCCGCTCGAACTGGGTCTGGGACAGGCCCTCCGCCCAGCTTTCGAACAGTTGCAGGGCCTGGGCGCCGGCCTTGACCTGCATGGCCAGGTAGAGGGCGGTGGACTCCACCAGCACCGCCAGCAGGGCGTCCACCTCCTCAGGGTTCTGCCAGGCGTAGGACCGGGCGGCCTCCCGGTTGCTGGAGCCGCGTTCGAGCATGTAGGTCAGCACGGTCCACGGCGCGCCGGCGAAGCCGATCAGGGCCCGGTCCGGCGCCAGGGCCGCGCGGACCCGGGTCAGGGTCTCGCCCACGGCGCTCAGATGGTCCGCCGCCGTCGGGATGTGGGATTCGAGGACGCTGAGCGGCGGCAGTTCGCCGAGCTTGGGTCCCTCCCCGGTCTCGAACCAGACCTTCTGGCCGAGCGCCTGGGGCAGGAGCAGGATGTCCGCAAAGACAATGGCGGCGCTGAACGGGAACCGGCGCATGGGCTGCAGGGTCGCCTCGGCCGCGGCTTCCGGGTTCAGGCAGAAGGCGATGAAGTCCGGGGACTGGGCCCGCAGGGCGCGATACTCCGGCAGATAGCGTCCGGCCTGGCGCATGAACCAGACCGGCGGCCGGTCAAAGGTCTCCCCCGCAAGGGCCCGGAGGAACTTCGGCGTCGTTGCGGCGGACGGCGGCGGGACGAGGGTGGGCGGCGCGGCGGGAGAGTCGTGTGTCATCCCCCGACTCAACGGCAAGCCGCGGCGGCGTCAAGGGCCCAAGCCCCCGGACGGTCGTTTTTCGAGATTTGTCAGCTTGTCATATATTTACAATTATCTTGTAGTCATGACTCGACAACCGAACCTCAATTCGCTCGCAGCGATGGCGCGGCGCCCGTAATGTCAACCCCAGCAAGGGATTCAACTCCTATCCAGACCTCTGCGGAGAGACCATCATGACGACGCAAGAACGCTACTGGGTCATCGGCGGTGAATATGAGTGCCTGTCGTTCCGATCCGTGAAGAACGGCGCGCCCATCGTCCACGGCCCGTTCGAGACCCGCGACCAGGCCCGCGCCGAGTGGAAGCGCCTGTCGGCGGAGCATTCCAGCCGCGCCGCCGTCCGCTTCGGCATCGCCGCGGAGCAGATCGCCCTCGCCCAGCCGGCCTGAGACCTGCCCGTCCGACCCACCGCCCGGCCGCCAGCAGTCCCTGCGGGCGGCCTCGACTTTCCGCCCCGCACCGGGGCCGCCAGGACCCTTCTCGATGCCTTACCAGGACCACATCCTCCAGATCAGCAAGCTCGTTCAGTCCAAGAAGGGGACCTGGGACGGGATCAGCGCGGAGGCCGTGGCCCGCATGCGCCTGCAGAACCGGTTCAAGACCGGCCTGGACATCGCCCGCTACACCGCGGCGATCATGCGCAAGGACATGGCGGCCTATGACGCCGACACCGCCAACTACACCCAGAGCCTGGGCTGCTGGCACGGCTTCATCGGCCAGCAGAAGATGATCTCCATCAAGAAGCACTTCGGCTCCACCGAGCGGCGCTACCTGTACCTGTCCGGTTGGATGATCGCCGCGCTCCGGTCCGAGTTCGGCCCCCTGCCCGACCAGTCCATGCACGAGAAGACCTCGGTGCCCGCTCTGATCGAGGAGCTCTACACCTTCCTGCGCCAGGCCGACGCCCGCGAGCTGGGCATGATGTTCCGCGACATCGACGCCGCCCGCGCCGCCGGCGATACGGCCAAGGAGCAGGCCCTGCTGAACGCGGTGGAGACCTACCAGACCCACGTGGTGCCGATCATCGCCGACATCGATGCGGGCTTCGGCAATGCCGAGGCCACCTATCTGCTGGCCAAGAAGATGATCGAGGCGGGCGCCTGCGCCCTGCAGATCGAGAACCAGGTCTCCGACGAAAAGCAGTGCGGCCACCAGGACGGCAAGGTCACCGTGCCGCACGAGGACTTCCTGGCCAAGGTGCGCGCCTGCCGCTACGCCTTCCTCGAGCTGGGGGTGGAGGACGGGATCATCGTCACCCGCACCGACAGCCTGGGCGCCGGCCTGACCAAGCAGATCGCCGTCAGCAAGGAGCCCGGCGACCTGGGCGACCAGTACAACAGCTTCCTCGACTGCGAGGAGATCGACCCCGCCACCGCCCGCAACGGCGATGTGATCCTGAACCGCAACGGCAAACTGCTGCGGCCCAGGCGCCTGCCCAGCAACCTGTTCCAGTTCCGCGCCGGCACCGGCGAGGACCGCTGTGTGCTGGACTCGATCACCTCCCTGCAGAACGGGGCGGACCTGCTCTGGATCGAGACGGAAAAGCCGCACATCGCCCAGATCAAGGGCATGATGGACCGCATCCGCGCCGTCGTTCCCCATGCCAAGCTGGTCTACAACAACTCCCCCTCCTTCAACTGGACCCTGAACTTCCGCCAGCAGGTCTATGACGCCTGGGCCAAGGCCGGGAAGGACGTGTCCGCCTATGACCGCGCCGCCCTGATGAGCGTGACCTACGACGGCACCGAACTGGCGGCCGAAGCCGACGAGCGGATCCGCACCTTCCAGGCCGACAGCGCCCGGGAGGCGGGGATCTTCCACCACCTCATCACGCTGCCGACCTATCACACCGCC
>CAINOV010000127.1 GCA_903851655.1 uncultured Caulobacterales bacterium
AACGCGCGACGGGAGCATGGGCATGCAGCTGCAGGATTGCGTGGCGCTGGTCACCGGCGGCAATCGCGGCATTGGCGAGGCCCTGGTCCGCGCCCTGCTGGCCGCCGGCGCGCGCCGGGTCCATGTGGGCGCCCGCGATCCCGCCAACGCCGCCCACCTGGTCGCCGAGGCGCCGGACCGGGTGTCGCCCGTGCGCCTCGACGTCACCGATCCCGACCAGGTCGCGGCGGCGGCGCAGGCCTGCGGCGATGTGAGCCTCCTCATTAACAACGCCGGGGCCTTCAGCGGCCAGACCCTGATGCGCGCGCCCGATCTCGCCGCCGCCCGGCTGGAGATGGAGACCAACTATTTCGGCCCGCTGATGATGTGCCGGGCCTTCGCGCCGATCCTGGGGCGCCACCCGCAGAGCGCCATCGCCAATGTGCTGTCCGTGGGCGGGATTGTCGCGGCCCCGGTGATGGGCGGCTACAGCCCCTCCAAGTTCGCCGGCCGGGCCATGTCCACCTGTCTGCGGGCCGAGCTCGCGCCCCAGAACACCACCGTCACCGCCCTGATCGTGGGCTCGGTGGATACGCGGATGGCCAGCCACGTGGAGGGCTTCAAGGAGGCGCCGGCGACCATCGCCAAGGCGGCGCTGAAGGCCATCGCCAAGGGCGTCGAAGAGGTGGACACCGACTATCTGGCCATTGACGTCCGGGCGAGCCTCGCCCGGGACCCGAAGGCGCTGGAGCTGGCCATGCGCCGGGCCCTGACCGCCGACCGCATCAGCACCGGACGATGAGGGCCCCGCCATGACCGACGCCGAGCGCATCGCCTTCGCCCGCCGCTTCGTGGCCGCCATCCAGGCCGGCGACGCCGAGACGGTGCGCGCCTGCTACGCGCCCGACGCTAAGATCTGGCACAATATCGACAATGTGGAACAGACCGTCGACCAGAACATGAAGTCGCTGGACTGGTTCGTCCGCAAGCTGCCGGACCGGCTCTACACCGTCCAGCGGGTGGAGGCCCTGCCCGACGGGTTCGTCCAGCAGCACGTGCTGTCGGCCACCCTGCCGGATGGAACGCCGTGGAAGATGTCCGCCTGCGTCGTGGTGCGGATGGCCGACGGGCGGATCACCCGGCTCGACGAATATATCGACTCCGCCGAAGCGGGCGCGCTGAGGGGACTGGGACGCTGACCGGCCAGGCCGGACGGCAAGAGGGAGACCGACACATGACCTACATCCTGGGCGGATGGCAGACGGACTTCCAGGCCAACTGGACGCGACAGGGCCTCGAACTGGCGGACGCCTTCGCCGAGGTGGTGCGCCACGGGCTCGACGCCACCGGGCTGGCGCCGAAGGACATCGAGTGCGGCCATGTGGGCAATTTCGTCGGCGACCTGTTCGCCGGTCAGGGCTTGCTGGGGGGCTTCTTCGGCCTGGTCCATCCCGACTTCGACGGCATGCCCACCGCCCGGCACGAGGCCGCCTGCGCCTCTGGCAGCGTGGCCATCCTGGCGGCGGCGGCGGAGATCGAGGCGGGGCGCTATGACCTGGCCTGCGTCGTGGGGATCGAGCAGATGCGCAATGTCTCCGGCCAGCAGGCGGCGCAGAACCTGGGCGCGGCGGCCTGGGCGGGGCATGAATATCTCGACGCCAAGTTCCCCTGGCCGCGGGCGTTTTCCGACCTGGCCGACGAGTATGACAAGCGCTACGGCCTCGACCCGGCCCATGTGCTGCGCATCTCGGAGATCAATTTCGCCAACGGCCGGCGCAACCCCAACGCCCAGACCCGGCAGTGGAGCTTCCCCGAGAACAGCTTCACCGAGGACGACGCCCTCAATCCGGTGGTGGAGGGGCGGACCCGCAAGCTGGACTGCGGCCAGGTGACGGACGGGGCGGCGGTGATCTTCCTGGCCTCCCCCCGCCGGGCGGCGGAGTACGCGAAGGCCCGCGGCCTGCGGCTGGAGGACCTGGCCCGCATCCGCGGCTGGGGCCATCGATCCGCTCCCATCCCCTATGCCGACAAGATCCGGGCGAGCGCCGGTCAACCCTACGTGTTCCCGCAGGTCCGCCGCGCGGTGGAGGACGCCCGCCGCCGCGCGGGCGTTGCCGACCTGTCGCAGATCCATGTGGTGGAGACCCATGACTGTTTCGCCATGACCGAATACATGGCCATCGACCATCTGGGCCTCACCGCGCCCGGGGAGTCCTGGAAGGCGGTGGAGGCCGGGACCATCGAGATGGGCGGCGCCCTGCCGATCAATCCGTCCGGCGGGCTGATCGGCCTCGGCCATCCGGTGGGCGCCACCGGGGTGCGGATGGCGCTGGACGCCATGAAGCAGGTGACCGGCCAGGCGGGGGACTATCAGGTGGAGGGCGCGAAGACCTGCCAGACCCTCAACATCGGCGGCTCCACCACCACCACGGTCAGCCTCGTGGTCGGGGTCTGAGCCATGGCCCAGCCCGCCGTCGGCCCCCGCCGGATCGACCTGTTCCTGGCCCTGATCGAGGCCTGGAAGCGCCGGGACATCGACGACGTCCTGTCCCGCCTCGATGACCAGATCGTATGGCACTTCGCCGCGGGGGCCGAGCCGCCGCTGGTGGGCAAGGTCGCCGCGCGCAAGTTCCTGACCCGCTTCGGCGCGGACATCGCCGAGGTGCGCTGGCGGATCTTCGACCATGCGGAAAGCGGCGACCGGCTGTTCGTGGAGGGGGTGGACGAGTTCACCACCACCGCC
>CAINOV010000128.1 GCA_903851655.1 uncultured Caulobacterales bacterium
GCCGTTGACGCCGCGAAAGCCCAGCAGATGGTCGCGGGGCCCGCCGGCCTTCATCCGCCGGGGCCCGCCGATCCCCACCGCCAGGGCTCCGCCCAGGGTCCCGAGACCGGCGGCCCGGCCGGACAGGGGGCCGAAGTCCGGCGGCTCGAAGGCCAGTTGCTGCCCCCGCGCCGCCAGCAGCGGCGCGATCTCCGCCAGCGACGTCGCGGCCCGGACGGTCAGGATCAGCTCCTCCGGCTCATAGGCGACCACGCCGGACAGGCGCGACAGGTCGAGCACGGCGTCGGCGGCGACCGGATCGCCCAGGCCCGCCCGGCTGCCATGGCCGCGGATCTCCAGCGTGGTCCCGGCGTCGGCGGCGGCCGTCACGATCGCGGCGACCTCGGCTTCGTCGGCTGGCGTCAGGGGGGAGGTGGGCGCCGTCAACGGTCAGAACCGGGGCAGGTCGGGAAACCGCAGGGCGCCGCCGCGGACGTGCACGCGCCCCATCTCGGCGCAGCGGCACAGGCGCGGGAACACCTTGCCCGGGTTCAGCAACTCGTCCGGGTCGAAGGCGCATTTCAGCCGCTGCTGCTGGGCGAGGTCGGCCTCGGTGAACTGGAAGTCCATCAGGTCGCGCTTCTCCACCCCTACCCCATGCTCGCCGGTGAGCACGCCGCCCACCTCGACGCACAGCTTGAGAATGTCGGCGCCGAAGGTCTCGGCGCGCTCGAGATCGCCGGGGATGTTGGCGTCGTAGAGGATCAGCGGATGGAGATTGCCGTCGCCCGCGTGGAACACATTGGCGACCCTCAGGCCGTGATGGGCGGACAGCGCGCTCATCCGCTCCAGCACCTCCGGCAGGGCGCGCCGCGGGATGGTGCCGTCCATGCACATATAGTCCGGTGAGATCCGGCCGATGGCGGGAAAGGCCGCCTTGCGCCCGGCCCAGAAGCTCAGCCGCTCCGCCTCGGAGGCGCTGGCGCGCACGGACCCCGCGCCGGCGGCCCGGGCGATCTCGAGCACCGCGCCGGACAGGTGGTCGACTTCTTCCGGCTCCCCGTCCAGCTCGATGATCAGCAGCGCCTCGGCGTCGAGGGAGTAGCCGGCGTGGACGAAGGCCTCGGCCGCGGCGGTGGAGGCGCGGTCCATCATCTCCATCCCCGCCGGGATGATCCCCGCCGAAATGACGTCGCCGACGCAGCGCGCCGCCCCCTCCGCGCTGTCGAAGCTGAGCAGGAAGGCCTTCTGCGTGGCCGGACGGGGCAGGATGCGCACCGTGACCTCCGTCACCACGCCCAGCAGGCCTTCGGAGCCCGTGACCACGCCCAGCAGGTCCAGCCCGCCGCTGTCCAGCCGCCGGCCGCCCAGGCGCACGACCTCCCCGTCCGCCAGGACCAGCTCCACCCCCAGCAGGTTGTTGGTGGTCATGCCGTATTTGAGGCAGTGCACGCCGCCGGAATTCTCCGCCACATTGCCGCCGATGGAGCAGGCGATCTGGCTGGACGGGTCGGGGGCGTAATAGAAGCCCCGTCCGCTCACCGCATCGGTCACCCCCAGATTGGTGACGCCCGGCTGGGCCACAACGCACAGGTTCTCGTAGTCGATGTCGAGGATGCGGTTGAACCGGCCCAGGCCCAGCACGATCCCGTCCGCCAGGGGCAGGGCGCCGCCGCTGAGGGACGTGCCCGAGCCCCGCGGCACCACCTTCAGCCCGGTCCGGTGGCAATAGGCCAGCACCGCCGACACCTCCGCCGTGGTGGACGGCAGCACCACAGCCAGGGGCGTCGTGCGATAGGCGGCCAGGCCGTCGCACTCATAGGCGCGGAGCGAGGCCGGGTCGTGGATCACCCCGTCTCCCGGAACCAGCGCCCGGAGCGCCGCGACGAACTCGCTGCGACGGTCGATCAGGCTCTGGTCGGGGCAGGGCATCTGCATGGGTCGGCTCTCAGTGCGCCCGCGCCGCGGCGGCCTTGGCCTGGCGCCGGCGGCGATGCAGGATGAATTCGGTATAGCCATTGGGCTGGTTGCGACCGTCGAACACCAGCTCCAGCCCGGCCTGGAAGGCGATGCTGGCGCCGAAGTCGGGCGCCATCGGTCGATAGGCGGGGTCGCCCGCGTTCTGCTGGTCGACCACCGCGGCCATGCGTTCGAAGGTGGCGCGGACCTGCGATTCCGTGCAGACGCCGTGGTGCAGCCAGTTGGCCACGTGCTGGCTGGAGATCCGCAGGGTCGCCCGGTCCTCCATCAGCCCCACGTCATAGATGTCGGGCACCTTGGAGCAGCCGACTCCCTGGTCGATCCAGCGCACCACATAGCCGAGCAGGCCCTGGATGTTGTTGTCCAGCTCCTCCTGCACCGCCTTGGGATCCCAGTTGGAGGAACTGACCGGCGGCTTCAGCAGGTTTGACAGGTCGGCGACCGCGCCCCCGGCCAGACCGGCCTGGACCTCGGCCACGCTGACCCGGTGATAGTGCAGGGCGTGCAGGGTCGCCGCCGTGGGGGACGGCACCCAGGCGGTGTTGGCGCCCGTCCGCGGGTGGGCGATCTTGTCCCGGAGCATGGCCTGCATCTGGTCCGGTGCGGCCCACATGCCCTTGCCGATCTGGGCCTTGCCGACAAAGCCCGTGGCCACGCCGATCTGGACGTTGCGGGTCTCGTAGGCGGCCAGCCAGGCCTGGGTCTTCATCTCCGCCTTCCGGACCATGGGGCCAAGCTCCATGTCGGTGTGGATCTCGTCGCCCGTCCGGTCGAGGAAGCCGGTATTGATGAACACCACCCGGTCCTTCGCCGCGTGGATGCCGGCGCGCAGGTTGGCGCTGGTCCGGCGCTCCTCGTCCATGATGCCGATCTTGACGGTGTTGCGCGGCAGGCCGAGCGCGTCCTCCACCCCGTCGAACAGGCGCACGGCCAGGGCCACCTCGTCCGGTCCGTGCATCTTGGGCTTCACCACATAGATCGAACCCGTGGCGCTGTTGGCGCGGGACCCCCTCAGGTCGTGCAGGGCGCTGGCCACGGTGACCAGGGCGTCGATCACCGTCTCGTAGACGGGCTGGCCGTCCAGCCGGACCGCGTCGCTCAGCATGTGGTGGCCGACATTGCGGACGAGCAGGACCGCGCGGCCCTTCAGCACCAGGGGCTGGCCGTCCCGGCCGGTATAGGCGCGGTCGGGGTTCAGGCGGCGGGTCAGGACCCGCCCGCCCTTGTCGAAGGTTTCCGCCAGATCGCCCTTCATCAGGCCCAGCCAGGTGCGATAGACGCCGACCTTGTCCTCCGCGTCCACGGCGGCCACGGAATCCTCGCAGTCCTGGATGGCGGTGAGGGCCGATTCCAGCAGCAGGTCGCTGACGCCCGCCGGATCATTCCGGCCGACCGGGCTCGACCGGTCGATGACGATCTCGCCATGCAGGCCGTTGTGGCGCAGCAGCACGCCCTCCGGCGCCTGGGGGTCGCCTCGCCATCCGGCGAGACGCTCCGGATGCTGCAGGCCGGTTTCGCCGCCATTGATCAGGGCCACGCGCAGCAGGCCGTCCACGACGGCGTAGCCGGCCGCATCCGTATGGCTGGCCCCGTCCAGGGGCGCGATCTCGTCGAGGAAGGCGCGGACATAGGCGATGACCCGGGCGCCGCGCTCGACGTCATAGGGCCCCGCCGGCAGGACCGGCGCCAGGGCGTCGGAGCCGTAGAGCGCGTCATACAGGCTGCCCCAGCGGGCGTTGGCGGCGTTGAGGGCGTAGCGGGCGTTGGACAGGGGCACCACCAGCTGCGGTCCCGCCGTGGCGGCGATCTCCGGATCGACCCCGTCGGTGCCGATCTGGAAGTCCGGGGCCTCGTCGGCCAGATAGCCGATCTGGCGCAGGAACCGCGCCTCCTCGCCGATATCGACGGTCTTTCCGCGCTGGGCGGTCCAGTAGG
Organism: uncultured Caulobacterales bacterium; assembly: GCA_903851655.1. Lineage (GTDB taxonomy): Bacteria > Pseudomonadota > Alphaproteobacteria > Caulobacterales > Caulobacteraceae > CAIMFV01. The sequence goes on from CAINOV010000128.1 coordinate 3,895, forward strand.
CGTCCAGTTTCGCCTGCAGGTCGTCACGGACCTTGAGCAGCTCGGCGTTGCGCGCGCCGAAGTCCGCGGCCAGACCTTCCAGCGCCGCCCAGAACTTCGCGGGGGACAGGTCCAGCCCCGGCAGCACCTCGGTCTCGACAAAGCGCTGGAGGATCGGATCGGGGGTCAGGCGCGGCGGCGTCGTCATGGTGGTTCCACAGGTTGGGGCGGGTCCGGCCGCGCAGGCGGCGACCTGATCAGCTATCAATTTGCATTTATTCAGTCTGACGATAAATAGCTCAATTTGACATGCCACTTTATCGGTTTTCGCAATAATGGACACCGAAGCCCTTGCGGTCCTCAGTCACGCGGCGGCCAGCGGCAGCCTGAGCGCCGCCGCCCGCCGGCTGGGCGTGTCGCCGACCCTGGCCAGCCGCCGGCTGGCGGCGCTGGAGGAGGCGCTGGGCGTGCGCCTGGTGAACCGGACCACCCGGTCCCTGTCCCTGACGCCGGAGGGGCTGGCCTTCCTCCCCCACGCCCGGGCGATGCTCGAGGCGGAGGCCAGCGCCCTGGGCAGTCTGGCCGGCGGCATCGGCGCGGTGTCAGGGCTGTTGCGGGTCACGGCGCCGGCCTCGTTCGGGCGGAAGGTGGTGGCGCCGTTGATTCCGGACCTGTTGCGGACCCATCCGGCCCTGCGGGTCCAACTGTCCCTGCAGGACCGGTTGATCGACATCGTGGGGGAGGGGTTCGACCTGGCGGTGCGGATCGGCCGGATGCGCGACTCGAGCCTGCTGGCGCGCAAGCTGGCGGACAATCCGCGGCGGCTGTGCGCCGCGCCGGCCTATCTGCAGCAGTCCGGTCAGCCCCGGACCCTGGCCGAACTCGCGGACCACCAGCGGCTGGGCCTCATCGACCGGGAAGCCTGGCCCTTCGTCACGCCCGACGGGACGCGGGAGGTCCGCTTCGAGGGGCGCTTCGAGTCCGACAGCATGGAGGCGGTGCGGGTGGCCTGCCTGGCCGGCCTGGGCATCGCCACCTTCTCCTACTGGGACGTGGAGGCGGACCTCGCCAGCGGCGCCCTGCGCGAGGTGGCGCTGGAGGACGCGACGCCGGAGCCGGTGGCCATCTGGATCGTCCGCCCGTCCAGCCGCCATGCGCCGCCGAAGATCGCGCCCTTCATCGACGCCCTGGAAGCCCGGCTGCAGGTGTGAACGGCGCCGGACGCGGGCGTTGTCGCCCGTCTTGCGCAAAATTCCGCCCGAACCTGAAAAAGCGCTTGCAGTGAGTGCATAAAGATATATCTTAGACATATGAAAAACAGACATACACACTCACACCGACATTCTCATCATCCGTTCCACGGGGCCATCGGTCACGGGGCCATCGGTCACGGGGAGCGATCCGGGCGCGGCGGCTTCGGCCAGGGTCGCGGGCCGTTCGGCGGTCATGGCCGCGGCGGCGGCGGACGTCGCCGGATGTTCGACTCCGGCCAGCTTCGACTGGTGCTGCTGCTCCTGCTGGAGGCCCAGCCCCGGCACGGCTACGACCTGATCCGCGCCATCGAGGAGCGGACAGGCGGCGCCTACGCCCCCAGCCCCGGGGTGGTCTATCCCACCCTGACCCTGCTGGAGGAGCAGGAGCATGTCACCGCCGCCGTGTCCGACTCGGCCAAGCGGGTCTACGCCATCACGCCGGCGGGGACGGAGCATCTGAACGCCAACCGGGCGGACGCCGACAGCGCGCTCGCCCGTCTTGACGCCCTCGGGGCCGAGACCGGACGGCTGGACACGGGGCCCGTGTCCCGGGCCATGCACAATCTGCGCGCCGTGCTCGAGCAAAGGCTGGGCGGCGTCAGCGACCGGCAGGTCCTGTTCGACGTGGCGGAGTTGATCGACGAGGCGGCCCGCAAGATCGAGCGCCTGTAACCGGGCGCCTGTAACCGGGCGCCTGTGACCGGCCCCCGCGATTGACACGCCCTCCGCGGCTGCCATCCTCGTCCGCCTGAGCAGACAGGGGACGGGCATGCGGCGATGGGTGGGCTTGGGGCTGGCGATCAGCGCGTTGCTGGGGGCGCCCGGCGGGCTGGCGGCCGCGTCCCGCGCGCCGACCTTCGACCAGTCCCTGGAGATGCAGACCGTCGGCGCGCCCAAGCTGTCCCCTGACGGGCGCCGGGTGGTCTGGGAGCAGACCCGCGCCAACTGGGACGCCAACGCCTTCGAGACCGATCTGTGGATGGCCGACGCCAGCGGCCGCGACCGGCGGCGGCTGACCTTTGCGGCGAAATCGAGCTCCGACGCCGTCTGGTCCCCGGACGGGCGCTGGATCGTCTTCCTGTCCGACCGGCCCGGCGCGCTGCCGGGCTCGCCGGAGGGCCGTCGCCAGGTGTATGTGATGGCCGCCGACGGCGGGGAGGCCCGCCAACTGACGACCTTCGAGAAGGGGGTGTCGCAGGTGGCGTGGACCCCTGACGGTCGCGCGCTGGTGGTCGCCGCCGAGGCGCCGGAGGACAAGGCCGCCAAGGCCCGCAAGGCTGCGTTCGGCGACTATCACGTGTTCCACGCCGATTACGACATGGTCCGCCTGTGGCGGATCGAGGCGCCGCTGACGGACAGCGCCGGCCGCTCGCCTGCGCCGGCGGAGCCGAAGGCGCTGACGCCGGACGCAGCCCTCAGCGTCGAAGACTTCGACGTGTCGCCGGACGGTCGCACCATCGCCTTCAGCGCGCAGAAGGACCCGGATCTGATCTCCGGCGTGACCGCGGCCGTCTATACGGTGGGCATTGACGGCGGCGAGATCCATCCCGTGGCCGTCAGCCGCGGGCCGAACGGCCATCCGAAGTGGTCGCCGGACGGTCAGAGCCTGGCGTTCGAGACGTCGGACGGCGCGCCGGACTACTACTTCGCCAATATCCGCATCGCCGTGATCCCCCGGGCCGGGGGGGCGGCGAAGGTGATCACGGGCGATTTCGACGAGGACGCGTCCCTGGTCCGCTGGACCCCGGCGGGGATCTGGTTCCAGGCCCGGCGCAGGACGGGCGGCGGCCTCTACCTCGCCGATCCGGCGACGGGCCGGGTGCGGCCGGCGGCGCTGCCGGGACTTGAGCTGTCCCGGGGATTCAGCCTCTCCGGCGACGGCGGGGCGGCAGCCTTTGTCGGCGCCGGGCCCAATCGCTATCCGGAGATCTTCGCCACCGGCCTCAGGCATCCCAAGCCCGTGGCCCTGAGCCATCTGGGGGACCAGCTGGCTGACTTCGACACCTCGGTGCGGGAGGTGGTGTCCTGGACCTCCACCGACGGGGAGCCGGTGGAGGGCGTGCTGTACAAGCCCCGGGACTTCGACCCGAAGAACACCTATCCGCTGCTGGTGGTGATCCATGGCGGGCCGACGGGGGTGGACACGCCGGCCCTGGCCCCGGACCGGTATTACCCCATCGAGCAGTTCATCGCCCGGGGCGCCTTGGTGCTGCGGCCGAACTATCGGGGGTCGGCCGGCTACGGCGGCCGGTTCCGGGCGCTGAACGTGCGCAACCTGGGGGTCGGGGACTATGCCGACGTGATCTCCGGCGTGGACGCCCTGATCGCCCGGGGCTTCGTCGACAAGGACCGGGTGGGGTCCATGGGCTGGAGCGAGGGGGGCTATATCTCCGCCTTCATCACCACCTCCAGCGACCGGTTCAAGGCGGTGTCCGTCGGGGCGGGCATTTCCGACTGGATGACCTACTACGCCAATACCGACGTCACGCCCTTCACCCGCCAGTATCTGAAAGCGACCCCCTGGGACGATCCGCAGATCTACGCCCGGACCTCGCCCATCACCTACATCGCCAAGGCGCGGACGCCGACCCTGATCCAGCACGGGGGCGCCGACCGCCGGGTGCCGATCGCCAACGCCTTCGAGCTGCGCCAGGCCCTGGAGGACAAGGGCGTGCCGGTGAAGCTGGTGGTCTATGACGGCTTTGGCCACCCGATCAACAAGCCGAAGCAGCAGCGGGCGGTGATGGCGGAGAACGCGGCCTGGTTCTTCCACTACATCTGGGGCGACCCGTTGCCCGCCGCCCTGACCCCGCCGGCGACCGCCGACACGGCCCCGGACAAGGCCCCGGACAAGGCCCCGGACAAGGCAAAGGCGCCCTGATTGCGCAGCGAACCGGGTTGAAAAGCCTGACAGGAGGTCTAGCCTTCCCATGAGCCGGCGACAGACCGGCCGGGGAGGGCGCCTTCGCCATGCGGCGAAGCGCCGGAAACGCGCGACGGGAGCATGGGCATGCAGCTGCAGGATTGCGTGGCGCTGGTCACCGGCGGCAATCGCGGCATTGGCGAGGCCCTGGTCCGCGCCCTGCTGGCCGCCGGCGCGCGCCGGGTCCATGTGGGCGCCCGCGATCC
>CAINOV010000129.1 GCA_903851655.1 uncultured Caulobacterales bacterium
ACCATGGCGGTTTCCTGTTGGCAATAGGGATGGGCGTTGCGGGCTCGGCATTGACAGAGTCGTATTGCTGCATTGCAATATCACGTTTCTGTTATGACCGCATGCGACGAAATTGCGCAGGACGCGGATTTTGTAAAGGTCCAATCATCGCGGGCCGCGGAAGGCCCAGTATTTCGAGCCGACGAAGGTCAGGCAGAGCCCGACGCCGGACCCGATCGCCAGGGGCAGGATCGGCCAGGCCTGCAGCGCCGGCAGCAGCGCCAGCACCAGGCAGTAGACCCCGACATTGGCCACGCCGCCCGCACCCTGCACGGTGACGTAGCTCGCCAGTTCCGACAGGATATGCCGACCGCCGCCGCCGCCGAAGGTCCAGTTGCGGTTCAGCGCCCAGGTGGACGCCACCGCGATGGGAAAGGACACGAACCGGGCCTGCATAGCCGTCGTGACCACCAGGCTCGAGCCCGCCACGGACAGGGCTACAGGCGTCCATCCGGCGAACCGCACCAGCAGCATCAGGACGATCAGGTCCACGGTGAAGCCGATCGCGCCCACGGCGGCAAAGCGCAGGAAGGCGAGATCGATCCGCCGTGCGAGGGGCTGGATCGGCGCCGGCAGCCGCGTCACGGCGGCGTCGAACAGTCGTTCAAGGGTCATCGCCGTGTCTTAGTCCCGGGAGGCCCGGCCTCCAACGTCTTTCCGCAGGCGGCGGACATCGCCGGCCGAAACCACCAGCAGGGCGGCCAGCGGCGCCAACCAGGCGATCCGCGCCTGATAGCGGGCGAAGGGTCCGGACAGGGCCCCGGTGACGCCGGCGTTGACCAGCAGGACAAGGGCGAACAGCCCCACCACCGAGGTGGCGTCCCGGACCGGCGCAAGGCCCCGCCGCAGGCCGCGCCGCCAATCTGGGCGGCTCAGTCTCCAGCCGATCACAGCCAGGGCGAAGGCAAACAGGCCCCCATGCCACATCGCTGACTGAGCCTCGGCGAACCGCGGGCGACAGCCGGTCTCGTCCCGACCGCAGACGCCCAGATGATGCACCAGATCGGCGATGAAGGTGTCCCGCCAGTCCGGGTCGGTCAGATAGAAATGCGGGTCCCGCAGGGGATCATCCAGCTGGACGCTGACCAGGGTCCGGGCGACGTTTCCCGTCGCTGCGGCGATCACGCCGACGGGGTCGCTGAGCAGGACCTGCATGACGAAGGCCGGCTGCTCCGCGTCGATCCGCGCGCGCTCCTCGGCGGTCGCGCGGCCGAACACGCCCCTAGCCGGGTCGCCGGACCACAGGATGTCCTGGGAGTCGGTCAGGGGCAGGCGGCTGAAGCGGCACAGGGCCCAGCGCGGCGCGGAACGGGTTCCGGCGGCGCTCCCGTCGCAGTGGGCGCGCAGATAGCGGCGCCCCGGCCCGTCCGCCAGCAGCCGGGCGGCCAGGAAGGGTGGGGACCGGATCGTGTCGCCGGTGGCGGCGCGGATGGCGCCCGCATAGGCCCCGTTCAGCACGGCTGTGACGATCAGCGCCGCGGTCAGCCACGCGCCTCCGGAAACCAGGTCGCGGGCCGGACGTCCCAGCCAGCGGACCGCCGCCAGCGCCGAAAGGGCGGTCGCGCCGGCGAGGACGATCCCGTTGGTGGGGTGGAAGGCCACTCCGGCGACCAGCAGCCCGCCCAGCGCCGCCTGCGATACGGGGCCCACGCGGGCGCGGACGAACAGGAGCGCGGCCAGGCTGACGGCGGCGATCCCGGCCCAGACGTCCGGCATGGCGAAGCCGGCGAAGAACGGCAGGGTCGAGCCGGCGGCCAGGCCTGACATCAGACCCAGCCAGGCGCCCCAGCGGCCGCCGGGCGCCAGGGCCCGCCACAGGGCGTGGATGGCGAAGCTGGCCGCCAGGGCCTGCAGCCCTGTCATCCACCACAGGTCGCCCCAGCCCGCCGTCACATAAAGCCAGGTTCCGAACCAGGGGGAGCGGGCGGCCATCTCGGTCCGGCGCAGGTGCATTTCCGCCGGCGCCTCGTCGGCGGCGTCCGGGTCCTCGCTGGCGCGGGCGGGACCGCCGATCAGGGGCGCCAGAGCGTAGCGCGCCGGTCGCAGCTGCATCTGGCCCATCCAGTAGTAGATGTTGCTGTCGGCGAAGACCACCGGGCGGCCGTCGACCGCCACCACGCATACCAGCAGCAACGCGCCGGCGAGGATCCTCGCGGCGGGGTGCAGGATGCGCTGGAGGGTCGCCGGCATGTGAGGGGGTCCGGGGTGGCGGGGTCTGCACAGTCAGTCGCCAATCCTGCGATCCGGCGCAAGCGCGCTTGACCTGCCCCCCCTGAGAAAGATCAACTGGCCGTGGCGGTTCGGGCGCCCGCCGGGTCTGTCGCCCCCGGCATGACCTCAAGGCCCGCATGCGCCCGAAAGCCCTTCGTTTCCCGGACCTGCTGTTCTACGCGGCGTCCATGGCCCTTTCGATCCGGTGGATCTCGTCGGCGGCGGCGGCCGGGCCGGCGTCCCTGCCGTTCTGGCTGTTCGCGGTGCTGGTTTTCTCCGTGCCGCTGATCCTGGCCACGGCGGAGCTGACCGCGCGCTTCCCGCAGGAGGGCGGGGTCTACGCCTGGACGCGGGAGGCGTTCGGTCCGTTCTGGGGCTTTCTCTGCGGCTGGCTGTACTGGACCTGCAACCTGCCGTTCTTTTCCGGAACGCTCTATTTCATGGTCAACCTGCTGGCCGCGGCGCTGGGACCCGCTGGCCGGCCGTTGCTGGATCAGCCCCTGCTGTTCATGGGGGTGGCGCTGCTCATCTCCGTCGTCGTCGGCGGCTTTCACCTTCTGGGCCTCGGCAGCGGCAAGTGGCTGTCGAACCTGGGCGGCGCCTCCAACCTCGCGCTGTTCGCCATCCTGATCGCCGTCGGCGGTCTGGTGGCCCTGGGCCAGGGATCGGCGACGGACTTCGGCCATGCCGGCTATCTGCCGCCCCTCAACGCCAACACCGCGATCCTGTGGGCGACCATGGTGTTCGCCGTGGGCGGAAGCGAGGCCCTGGCCTTCCTGCGCAACGACGTCGAGGGGGGGATGAAGACCATTCTGGCCGTCCTGGCCGTGGTGCTGCTGATGCAGGTGGTCAGCTACGTCCTGGGCACGGCGGGGATGCTGGCGATCCTGACGCCCCAGGACGCCACCCGCCTGTCGGGGCTGCCCGATGCTCTGATCGCCGGGTTGAAGCGCCTGGGCGTCGGCTTCGCGGCGCCCTGGGTGCTGATGACCGCCTTCCTGGGGGGGCTGGGGTCCTACAGCGCCTGGTTCGGCGTCGCCGCCCGTCTGCCCTTTGCTGCAGGGATCGACGACGTCCTGCCCAGCGCCTTCGGACGGCGCGATCCGCGGACCGGCGCGCCGGTCGTGGCGATCCTCACGCAGATGGCGATCGTGGCGGTGATCGTCGTCCTGTCCCAGGCCGGGGACACGCTGAAGGGCGCCTATGACTTCCTCGTGGCCATGAGCGTGCTGTCCTACACCCTGCCGTTCCTCTTCCTGTTCGCGGTGATGATCGCCGTCCAGGCCGCGCCGTTTCCCGCCGAGGCCTGGCGGGCGCCTGGCGGGCGGCGGGCGGCCCTGGTGATCGGCTGGGGCGGCCTGATCGGCACCCTCACCGCGGTCCTGTGCACCCTGGTTCCCAGCCCCGACGCGGCGGACCCGGCGGGGGAGGTGATCAAGCTTGTGATCGCCTCGGCCTGCCTGATACTGAGCGGCGTCGCCGCCTATGTCCTTGCACGGCGTCGGCGTCCCCGCGCCGCTCCCGGAGACTGACCCCCATGGGCCCTCAATCCGCCCCGGCGACCCTGCCGGCCGCCCTGTATCGCGCCGACCCGGACCAGTGGCGGCGGGAGCGGGAGGAGATCTTCGCCCGCAGCTGGCAATATTTCGCCCATGAGAGCCAGCTGGCCGAGCCCCGGCAATACGTGGCCGAGACCCTCGCCGGGTATCCGCTGATCGTCGTGCGCGACGAGGCGGGCGTGCTGCGCGGCTTCCACAATGTCTGCCGGCACCGGGCCGGTCCCCTGGCCGACGAGGGCGGCGGGACGTGCCCCGGCCAGCTGACCTGCCAGTATCACGGCTGGGTCTACACCCTCGACGGACGGCTGCGGGCAGCGCGGGACTTCGGCGCGTCCGAGGGTTTCGATCCCCGCGACTATGGCCTGCTGCCGGTGAGAACGGAGGTCTGGCGGGGTCTGGTGTTCGTGACCCTGGACCCCGATGCGGCGCCGCTGGCCAACTGGGTTGCGCCGCTGGAGCGTCGGCTGGCGGGCCGGGACTGGTCGGCGCTGCGCCGGGTGGCGGTCCGCCAGCATTCCATGGCCTGCAACTGGAAGACCTATGTGGAGAACTATCTCGAGGGCTATCACGTCCCTCTGGTGCATGCGGCGCTGGACGCGGAGATCGACTCCGCCCGCTACACCGTGACCATGGACGGGCGGGTGGCGATCCACGAGGCGCCGTTGCGGGCGCCCAATCCCGTCTATGACGGCCTGTGGGCCTGGATGTGGCCGACGCTTGGGGTCAATGTCTACGGCGTGGGCCTGATGATCGAGCGGATCAGTCCGACGGGTCCGGGGGGCGTGCGGCTGGACTATATCTATCTGATGCCGCCGGGGGTGGAAGTGTCGGACGAGACCATGGCCCTGTCGGACGTGGTCACCGCCGAGGATGTCCGGATCGTGGAGGCGGTGCAGCGCAATCTGGACGCCGGGGTCTATGACACCGGACGCCTGTCCCTGCGCCACGAGACCGCCGTGGCGGCGTTCCAGCAGTTCGTCCGCGCCGCCCTGGTCTGAGGCCGGCGGTCCTCAGTCAGGAATCGCGCAACCGTAGCGGGGATCGAACGTCGCCCGTCCCTGGAACAGGGCCAGCCGGGTGCGCACCTCTCCGGAGGCGTCGCCCGGGCCGTGGGTGATGCTCACCTCGAACTGGCGGATGTCGGGTTCGAACTCCTTGCGGCAGGATCCGTCGGTCCGTCCGGTGACGAACACGCAGGAGCAGATCTGCTTGGCCAGGTAGCGGTTGCCGATCTGGCCATAGGGGGCAACGCTGCGATAGGCCGCGGTGACGCCGGTGGCGGCGCCCAGGATGGCGATGACGCCGACGGCCGCAAGGATACGTTTGCCTGACAACGGGGTTTCCCTCTAACTGGCGCCCAGGGACGCGAGGAGCAGTATCGATGAAGCGACGGGATTTTGCCATAGGCGGAACGGCCCTGGCGACGGCGATGAGCCTGGGGGGCGTCACCGTCGCCCGCAGCGCGGACCTGCCGACGGCGCCGCTGCGGGGACGCGCCGATGTGGTGGACCAGGCCTGGCGCCAGGCGATCTCGGGCGCCCGGCCGGTGCTCGGGCGCTCCGACGCGTTGCTGATCCTGCAGGACGGCGCGATCACCTTCGAACGCTATGGGGCGGATCACGGTCCCAATGTGCGCCACGTGTCCTGGTCCATGGCCAAGTCCTTCACCCACGCCCTGGTGGGTATCGGGGTCGGCGACGGGGTGGTGGATATCGATCGTCCGCTCAGCCTGGTCCGCAATCCCGACCCCGGCCTGACCCTGCGCCGGCTGCTGAACCTGACCGACGGGCTGGACTGGCACGAAGCCTCCTATGAGCCGGAAAGCTCCGACGCGGCGCGGATGCTGTACGGCCCGGGCCGGCTGGACGGCGCGGCCTATACGGCGGCGATGAAGCAGGCGGTGAAGCCGGGGACCCGGTTCAACTATTCCACCGGCGCCTTCCAGCTGGCCGCGGCGGAACTGTCGGCGCACCTGTTCCCGGGCGTGCGCGAACCGGCCGCCCGGCGCCGGGCCATGGCCGACTGGATCCAGCGTCGCCTGTTCGATCCCCTGGGCATGACCACGGCGCTTGCGGAGTTCGATGCGTCGGGCACCTTTGTCGGGGGGTCGCTGGTCTACGCCTCCGCCCGGGACTTCGGCCGTTTCGGGGAGCTCTACCGGCTGGACGGAACCGTTGGCGGGCGGCGGCTGTTGCCCGAAGGGTGGGTGAAGTTCGCGCGCACGCCCACGGTGTCGCCCGTGTACGGCGCCGGCTTCTGGCTCGAGGCGCCGACCCAGCCCGTGGCGCCCCAGCCCCTGCTGCGCGGCCACGGCCCACTGGACGCCTTTTCCGCCCAGGGGCATCAGGGCCAGGTGATCCTGATCATCCCCTCGCGCAACGCCGTCGTCGTGCGTCTGGGGCTGGCCGCGGACGATCCGGCGGCCTGGGCCGAACTGGGCGGCTGGCTGCACACGGTGGTGGACGCCCTCGACGCCTGATCCCGCGCTTGGCGCAACGTCGCGGATTGTTTCACCGTCGGCGCCGTGGTTTCGTCCGGACAACAGCCATCAGAGCCATCCGGGAGACGACGTTCATGAGCACAGGCAGGGTAGCGGGCAAGATCGCCCTTGTGACCGGCGGGGCCAGCGGCATCGGCCGCGCCTGCAGCGAGGCCCTTGCCGCGGAGGGCGCGACGGTGGTCCTCACCGACATCCAGGAGACCGCCGGAAAGGCCGTGGCCGACGGCATCGTCGCCCGGGGCGGGGCGGCGCTGTTCCTGCGCCAGGACGTGACCTCGGAGGAGGGCTGGATCGCCCTCGCGGCGGATCTGCGGGCCCGCTATGGCCGGCTGGACATCCTCGTCAACAATGCCGGGATCGGCGTCGGCGGCCTGGTCACGGAAATGTCGCTGGAGACCTGGCGCCGGCAGCAGGCGATCAATGTGGAGGGCGTGTTCCTGGGGGTGAAGCACTGCCTGCCGCTGATGCGCGAGGGGGGCGGCAAGGGCTCGATCATCAACATGTCGTCCGTAGCCGGGCTGAAGGGGGCGGCGGGCATGAGCGGCTACTGCGCCACCAAGGGCGCGGTGCGCCTGTTCACCAAGTCCGTGGCGCTGGAATGCGCGGCGGCGGGGGACGGCATCCGCTGCAACTCCGTGCATCCGGGCATCATCGACACGCCGATCTGGGACTCCATCGGCGAGTCCATCCCGGTGCCGGGCCAGACCGCCGGCGCCAACCGCCCGGACCTGGACGCGCTGACGGCGCTGGGCGCGCCCCTCGGCCGCCCGGGCGTTCCGTCCGAGATCGCCGACGGCGTGCTCTATCTCGCGTCGGACCAGTCCAGCTATGTGACCGGGCTCGAGCTGGTGATCGACGGGGGGTGGATCACGCGGTAGGGTGTGTCTGGATGAGGTTCTTGGCTCAAGGTCCAGAATGGCATCTCTTTTTTGGCGTCAGTCTCCACCAAGTTTTTTAGCGTCATTCCCGGGCGACGACCCGGGAATCTCCGTCCGGACGACCGCTTCAGCCCTTCAGCCGCTCCGCCCGCAGCTGTGACCGCCGGACCTTGCCGGCGTCGTCGCGCAGGGGCTCGGCGGCGCGCTCGAAGCTGCGCGGACGCTTGTAGGGCAGCAGCCGCTCCGCCAGATGGGCCTCCAGCTCGGTCTGGTCGAGGTCGACGTCGGCCTGGATGATGGCGTGGACGCGGTTCCCCAGGTCGTCGTCCGGCAGGCCGATGACACAGGCGGAGTGGACCTTCGGATGCTCCTCCAGGGCGCCCTCGATCTCCGCCGGATAGACATTGGCGCCGCCCACCAGGATCATGTCCGTCCGCCGGTCGGCCAGGAACACGAAGCCGTCCCCGTCGATCCAGCCGATGTCGCCCAGGGACTCCCACTCCCCCAGGGTCCGGGCGTCGGCGCCCACATAGTGGTAGGAGGGCGGCGCGTCCGCCGGCCGTCGCATGTAGATCTCGCCGGTGGTTCCGGCGGGCTGGGGCGTCCCGGCCTCGTCGAAAACCTGCATCTCGCCCACGGCCACCTTGCCGACGGAGCCGGGCTTGGCCAGCCACTCGGCGCCGTTGATCACCGTCACGGCCTGGGCCTCGGTCCCGGCATAGAGCTCCCAGATGGCCTCGGGACCGATCCAGTCGATCCAGGCCTGCTTGAGCCACGGCGGGCAGGGGGCGGCCAGGTGCCAGACGGTGCGCAGGCTGGACAGGTCGTGCGCCGCGCGGACGTTCTCCCCCAGGCCCCAGATGCGGCTCATCATGGTGGGCACCAGATAGAGCCAGGTGGCGCGCTCGGCCTGCACCGCCTGCAGCACCGCCAGGGGATCGAACCGGGGCATCAGCACCAGCCGGCCGCCCATGGCCAGGGCGCCGACGGCGGAGACGAAGGGGCCGTTGTGATAGAGCGGCCCCGGCATCAGGGCCACGTCGTCCGCCGCATTGCGCCAGATCACGGTGGGGGCCGCCGCCATGACGCCGGGCTGGCCGGCGACGATCAGCTTGGGTCGTCCCGTGGAGCCGCCGGAGGTGGGCGCCTTCCAGGCCGGCGAGACGCGGCTTTCGAAGCGCCGGTCGCCGGTCTCCTCCGCCAGCAGGGTGTCGATGGTCACCGTCGGCCGGTCCGTCGACAGGTCCGGCCGGGCCACCACCAGGGCCGGTCGCACCAGGTCGAGCACCGCCTCGAGCTCGCCCTTCGGCAGGCGGTGGGACACCGGCTGCGGCACGGCGCCGAGCTTCCAGCAGGCGATGGCGGCCTCCAGAAAGCCCACGCTGTTGGGCAGGCCGATGGTCACATAGTCGCCCAGCCCCACGCCCCGCCGATCCATGGCCCAGGCGAGGCGGTGCGACCGTGCGTCGAGCTCGGCCCAGGTGAGGGCGCGTTCGTGGTCCTGGATCGCCACCGCATCCGGCTGATGGGAGGCATGGACCTCCGGCAGGTCGCCGAGGGAGCGGTCTTCCAGCGCAACGGGGCCACTCATTGGGCCGCCTCCGCCGTGCGGCCGTACTGGCGGCCCAGGGACGCCGTCACCGCCTCGAACTCGGCGATCGTCTCGGCGAGGATCTCGGCCACCGGCTTGACCTTGTCGATCCGCCCGGCCACCTGGCCGGTCAGGGCGATGGAGCATTCCAGGTCCCCGCCGAAGTAGAGTTCGCTGACCCGGGCGAACTCCGCCATGATGTTCTCCGGCGGCGTCCGCTCATAGGCCGCGGTCTTCTCCGTGCGGATGGCGCGCAGGGCCGGGCCGGGGCCGAAGCGGTTCAGGAAGACCGTGTCGGTCTCCCGGGCGGCGACGATGGCGTCCTTCCAGTTCTGGTGCACCGGGGACTCCGCGGCGGAAACCATCCGCGTGCCCATCTGCACCGCCTCGGCGCCCAGGGCGAAGGCCGCGGCCATGGACCGCCCATCGACCACGCCCCCCGCCGCCACCACCGGCAGGTCGATCTGCGAGCAGATCAGCGGCAGCAGCACCATGGTGGAGACCTCCTTCGGGTTCTTGAAGCCGCCCCCTTCGCCGCCCTCGACCACCAGCCCGTCGACGCCGGCGGCCACGGCCTTCAGCGCCGCCTCGAGGGAGGGCACCACGTGGAAGACGGTCAGGCCCGCAGCTTTCAACTGTTCGCAGTAACGCCTTGGATCACCTGCAGAAGTCGTGACGAACTTCACGCCCTGGTCGACCACGAAGCTGACGATGTCCGGGTCCCGGACAAAGGCCTGGGCGATGTTCACGCCAAAGGGCTTGTCGGTCAGCTGGCGCATCTTGCGGATCTCATCGCGGACCGCGTCCAGCTGGCCGGAGGAGGTCTCGATGATCCCCAGCCCCCCGGCCGCGCACACGGCCGAGGCCAGCTGCGCCCGGGCGATCCAGCCCATGGGCGCCTGGATGATCGGGTACTCGATCCCGAGCAGCCGGGTGATGCGGTTGTCGATGGCCATGTCTTGTCCCTGTCCTGGATCGCCGTTCGGCGTTGGCGCAACAATGGGGACGGCGGCGGGTCCCGTCCACGGAAAATCCAGCGGCGGGGCGTCTCGCCCGGGTGACGCTGCGTCCGGCTTGCAGGTCGGGCCGCGGGGTGTCCAAACTGCGGAAAACCTGCAGGAGGACGCCCATGACCCCCGACGACCTGATGTACAAGCCCGGCCTGCTGAAGGGCGAACGCATCCTGATCACCGGCGGTGGCACGGGGCTGGGCCGGGAAATGGCGGAGGCCTGTCTGATCCTGGGCGCCCAGGTCTATGTCTGCGGTCGTCGCGGCGCGGTATGCGAGGCGACGGCGGAGGAACTGAACGCCCGGCATGCGGCGGCGTCGGGGGGGTGGATCAAGGGGCTGGCCTGCGACATCCGGGTTCCGGAGGCCATCACCGAGATGATGGACCGGATCTGGGCCGATGGCGGGCCGCTGACCGGCCTTGTGAACAACGCCGCCGGCAACTTCATCAGCCGCACCCAGGACCTGTCCCCCCGGGCCTTCGACGCCATCGCCAACATCGTGTTCCGCGGCGCCTTCTTCGTCACCCTGGAGGCGGGCAAGCGCTGGATCGCGGAGGGCGTGCGTCATCGCAGCGTGATCTCGATCCTGACCACCTGGGTCTGGAACGGCTCTCCCTTCACCGTGCCGTCGGCCATGTCCAAGGCGGGGCTCAACGCCATGACCCAGTCCCTGGCGGTGGAGTGGGGCGACAAGGGCGTGCGCTTCAACGCCATTGCGCCGGGGCCGTTCCCGACGGAGGGCATGTCCGCGCGGCTCAATCCCACCGCCGGCCAGAAGGCCTATTCGGACATGAGCGCCAACCCCATGGGCCGGGTCGGTCGGATGGAGGAGCTGGCCAACCTGGCGGTCTATCTGCTCTCGCCCGGCTCGGCCTATGTGAACGGCCAGACCCTGGCCATAGACGGCGGGGCGCACCTGGCCACGGGGGGTAATTTCTCGGCCCTGCGCAGCTGGGGGGACGAGGCCTGGGCGGCGGCGCGGGAGGCGATCTCGGCCACCAACGCCCGGGACCGGGCCCAGCGGACGGTCTGACGCGCACGGTCTGACGGGACGGGCTTGACTCCCTCCGGCGCCGGGGGTTTATAGGAGAACAAAAGAAGAACATTTGTGGGTGTGACATGAACAACGCGGACGGGGCGAGGGACCGGCTCGTCCAGCTTCGCCGGACCGTCGCGGAGCTGGAGCGGACGCGCGCCACAGCGGACCCGGCGCGGCCCGCCGGCGCCGGCTGGCGAGCGGACGCCGGTCCGGCGCCGGGGGGCGTGTCCTTCGGCCTGGCGCAGATGGACGCCCGGTTCCAGGGCGGGGTCCTGCCCTTCGGCCTGCACGAGGCGACCCCCGCCGGGGGCGTCGCCTCCGCGCCCGCCCTGGGCTTCGCCCTCATGCTGATGGCGCGGACCCTGGCGGGGGGGCGAAACAGCCGGGGCCTGATCGTCCAGTCCGCGGGGGCGGAGCGGGAGGGCGGCGGCCTCTATGGTCCGGGGCTGGCGGCGCTGGGGCTGGATCCTACGCGCCTTGTGCTGGTGCGGGTCGCCCGGTCCGCTGAGGCGCTCCAGGTGATGGACGAGGCCCTGCGCAGCGGCGCGGCGGCGGCGGTCATCGCCGAGATCGAGCGCAGCGATCAGATCAGCCTGGCTGTGACTCAGAGGTTGAACTTCTGGGCGCAGGGGAATGACTCCATGGGATTTCTCGTCGCCTTGCAACCCTCGGGGAACAGCGCCGCCATGACCCGCTGGCAGGTGGCGGCGGCGCCCAGCGAAGGGGCCGTGGCCTGGGCCCGGCGGCGGGGCCTTCGTCGCCCGCGGCTGGGGCCGACGGGGCTTGAACTGGTGCTTGGCCGCAATCGCCGCTGCGCGCCCGGGGCGGAATCGCCGGGGCGCTGGATCGTGGAGTGGGACAGTGAAGAGTGTGGTTTCCGGACGCCCGAGGCGCTTCCTGCATCTGTGGCTGGAACGGCTGGCCACCGACCGGATGCGGCGGTCGCATGAGGGGGGCGCGCCGGAGAACAGGCTGCAGGAAGCCGATGCGCCCCTGGCCCTGGTCGCCCGGGCCGGCGGGGCCCTGCGGCTGACGGCGGTGGACGCCCGGGCGGAGGCGGAGGGTCTGCATCCGGGCCTCAGCCTGGCGGACGCCCGCGCCCGCTGCCCCGAGGTCCGGGTGCTGGAGGCTGATCCCGCGGCGGACGCCCTGGCCCTGGGGCGGCTGGCGCAGGCCTGCCGGCGCTATACGCCCGCCCTGGCCATGGACCCGCCCGACGGGATCGTGCTGGACATGACCGGCGGCGCCCATCTGTTCGGCGGGGAGGCGGCCCTGATGGCGGATCTGCGCGCCCGGGTCGGCGGCGCGGGCTATGCGGCGAGACTGGCCATGGCCGACACGCCGGGCCTGGCCTGGGCCCTGGCGCGGGTGCGGTCCGACGCCTTCGCCGCCCCCGACTTCGCCGCCCCCGACTTCGCCGCCCCCGACTTCGCCGCCCCCGACTTCGCCGCCCCCGTCGGCGCGGGGGCCGAGCTGCTGGCCCCCCTGGGGTTCGCCGCCCTGCGCCTGCCGCCGGACCAGCTGGCCCTGCTGCACCGGCTGGGGCTGCGCCGCATCGGCCAGATCGACGCCCTTCCCCGGGCGGCCCTGGCGCGGCGCCTGGGGCGGGCCTTCCTCGATCGTCTCGACGAGGCCCTGGGGCGGCGCGCCTCGCCCCTGACGACGGAGCTGGAGGTTCCCCCCTGGCGGACGGAGCGGCGGCTGATGGATCCCATCTGGATGGAGGATCACGTGCTGGCCGTGATCGGCGACCTGGCGGCGGACCTGGGCGTGCGGCTGGAGGGGGCGGGGCTGGGGGCGCGGCGCCTGGTGCTGGAGCTGTTCCGTCTCGACGGGGCGGTGCGGCGGCTGCAGGTGGCGGCCAGCCAGCCCCTGCGGGATCCGGCCCGCATCGTCTCCCTGTTCCGCGAGCGGCTGGCCGGCCTCAATGAGGGGCTGGAGGCGGATTTCGGCTTCGACCAGCTGCGCCTCGTCGCCCAGGGGCTGCAGCCGCTGGTTCCCCAGGCGGCGCAGCTGACCGGCGAGGCGGACCGGGGGGCGGACTTCGCGGCCCTGGCGGACCGGCTGGCGGCCCGGCTGGGGCCGGATGCCGTGCGCGCCTTCGCCGACCATCCGGAACGGCGTCTGCCGGAGGAGGAGGCCAGTCTGCAGCCCTATGTGCGGCGTCCCGACCGGTCCGGGCCCGCCCAAACCCCAAAGGCCCAAACCCCAAAGGCCCGAACTCCAGAGACCCGAACTCCAGAGA
>CAINOV010000130.1 GCA_903851655.1 uncultured Caulobacterales bacterium
CGAGCTGCTGGCGGTCCTCAACCGGGCGCTCGCAGGCTACGCCGCCGCGCCGGAGATGGCGCTGGCGTGAGGGGGGGGCGGTCCGGATCAAGGTTCCCGGGTCTTCGCCCGGGAATGAAAGCTTTCATAAAATCAAACGCCGTCGTCATTCCCGCCCTTGAGGCGGGAACCTCCGTCCGGAGGGGGCGCTCTATCCTGACCAAGGTTCCCGGGTCTTCGCCCGGGAATGACAGCTTTCATAAAATCAAAATCAGTCGTCATTCCCGGCCTTGCGCGGGGAACCTCCGTCCGCGGGTGGCGCTGAATCACCCCGCCGTCAGCACGTATCCCACCCGCGGCGTGTGTACGTGCACCCGCCCCACGGCCGGATCCTCCCGGGCGAGGGTGATCGACCGCGCCGTGGCTGCGACCAGCCGGCCGCGCACCGGGTCGCGGCCATAGTCGTCGGCCATGACCACCACCTCGGCCCCGGGGGCCAGGCCGGACGGGTCCGCCGGATCATGCGTCGGGGGCGGCGCCGGATCTGCGGCGCGGGCGATCTCCAGCGCCTCCGCGCCGGTCAGTTCGGTCCGCTGGCCGTGGCCCAGGGCCCGCACCCGGTCCCGCCAGTCCAGGGTGCGGACCAGCCCGGCCAGCAGCCGGTCGGTGGTGGCCGGCACGTTGCGCCCGGCGAACCAGATGTTCATGTAGGCCGCCGCATCCGCCAGGCCCGGGGCGTCCCCCGCCAGCCAGGGACGGTCGGCCAGCCCCGCCTCGATGAAGGCCGCGTGCCCGCGGAACTGGGTGGCCATGAAGGGCGCCGCCGCGGCCATGGCGGCGGGGTCGAAGGGGCGGCCGGACAGCTTTTCCCGGTCCTTGATGAAGGCCTCCGGCACCTGGGCGCCCAGCTCGCCGAAGATCAGCGGCACCGCCGTCTGGAACATCAGCCGGTCGGCCCACAGGTTCGTCGCCCAGTCCGCCCCGGAAATCGTGCGGGGGGAGGGCCAGCGGCGCTCGATCTCGGCCAGCATGATCTGGGTGTCGAGATAGATGTCCGCGCCGATCTGCATCACCGGCGTGCGGCGATAACCCCCGGTCAGGGGCGTCAGGTCCGGCTTGGGCAGGATCGAGGGGATCAGCACCGACCGCCAGGCCGCGCCCTTGACGCCCAGCAGGACGCGGATCTTCTCGGAAAAGGGCGAGGTCTCGTAGTGGTGCAGGATCAGGTCGGCGGCGGGGGCTTGGGTCATGGGGCGACTGTGACCGGAGGCCGTCGCCAAGACAAGTCCGCCTCCGCGGGGCGCCCCATCGGCCAAGTTCCGCCGCTTTCCAGGCCGAGGATGGGCGGGTTGGGCATGCATGAGGGGATTCCATGATCCGTCTGTCGCGGTCGGCCGGCGTTGTCGCCGCCACCCTCCTGGCGTTCGGCCTCCCGCCCGCGGCCGCGCAGGCGGCGCCGCGCACGGTCGAGAGCACGGTGGACAAGCTGTTTCCCTATCTGGACGCCTATCTCACCCTGCCGGCGGTGGAGCGGACGGGGTTCGTCCTGTCCTACCGGCTGCTGGAGCATGACAGCCACAAGCCCGCGGCCCCGCGGGTGATCCTGGTGCGCGGCGGCGAGCAGGTGCTGCTGCCGGTGGCGCCCGACGGGCGGTTCCTGATCCAGCCGGCCCTGGCCGACATCAAGGCGCGGCTGAAGGTGATCCTGGAGAAGCCGGACGAGGCCAAGCTGACGGAGTCCCTGGACATCCTGTCGACCCAGCCCCTGCGCGGGGACTACGCCGCCACCGACTTCAATGTCGGCCTGACCCAGGCCAACGCCGCGGTGCGCAAGGCGGCCGGCGTGTTCAGCCTGGCCGCCCCGCGCTTCTCGCGGGTGGTGTTCGTCGGCGCCGGCGCCGGGGAAATGATCGACGCCAGCGGACGCTCGCAGCCCCTGCCGGCGTCGCGGACCGGCCCGGCCTTCGATCCGAAGGCCCTGGCGACCGCCCGGTCCATCCGCCTGTCCCGTCCGCCGGAGCGGATCGAGTTCGCCCCCGCCGGCGACTGAGCCTGCGCCTTCAGGGCGTCAGGACTTGGGGCGTCAGGGCTTGGGGCACTTGATGAACTTGCCCTTGGCGTCGCGACAGGGCTTCGGCTTGGCCGCGTCCGGCGCAGGGCATTTGGCGAACTTGCCCGTGGCGTCGCGGCACGGCTTGGCCTTGGCGGGCGGCGTCGCATCCGCAGCCCAGCCCGTGGCCGGCGCGGCGGACAGGCCGAGGCTGAGCGCGACCACGCCGGCGGCGGCCAGGGATGTCAGGGTTGCAAAGACCTTTCCGCGCATTCGGCGAACTCCCGCTTTCGTTCGGCTCATGTCGAGTCGAAACTTGATAGCGGCAGTATTGACGAGTTATCGGACATTTCAATTACGGTAAAAAAATCCATCTAAACGTATATATATTCGAAAATATTGCAATCTTGGCGGGTTTTTCGATCCTGCATTGTGTCGGCCCGGCGAGGCGCTAAGCTGCCGCAACGACGGGGAACGAGGACGCAAGATGCGGAAGAGATGGATGTTGGGCGCAGCGTGCGCCGGGGCGTTGATCGCGGCGGCGGCGCCGGCGGCGGCCGAGACCCCATCCGCCCGCTGGCGCGCCGAGGCGGCCCGGGTCCGCATCACCCGCGACGACCACGGTATCGCCCATGTGCGCGGACACACCGACGCCGACGCCGTGTTCGGCATGATCTACGCCCAGGCGGAGGATGACTTTCCCCGGGTGGAGACCAACTATCTGGACAATCTGGGCCTGCGGGCATTGGCCCGGGGGGAGGGGGAGATCTGGAGCGACCTCCGCGCGCGCCTCTACAACGATCCCGTCGTCCTGAAGGCCCGCTACCGCCAGTGCCCGGCCTGGCTGAAGAAGCTGATGGTCGCCTGGGCCGACGGGCTGAACTTCTACCTGGCCACCCACCCCGACACCCATCCCGAAGCCATCCGCCACTTCGAGCCGTGGATGACCCTGGCCTTTTCCGAGGGCAGCATCGGCGGCGACATCGAGAGCATCTCCCTCGCCAAGCTCGAGGCCTTCTACGGCCATCCGGGCGAGACCAAGGTCGCGGAGGTTCCGCAGTTGCCGATGGAGCAGCGGGGCTCCAACGGCATCGCCATCGCGCCGCAGAACACGGTGGGCGGTCACGCCCTCCTGCTGATCAATCCGCATACCAGCTTCTATTTCCGCTCCGAGGCGCAGGTGACCAGCGACGCCGGGCTGAACGTCTATGGCGCCAGCACCTGGGGGCAGTTCTTCGTCTATCAGGGCTTCAACGAACATGCGGGCTGGATGCACACCTCCACCGGCTCGGTGCGCACGGCGGAGTTCCGCGAGACCTTCGTCCGCAAGGGCGGCAAGCTGTTCTACCGCTATGGCGCGGCCCTGCGGCCGGTGCAGGTCGCGCGCCTGGCCATTCCCTATCGCGCCGCCGACGGGTCCACGGCCACCCGCCGCTTCACCGTCTATCGCACCCACCATGGGCCGGTGGTGGCCGCCGAGGGGGCGCGCTGGATCAGCTACGCCATGATGGACCGGCCGGTGGCGGCGCTGCAGCAGTCCTGGCTTCGCACCCGGGCCACGGACTATGAGGGCTTCCGCAAGGTGGCCATGCTGAAAGCCAACTCGTCCAACAACACCCTGTTCGCCGACAGCAAGGGGGAGATCGCTTATCTGCACCCGCAGTTCGTGCCCCGTCGCGGGCCGGACGTGGACTACCTGAAGCCCGTGGACGGGTCCGACCCTGCCACCGACTGGAAGGGGCTGCACTATCTCGACGAGACGCCGACCATCGTCAATCCGTCCACCGGCTTCGTCTACAACTCCAACAACTGGCCCTATTCCGCGGCGGGCGCGGCCAGTCCAAAGCCGCAGGACTATCCGAAATACATGGACAGCGTGGGCGAGAACCCCCGCGGCCTGCACGCGCTGCGCCTGCTGGAAGGCCGCAAGGACTTCACCGTCGAGGGCCTGATGGCGGCGGCCTATGACAGCTACCAGCCGGCCTTCGCCCACATGATCCCCAAGCTGGTCGCCGCCTGGGATGCGGAGCCGGCGGACAGCCCGCTGAAGGCCAAACTGGCCGAGCCCGTGTCGACCCTGCGCGCCTGGGACTTTCGCTGGGGCCAGGACAGCGTGGCCATGAGCCTCGCGGAATTCTGGGCCGACAGCTTCTGGCCGGAAATGGTCCGCCGCTTCGGCGACGACCGGAACCGGATCTTCGAGCATGTGAGCGAGGTGATGACCCCGCACGAGCAGCTGGAGCGCCTGTCCGGGGCGGTGGACCGTCTGACCGCCGACTTCGGCGGCTGGAAGACGCCCTGGGGCCAGATCAACCGCTTCCAGCGCCTGACCAGCCAGATCCGCCAGACCTACAAGGATGATCAGCCCAGCATCCCTGTCGGCTTCGCCAGCGCCCGCTTCGGCTCCCTGGCCGCCTTCGAGGCGCGGCCCCGGGCAGGGACGAAGAAGTACTATGGCGACACCGGCAACAGCTTCGTGGCGGTGGTGGAGTTCGGGCCGAAGGTGCGGGCCGTGGCCGTCAGCGCCGGGGGCGAGAGCGGCCATGTGGGCGACCCGCATTTCACCGACCAGGCCCAGCGCTACGCCGACGGCGCGCTCCGGCCGGTCTATTTCTATCCCGAGGACCTGAAGGGGCACGTGGAGCGGACCTACCGGCCAGGCGAATGAGCGGCTCGGCCCGGACGCCCGCAGCGGTCGCACGGGTCGTGATGAGCCTGTTCTATCTCGC
>CAINOV010000131.1 GCA_903851655.1 uncultured Caulobacterales bacterium
GTCATGTAGTTGTGCGCCAGGATGACGGCGTTCTTTTCCCGCTTCAGCCGGTTGATCTCGGCGATCAGGGGCGCGTGCAGGCGCCATTCCAGCGGAGTGACCCGGCTCTTGAGCTTCGCCCAGATCGGCGCGGTGGCGGCCTCGACCGCATCGGTGAAGGCGAACCGCCCCGCGGCCCTGCCGGGCGCCTGCGTCGCCGAATCCATCGTAGAGCCGTCCGCCATGGTCGTCTCCTTATGCTCATCGTGAGCATTAGGGGGTCAAAAGAAACTCGCCGGCGACCGGAACCGCCTGGCGATGCGAGCGACTTATGCTAGATTTGAGCATAAGTCAGCTCTAGATATAGCTCCAACCTCCCTGCGCGACAAGTACGATCACGGACAATTTTCCCGACGGCCGCCGCCAAGCCTTGTCAGGCAGCAGAAACTGCAACCTTTTCAGTGGCCTGCGTGGCGGTGTGATCCTTGTGCGTGAGGTAGCGGGCGGCGTCGAGGGCGGCCATGCACCCCATGCCCGCGGCGGTCACCGCCTGGCGATAGGTCTCGTCGGTCACGTCGCCGCAGGCGAACACGCCTGGCAGGGAGGTCTGGACCGTACCGGCCTTGACCTTGATATAGCCCGTCTTCGACATGCGCAGCTGTCCCTTGAACACCTCCGAAGCCGGGGCGTGGCCGATAGCGACGAACACGCCGTCCACTGGCACGGTCTGGATCGCGCCGGTCCCGACGTCGCGGATCCGCAGGCCGGTGACGCCGGCCGGGCCCAGCGCGCCGGGGGCGATGGTGGCGTCGCCGACGATCTCCTCCACCGTGTGGTTCCAGATCACCTTGATCCGCGGATTGGCGAACAGGCGCTCCTGCAGGATCGGTTCGGCGCGGAAGGTGTCCCGCCGGTGGACCAGGGTCACGCTGGACGCGAGCGTCGCCAGATACAGCGCCTCCTCCACCGCCGAATTGCCGCCGCCGACCACGGCCACGGCCTTGTTGCGGTAGAAGAAGCCGTCGCAGGTGGCGCAGGCGGACACGCCAAAGCCCTGGAAGGTCTGCTCCGACGGCAGGCCCAGCCACTTGGCCTGGGCGCCCGTGGCGATGATCACGCTTTCGGCCAGGACCACCTCGCCGGAATCCAGGGTCAGGCGGGCGGGCTGGGCCTTCAGGTCGGCGGAGACGACGATGTCGTCGATGAACTCGGTTCCCACATGGGCCGCCTGGGCGCGCATCTGGTCCATCAGCCAGGGGCCCTGCACCGCCTCGGCGAACCCTGGATAGTTCTCCACGTCCGTCGTGATGGTCAGCTGGCCCCCCGGATCCTTGCCCGAGATCAAGACCGGCTTCAGCAAGGCCCGGGCAGCGTAGATCGCAGCCGTGTAGCCGGCGGGGCCGGAACCGATGATGGCGAGCCGGACGGAACGGATGGCGGACATGGGCTTACGGGTCCTTCGGGAAAAACAGCCGATATGTAGGGACGATTCCGTCTCCGCGCGACACCTGTCCGCGCCAATGCGTCGACTTCGCCCGACCATTGCGTCCGCTTGCCGGGACTGCTAGCCCATGCAGGACCGTTTGCCCAGACAACGCGCCCTGCCGGACCCTCACACCCATGCCCCCGAGCTTAGAGCCGACGCCCCGGACCCAGGATGACGCAAAGCCGGCGGCGTTTCTGGACTTCCTGACCTTCGAGCGCACCCTGACCCGGCAGGTGACCCTGCTGATCTACTGGTCGGGTCTGGGCCTGATCGCCCTGGTCGGCTTCGCCCTGATCGGCGTGGCCGTGGGCGTGGCCCTGCGCGGCGAGGGCTGGGAGGTGCTGCTGGCGGTGCCGGCCTTCGTCTTCGGCGCCCTTGTGGTGACGGCCCTGGCCCTGCTCTGGCGGGGCGCGTCGGAATTCTACGTGGCGGTGTTCCGCATCGCCGACGAACTGCGGGCGGTGCGCGAGCGCCTGGACCAGCTGGCCGATGCGCCGCAGGCCCAGCCCGCTCCGTCAGAGCCGCGCGCGGCCAGCCGTCAGGCGCTGAAGCCGTAGGCCACGCGCGCGGCCTCTAGCCGGGCCAGCTTCGCGTTGAACGGGCCCCAGTCGTCGCGTTCGGCGATGGCCGCCCAGAGGGCCTCGATCTCGTCGTACAGCAGCTCCTCCGGCTCCGTCCGGGCGAAGCTCCCGGAGGACAGGCGTTCCGGCCGGTCCGGCTCGAAATCTTGCAGCAGGCTGCGGAACTCCGTGAACGGCGCCTCGCGGTAGAGGGCCCCGCGGGGGCCGTCCAGGGCGCGGGCCGCCGACGCCTCGCCGCAGAACCAGTCGTGGAAGAACGGCTCCCAGCGCAGGGCTTCGCCGCCGGCGGCCAGGGCGCGGAAGGCGGCGGCGACCAGAGCCTGCTCCGCCTCGGCCGAGCGCGGCCGAACGCCGATCCGGCGCAGCATGGCCCGCCGCAGGGCGTCGCGGTAGAGGCCCGGAAACCGCTCCAGCGCCGCCGCCAGACCCGCCTCCTCCGAGATCAGCAGCAGGCACCCCGCCAGCTGGCGAAGGTTCCAGTAGACCGCTTCCGGCTGGCGGCCGAAGGCGTAGAGGCCCGTCTGGTCGAAATAGGCGGCGACGAAGTTCGGATCGTTGTACGGCAGGAAACGGTAGGGGCCGTAGTCGAAGCTCTCCCCGTTGATGTTCATGTTGTCGGTGTTCAGCACCCCGTGGACGAAGCCAGCGGCCATCCACTGGGCGACCAGCTCGGCGCTGCGCTCCACCACCCGGCCCAGCAGCGCCGCGCCGGCGTCGGACGCGCCCACGAGGTCCGGCTGATAGTGAGCGATCACATGCTCCGCCAGCTGCGCCACCAGATCGGCGCGGTCATGGAAGGCGTGCCGCTGGAACCCGCCGAAGCGGATGGAGCTGTGGGTGCGCCGCACCAGCAGGGCCGAGCGGGTCGGCGACGGCTCGTCATTGCGCTCCAGCGCCTCGCCGGTCTCCATCAGCGACACCGAATGGGACGTGTTGACCCCCAGGGCCTCCAGCATGGCCGTGGCCAGCACCTCGCGCACGCCGCCCTTCAGGGTCAGGCGGCCGTCCCCCGACCGGGAAAAGGGCGTGCGTCCGCTACCCTTGGTGGACAGGTCCGACAGGCGCCCGCCGTCCGCCTCCCGCAGCTGGGCGAACAGGAAGCCGCGCCCGTCCCCCAGGTCGGGATTGTAGGTGCGGAACTGATGACCGTGATAGCGCACCGCCAGGGGCTGCGGCTGCGCCCCCGGCAGCGGCTCCAGCCGGCCCAGATGCGCGGCCAGTGGCGCGCCGTCCAGCAGGCCGAGACCCAGCCGCGTCAGGATCCGACGGTTCACGAACCGCGGCTCTGTCATCGGGAACGCGGCCGGCCGCACCGGATCGGCAAACTCCGGGCCCAGGTCACGGAACGGCGTCTCGGGGCGATAGCTCTGCGAAATCAGCACGATCGCGCCATCACTGCGACGACACCAGGGTCAGATGTCGCCGCTGCCGCGGCAGGTCCGGCGGGTCATAGACCCCCGGACGCACCACCGTTCGCCCGCGCCCGCGCACGATCTCGGGCAGAAGCGCGGCCTCCACATGCTCCGGGGTCAGGCTGAGCCGGGCGTCGCACCAGTCGAGGATATGGCGGTTGTGGCCCCGCCCCGGCGGCGCGACGCTGACCACCCGCTTGTGCGGAAACTGCTGCTTCAGCACCCGCGCGGTGGCGGCGTGGTCCCCGTCGGCGGTGATCAGATAGGCCACGTCGAACAGGTTGGCGTGGGCGTCGTTCAGCACGCTCAGCGCCATGTTCACGTCCCCCTGCTTTTCCGTCCAGGCGGTCCAGCGATGCCCGCAGGCGTTGCAGCCATGGGTATGGGCGACGAAATGCCCGAGCAGGCAGTTCACCCCGCGGGCCTCCAGGGCGCTGATATAGGCGGCGTGGCGCAGTTGGCGCGCCCGGCTGGTCGGCTTGAAGGCGGTGCACCAGACGGTGCGCTTCAGCACCTCGTTGCGCGGGATCACGCCGCGCATCAGGCCGGGTATGTCGAGCCACTTCAGATAGGGACGCTTCAGGTCATCCAGCGAATGGTAGAGGTTGAAGCCATCCACATAGATCGCCGCGCGCTTGCGGAAGACCGGCGGACGCCACCCGCCCCGCGAGATCTCGGCAATGTCGCGGCCGGTCTTGCGCGACGCCGCGCGCGATCCCGCCGGGGCCTCCTGGGCTGGTCCCGTGTCCCGCGCCGCTGGTCCTGACATGCCCGCTACTCACACCGCCCCGAGGTCGCCGGGCCGGGCGAGGTTAACGAAACCCTACATCCGGTCCGGAGACTCGATTCCCAGCAAGCTGAGGGCAGAGTCAAGCTGCTCCAGCGCGGCTTTCGCAAATCCCAGGCGCGATTCGCGGGTTTTGACGTCCTCCGCCACCAGGATCGGGCAGGCCGCATAGAATTTCGAGAAGGTCTGGGCGAGCCGATAGGCGTGTTCGGCGATCAGGTTCGGCGCCCGCTTGCCGTAGGCCTCCGACAGGGCGGTGTCATAGGCGTCCAGCGCCAGGGTGAGCTCCCGCTCCGCCGGGTCGGCGACCACGATCTGTCCCGGCGTCAGTCCCTGCTCCGCCGCCTTGCGCAGCACCGACTTGATCCGCACCGCCTG
The DNA here is from genome assembly GCA_903851655.1 of uncultured Caulobacterales bacterium. GTDB lineage: Bacteria > Pseudomonadota > Alphaproteobacteria > Caulobacterales > Caulobacteraceae > CAIMFV01. The sequence continues at coordinate 4,624 of CAINOV010000131.1, forward strand.
ATACAGCAGGTACGGGCCGGTCTTTCCCTCGAAGCTCATGAACCGGTCCAGGTCGAAGACATAGGACGTGCCCCGGAAATTCCCCAGATCGGCGAATTTCAGGGCCGCGACCGCCACCTTGTGCGCCGTGTCCTCGAAGGCCTCGGGGCTGAGCTCCGCCCCAAGGCCCGCGTCGCGCAGGCGGGCGCGGGCCTTGTCCCTCGCCATCTCGATCAGGTCGTGCAGCTTCAGCACGCCGCCTTCCCGGGTCTTGAACGGCTTGCCGTCCGGGCCGTTCATGGTGCCGAAGCCGATATGCTCCAGCCCGCCCTCGGCGGCGTAGCCCGCCATCCTCGCCGCCCGGAACACCTGTTCGAAATGGTCCGCCTGCCGCTGGTCGACGACGTACAGGATCAGGTCCGGGTCAAAGCGCCGGCGACGATCGAGGATGGTGGCCAGGTCCGTGGTGCCGTACATGGCCGAGCCTTCGGACGAGACCACCAGCAGGGGCGGCAGCTCGCGCTTGTCGCCCTCCTGCGCCACGCGGACGATCCGGGCGCCCTGGTCCAGCTCCAGCAGACCCTTGGCGTCCAGTTCCGCCACCATGTCCGGGATCAGGGGATCGGCGTCGCTCTCGCCGTTCCAGAGGTCGAAGCGGATGTCGAGGGCGTTGAACTCCCGCTCCAGCGCGGTGCGGCTGACCTCGACGAATCCACGCCACAGGGCCCGGTAGCCGGGACGGCCCGCCTGCAGCAGGGCCGTCGCCCGGCGGGCGCGGTCGCGATAGTCCGGATCGGTCTTGGCCCGGGCCGCGGCCAGGGGATAGAGCCGCTCGAGGTCGGCCAGGGTGACCGGGCTCTCCGCCGGAAACGGACCGTCGCCCTCGTCCAGGAACGGCAGGTCCGGCTGCTCGTCGCCCACCGCCACGATCAGCAGGCCCATCTGGAAGCCCCAGTCGCCGAAATGAGCGTCGCCCCACACCTGGTCGCCGCGATGGCGGAACAGGCGCTTCAGGCTCTCTCCGATGATCGAGGCGCGCAGGTGGCCCACATGCATGGGCTTGGCCACGTTGGGCCCGCCATAGTCCACCACCACGCGCCGGGGCGTCTCGACCCGGGCGGCGCCCAGCCTGGGATCGGCGGCGATCTCCTGCGCCCGTCGGGTCAGTTCGGCGTCGGTCAGCACCAGGTTGATGAAGCCGGGCCCGGCGATCTCCACCGAGGCCAGCCGCGGGTCCGCCTTGAGCACTGCGGCCACCTGCTCGGCCAGGACCCGCGGGTTGGCCTTGGCCGCCTTGGCCGCCGCCAGCGCGCCGTTGCACTGGAAATCGGCCAGGTCCGGCCGGTCGGACACCGTGACGCGCCCGAGGTCGCCGTCCAGTCCGGCCGCGACAAAGGCCGCGGAGGCGGCCTCGCTCAGCCGCCGCTTCAGATCGGTCATGGATGTCTTCGCCTGATGCTTGTCGCTTATTTGGGCGCAGCGTCGGCGGCGGGCGCCGCGGCGGGCGCGCCGGCCGGCGGCGTGGTCGGCGGCGCAGCGGCCTTGGCGGTGGCCGCCGAACTGAAGGCGTTCATGCGGAACCGCTTTCCGTCCCGATTGAAGGCCGCCATTTCCGGCGTCACGTCGAACCCGACCAGGACCTCGAAATTGGCCCCGTTCACAGTGGCCGTGGCGCGAGGAATCACCACCCCGTCGATGTTCTCCACCTTCAGCATGCGGTCGTCGCCCGGCTTGAAGTCGGCGCGGACGTCGAAATACTCCTTGGCCAGGACGGTGCGGTTGCGCAGGGTCACGGCGACCCAGTAGCGGTAGGTCTTGGACTGGCCGGCCGCCTGCGCCCCGCGCCCGAAGGCGAAGCCCACCCCGATCTTCATCTTGATCGGCTCACTGCCCTTGTATTCGCAGGACGCGCGGACGCCCTCGATCTCGCCGGTATAGCCCACGGCCTCGACGGATTCCTTGTTGGCCTTCAGCTCCACATACCGGCCGGCGTCGTAGAGCACGCGGACGAACGGGCATGGCCCGGCGGCGTTGATCTTGGGCAGCGGCGCCTGACCCAGCGACCATTCCTTTTCCTTCTGCTTCTTCTTCTTGTCGGCCTCGTCCTCGGCCTTGCGGCGGTCGTCATCCTCCTGCTGGCTGCGCGACTGGGCGTAGCTCTTGGCGGTCGGGGCGGCGACCAGCAGGCCGACGCCGAGAAGGGCGAACATGAGACGACGCATGAGATCTATCCGGGTCGGCCGCGCGGGACTGCAGATGGGGGGCGCGCGTGGGTCACTGCAGTGTCCTTTACCGACTTCGCGCGCCTGTCGCAATCAAACCTGAGCAAGGCGGCGCCAAGGCCGCTGGCGCCCGGACGCGCGCCGCCTTAAGTTCGCCGCATGAGCACGTCGCAATCCGCCGCCCCGAACCCGTCCCGCGCGCCCCTGACCGTCCGGCTGGCCAGCCCCCGCGGCTTCTGCGCCGGGGTCGACCGGGCGATCCAGATCGTCGAGCGCGCCCTCGAGAAGTTCGGCGCGCCGGTCTATGTGCGCCACGAGATCGTCCACAACCGCTATGTGGTCGAGCGGCTCCGGTCGATGGGCGCGGTCTTTGTCACGGAGCTGGACCAGTGCCCCGACGACCGTCCGGTGGTGTTCTCGGCCCACGGCGTCCCCAAGTCGGTCCCGGCGGCCGCCCGGGCGCGGGAGCTGGTATTCCTCGACGCCACCTGCCCCCTGGTGTCCAAGGTCCATCTGGACGCCGAGCGGCATTTCGAGGCGGGCCGCCAGATCGTGCTGATCGGCCATGCGGGCCACCCCGAGGTGATCGGCACCCTGGGCCAGCTGCCCCCCGACGCCATCACCCTCGTCGAGACGGTGGAGGACGCCGCCGCCTTCCAGCCCCGGGACCCGGCCAACCTGGCCTTCGTCACCCAGACCACCCTGTCGGTGGACGACACGGCCGAGATCGTGGCCGTGCTCAAGTCCCGGTTCCCCCAGGTCGTCGCCCCCCACAGGGAAGACATCTGCTACGCCACCACCAATCGCCAGGAGGCGGTGAAGCGCATCGCGCCCGGATGCGACCTGGTGCTGGTGGTCGGGTCCAAGCGCTCATCCAATTCCCAGCGGCTGGTGGAGGTGGCCCTGCGCGGCGGCGCCCGCCAGGCGCACCTGGTGGACAGCGCCGACGACATCGACCCGGCCTGGCTGACGGACACACGGCTCATCGGCCTCACCGCCGGGGCCTCCGCCCCCGAGGTGCTGGTGGACGGTGTCCTCGATCATTTCGCCGCGGCCTTTGACCTGACGGTGGAGGAACAGGGCGCGGTGCGGGAGACGGTGACGTTCAAGCTGCCCCGCCTGCTGACCGACGCCGACTGAAACCGCGGCGGGCCCTTGACCGGGGGCTCCGGCCCGACGATCAAGCCCCATGGCCGTCTACACCACGATCACCGACTCGGAGCTCGCCGACTTCCTCGCGGAGTACGACCTCGGCCGCCTGCGCGCCTGCAAGGGCATCGCCGAGGGGGTCGAGAACTCGAACTTCCTGGTGGACACCGACAGGGCGCGGTTCATCCTGACCCTGTACGAACGCCGGGTCGCGGCGGTGGACCTGCCCTATTTTCTCGGCCTGATGCGGCATTTGGCCGCAAAGGGCTTTCCCAGCCCGCAGCCTCAGGCCGACCGTGGGGGCCACATGCTGAAGTCCCTGTGCGGCCGGCCGGCGGCCATGGTCAGCTTCCTTCAGGGCGTGTCGGTCAGCCGGCCGAGCCCGGTCCACTGCCGCGAGCTGGGCGCCGGTCTCGCCCGGATGCACGACGCCGCCCGGGACTTCGACCTGACCCGGGCCAACAGCCTCGGGCGATCCAGCTGGGCGGCGCTGTTCGCCCCGCATCAGGCCGCGGCCGAGGCGCTGCAGGCGGGCCTTGCGGCGCGGATCGCCGGGGACCTCGCGGACCTCGCCCGGTTGTGGCCGCAGGACCTCCCGCAGGGGGTGATCCACGCCGACCTGTTCCCGGACAACGCCTTCTTCATCGAGGAAACGTTCTCGGCGGTGATCGACTTCTATTTCGCCTGCAACGACATCCTCGCCTATGACCTGGCGGTCTGCCTGAATTCCTGGTGCCACCGGCCGGACGGCGCCCTCAGCCTGCCCCACGCCCGAGCCATGATTGCGGGGTACGAAAGCCAGCGCCCTCTCTCGCCCGCCGAGATCGCCGCCCTGCCCGCCCTGGCCCGCGGCGCGGCGCTGCGCTTCTTCCTGACCCGGCTGATCGACTGGGGCTCCACCCCCGCAGGCGCTCTGGTCAAGCCGAAGGACCCGATGGAATACGCCGGCAAGCTGGCCTGGCACCGCGCCCATGCCGGCGATCCGGCGGCCTATGGCGTGACCGCATGACCCCCAAGGTGGTGATCTACACGGACGGCGCCTGCAGCGGCAATCCCGGCCCCGGGGGCTGGGGCGCCATCCTGATGTCGGGCCCCCACGCGCGGGAGATCTGCGGCGGCGATCCTGCGACCACCAACAACCGCATGGAGATGATGGCCGCCATCCAGGCTCTGGAGACGCTGAACAAGCCCTGCCAGGTGGAGATCCACACCGACAGCCAGTACCTGCGCCAGGGGATCACTGAGTGGCTGGCCGGCTGGAAGAAGCGGGGCTGGAAGACCGCCGCCAAGGAGCCGGTGAAGAACGCCGACCTCTGGCAGAGACTGGACCTGGCCCGGGCGCGGCACGAGGTCAGCTGGCACTGGGTGAAGGGCCACGCCGGCCATCCCCTGAACGAGCGGGCCGACGCCCTGGCCCGGCAGGGGCTGGAAACCACCCGACCCTCCCGCTGAGGCGCGGGATCGCCGGGGCGTCCGCATCCGCCGGGTGACGAACCGGGCGAGTTCGGATTATGATCGTCCCATGGCTGTGCTTGACTGGCTTGTGCAGGAACCCTCCCTCACTCTCTCCGGAGAGGGCGTGGTGCTGCGCGCGCCGCGCATGGCCGACTATCCCGACTGGGCGGAGCTGCGGCGGACGAGCCGGGAGTTCCTGCAGCCCTGGGAGCCCACCTGGCCCTCGGACGACCTGACCCGGGGCGCCTTCCGGCGGCGCCTGTCAATCTACAATCGCGATTTCGACCTGGGCCTGGGCTATGCCTTCTTCGTCTTTCGCCGCAGCGACGAGGCCCTGGTCGGCGGCATCAACCTGCGCGACGTGCGCCGGGGCGTCAGCCAGTCGGCGGCGGTGGGCTATTGGGTGGGCCAGTCCCACGCCCGCCAGGGCCACACCCTGGACGCGGCGCGCACGGTGCTGCGGTTCGCGCTCTACACCCTCGGCCTGCACCGGATCGAGGCGGCCTGCTGCCCGGAGAACGACGCCTCCAGCCGCCTGCTGCGCCGCGCCGGCTTTCAGGAGGAGGGACTGGCCCGGGCTTATCTGAAAATTAACGGGGTCTGGCGCGATCACTTGCTGTTCGGGCTGGTCCGCGGCGACCATTCCGACGAGGACCTGCGCCCCTACGACGGATAGACAGACCATGCCCCCCACCGGGACGTCCACGCGGCTCGGCGCGACCTCCGGCTTCGCCAGCGTCGTCGGACGGGCCGGCGTCGTCCTGTTCCATTATGACGCCGCCGCAGACCGCCTGCGCCTCTCCGGTCCGGTGGCGAGCCTTGGGCTCGACGGGCTCGGCGCCCGGGCCGGCGTGGCGGCGCTGGCCCGGTTCATGACCGCCGACAGCGCGGCCGCGCTCCTCGCCCTCAGAACCCCGCGCCCCTCCGGCGCCCCCGTCCGCCTCGACCTGGCCACCCTCAGCGGCCGCTTCAGCGCCTGGCGCGGCGCCTGGCTCGACAGCGGGACCGAATGCGCCGGCGTGGTGATGCCCGCCGCCATGGCCGTCGCCGATCGCCCGGCGGACGGCGGCGGTTCCGAGCGGCGGGAGCGCGACGCCCTCACCGGCCTGTTGACCCGCGCCGGATTCCTGCAGGCCCTCGCCGTCCGGCTGAGCGCGGCGACGCGGCTTCGGGTGGTGGTCGGCGACGTCGCCCGGGTTCGCCGGATGAACGAGGCCCTGGGCTACGCCCTGACCGACAAGGTGCTGGCGGCCCTGGCCGAGCGCCTGCGGATCACCTTCGGCGACGAGGCCCTGCCGGCCAGGGTGGGCGACAACACCTTCGCCGTCGTGGTGCCCGGCGATGATCCGGACGCCGCCCAGCGCATGGCTGCGGCCATGGAGCGTCCGATGCAACTGGACGAGCTGACCCTGCATCCCACCCTCGAGACCGGCGCCGCGGCGCCCGATCCCGGAGACGCGCCGGGACCCCAGGACATCCTGCGCCGGGCGGAAGCGGCGCTGGGTCACGCCAAGATCGCCGCCCGCTCGCGCCTTTCGGCCAGCAGCGCGGACGCGCCCCACGACAGCCTGACCCGACTGACCCTCGAGGACGACCTGCGCGGCGCCCTGGCCCGGGGGCAGATCGAGCCCTTCTATCAGCCCGTCATCCGGCTGTGCGACGGGCGCCTGTCCGGGTTCGAGGCCCTGGCCCGGTGGCGTCACCCGCGCCGGGGACTGATCCCGCCGGACGACTTCATGCCCCTGGTCAGCGAGACCGGGCTGATGGCGGAGTTCGGCCTGTTCATGGTCGGCGCCGCGGCGCGCCAGGTGGCGCTGTGGCGGGCCAACGCCCGGATGCCCGCGGACCTGTTCGTCAGCGTCAACCTGACCACTGCGGACCTGGAGCGGACCTCCGTCGTCCAGGACGTCGCACTGCTGATCCGCCAGCACGCCCTGCCGCCGGGGGTGCTCAAGATCGAGATCACCGAGGGCGAGGTGATGCGCGACCCGGACCGCGCCGCCATCCTGCTGGCGGACCTGCAAGCCGCCGGCGCGACCCTCAGCCTCGACGATTTCGGTATGGGCTATTCATCCCTGTCATGGCTGGCGCGGCTGCCCATCTCGACCCTGAAGATCGACCGGTACTTCGTGCGAACGATGAACGGCAACGAGGGGTCGGCCAAGATCGTCCGGACGGTGGTGGCGCTGGCGCAGGACTTCGGCCTGGACGTGATCGCCGAGGGGGTGGAAACCGCCGAAGCCGCCGGCGCGCTGATGGCGCTGGGCTGCCAGTACGGCCAGGGGTTCGGCTATGCGCCGCCGCTCTGCGCCGAGGAGGCGGAGGTCTACGCCATCGAGCGCACCCTGGCCGGGCCGGCGCCCCTGACCGACCGCCCGCCCCCGTCCGGCGCCGCGCCTCAGGGCGTCTTGTAGCCGTAGAGCCAGTCGAAGCGCGCCGCTGTCCCCCCCGGGCTCAGGCCATCGGCCAGACGGGCCGCCATGAACGCCGCCCGTCCGACGGCGCCGGGCAGGTGGAACAGCCGGGCGTTGAACCGGGACGCCGCCTGGACCCGGCGGGTCCGCGGCAACCGGTCCCGCTCATAGGCCAGGAGCGCTGCGGCCACGTCGGCGGTGTCCCCGAGGCGATGCGCAAGCACCGCCGCGTCCTCGATGGCCATGGCCGCGCCCTGGGCGAGGAAGGGCAGCATCGGATGCGCCGCATCCCCCAGCAGGCTGACCCGCCCGCGGGTCCAGGCGGGCAGCGGCGCCCGGTCGAACAGGGCCCAGCGAAACGGCGCCGCCACCCCGGCGCACAGGGTGCGCACCACCTCGGGCCAGCCGGCGAAGTCCGCCTGCAGCTCCGCCGGATCGCCCGGCTCCGTCCAGCTCTCCAGGCGCCAGTCCCGCTCGACCACGCCGATGAAGTTCACCGCCCGGCCGCCACGGACATAGTAGTGAACAAAATGCCGCCCCGCCCCCGCCCAGACCGCCGCCACGGGCGGAACCAGGCCCGGCGGCAGCCGGTCCGTCTCCACCAGTCCCCGCCAGGCGACCTGGCCGGTGAACCGCGGCGCGTCCGGGCCGAACAGGGCCTCCCGCACCCGGGACCGCACCCCGTCGGCGCCGATGGCCAGGTCCGCCTCGTACTGTCCGCCGTCGGACAATCCGACTCGGACCCCCGCCGCGTCCTGATCGATGCGCACAACCTCGGCGCCCAGCCTCAGTTCGCAGCCGGCGGCGAGCACCGCATCCAGCAGCAGACGCTGCAGATCCGCCCTGTGCAGCTGAAGATAGGGCGCGCCCCAGCGGCTCTGGGCCGCGGCCCCCAGATCGTTGCGCAGATAGAGCCGCTGGTCCGAGGCGCCGCGAATCTCGGCGGCGTCGGGCGCAAACCCTTTCTCGACAACGGCTTCGCGCAGACCCAGCTCGAACAGCACCCGCGTCGCATTGGGGCCGAGCTGCAGTCCCGCACCGGCTTCGCCCAGAACGGGCGATTTTTCCAGGACCGTGACGGAGACGCCGCGACGCGCCAGGGCAAGCGCTGAGGCCAGCCCGCCGATACCGGCGCCTATGAGAATTGCGCGCACGCTCTTGACTCCGACCGTCGGTTGAAGCGGGGATTAGGCGTGGTCGGCGTTTCGACGTCCCGGGTCAAGTCCCGGGGCCTCGTTTCAGCGTGGCGGGGCTTTTGCACCGCAACGGGGGGATCGGTCGCGGACGATACACATCCGCCGGAACGGGACAATTGGCCCGCACCGGGGGCGGAATGCGGCCGCCGCCTGCTGTGGGCGGGACGATAGAGGATGGGGGACCGTCTTGGTTCTGCAGTGGCGTTATGAGGCGGGCGTGTCGTCAGGATCGGGTTCGCCGGACACCGGGGCCCAGACCGGCTGGACCGACCCTGCCGTCCAGCCGGACGGACGCATGTCCCATCTGGTGGACACCACCATGCTGTTCGCGCCGCGCTCTGGCGGGGTGAAGCGCTACCTGCTGGCCAAGCGCGCGTGGATGGCCGACCACCGGCCGCAGGTCCGCCACACCCTGGTGGTGCCCGGCGACGCCACCCGCAACAACGGCAAGGGCACCCAGACCGTGGCCGCCGTGCGGCTGCCGTTCGGCGACGGCTATCGCTGGCCCACCTCGGCCAAACGCTGGGCGGATCTGCTGGTCAGTCTCCAGCCGGACCTGATCGAGGCCGGAGATCCCTACGGCCCCGGCCATGCGGCCCTGGACGCCGGCGACCGGCTGGGCGTGCCGGTGGTGGGCTTCTGCCATTCCGACCCTGCCGCCCTGGCGGCGCTGCACCTGGGCAGCTGGGCGGAGCCGCCGGTGCGCCGGCGGTGGGCGCGGATGTTCCGCCGCTTCGATCGCGTCGTCGCCCCGTCCCGGCACATTGCCGACCGCCTCGACGCCGCCGGCGTCTCCAATGTTCACGTCCAGCCCCTGGGAGTGGACACCCAGCTGTTCTGTCCGTCCCGGCGGGACCCGGACCGCCTGCGCGCCGAGCTGGGCCTCGGCCCCGACACCCGGCTGCTGGTGTTTGCCGGACGCCCGGCGCGGGAGAAGAATGTCGACGTGCTGCTCGAGGCCATGGACCTCCTGGGGGACGAGTATCACCTGCTGCTGATCCATGCGGGCCAGGGGTGCCGACCGCAGGACAACGCCACCTTCCTCGACTATGTGCGGGAGCCGCGGGAAATGGCGCGCCTGCTGTCCAGCTGCGACGCCTTCGTGCACGCCAACGACCGGGAGCCCTTCGGCCTGATCGCGCTGGAGGCCATGGCCTGCGGCCTGCCCATGGTCGGCGTCGCCTCCGGCGGCATCGCCGAACTGGTGGACGAGGATGTGGGCCAGCTGGCCCAGCGGGCCACGGCGGAGGCCATGGCCGAGGCGATCACCGCCCTGTTCGAGCGAGACACCGCGGCCCTGGGCGCCGTCGCCCGGGCCCGGGCCGAGCAACACTATGGCTGGCACGCCACCTTCAGCGGCCTGTCGGCCCTGTACGGCCAGCTGTGCGGCGCGCCGGAACCAACGCCGGCGGCGACCCTGCCCTTCCTGCGCGAGCGTCCGTGACCAACCGGCTGCTCGGCGACCTGCCCACCACGATCTTCGAGGTGATGAGCGAGCTTGCCAAGACACACGGCGCCGTCAATCTGGGCCAGGGCTTCCCCGACAGCCCGGGGCCAGAGGACATCCGCCGCGCCGCGGCCGAGGCGGCCGTGGACGGCGACAACCAGTACCCGTCGATGATGGGCCTGCCCGCCCTGCGCGAGGCCGTGGCGGCGCATTACCACCGCCGCCAGGGCCTGAGCATCGACCCCGCCCAGGTCCTGGTCACCTGCGGCGCCACCGAGGCCCTGGCCGCGGCCATCCTCGGCCTGGTCGAGCCGGGGGACGAGGTGGTAATGTTCCAGCCCCTCTATGACAGCTATGCCCCCATGGTCCGCCGGGCCGGGGGCGTGGCGAAGTTCGTGACGCTGTCGCCCCCGGACTGGCGGATCACCGCCGAGGCGCTGGAGGCGGCGATCACCGACCGAACCCGAATGGTGATCTTCAACAACCCGCTGAATCCGTCTGCCGTGGTCTATGACCGGGACCAGCTGCAGGTCCTGGCCGACGCCTGCCTGCGCCACGACCTGATCGCGATCTGTGACGAGGTGTGGGAGGAAATCGTGTTCGGCGACCCGCCGTTCACGCCCCTCTGGACCCTGCCGGGCATGGCCGACCGCTGCGTGAAGATCGGGTCGGCGGGCAAGATCTTCTCCCTCACAGGCTGGAAGATCGGCTGGACCCTCGCCTCGCCGCCCCTGACCAAGGCCATCGCCAAGGCGCACCAGTTCCTGACCTTCACCATCGCCCCGCCCCTGCAGGCGGCTGTGGCCGTGGGACTGGCCAAGGACGCGACCTATTTCAGCGGAATGCAGGCGGAGTTCCGCCGGTCGCGGGACCGGCTGACCGCGGGCTTGCGGGACGCGGGCTTCGTCGTGGCGCCCTCCCAGGGGACCTACTTCCTGACCGTCGACCTGCCGGCCTCGGGGATCCCCATGGCCGACGACGCCTTCGCCCTCTTGGCGGTGAAGGAAGCCGGAGTGGCCAGCATCCCGGTGTCGGCCTTCTACGACCGGGATCCGGTGAAGACCGTGCTGCGGCTCTGCTACGCCAAGAAGGACACAACCCTTGACTCGGGCATCGAGCGGCTGGCGAAAGCCCGAAGGCTGGCGGCAGGTTAACAGAGCTGGCCGCGACGAGACTGAAATGTCACTTTTTCAACGTTTTGCCGATCATCCAGAGATGAAACCCGTGCGCGGCCAGGAAGACGAGGGCCACGAACGAAATGACCGGAAGTTCCATTCCCTCCTGTCCCGGTCTCGGCTTCAGAAACCAGGACATCGCAACGGAGGCGCCGAGGCTGAAGGTTGCCAGGATCGGTGTCAGGGCCAGAGCGGCCCCGCGGGGCGCTGTCCAATTGACCGATCCGTTCAGCCACCACTGCATGGGCAGCCGCTCCTCATGGCGGAAGCGGGTGTTTGCGCGGAGGGACATGACGGCCAGCAGGCAGATGGCACCCAAGACGATGATGGACTGAACCAACATGATGATCCCGAAAACAAGGATTTTCGCCGATGATCTAACAACGTTGTGGCCTGTAACAAGGCCGCAGTCCGAAAGGGCGTTTCACCGGGGATAATCTGCAGGACCCGCCGGATGCGGGCCCGCGTGTCGCGGTTTTCGCTGCATGCCCTGATGGACATCGCGACAGGCCTTGACCTCCCAGCGACCATGGTGGTCGCGCCGGCGTGAGCCCCCCCGCCCCCGTCGGCTGACGGCGGCGGGGGGTCAGATCACAGGCCCGTCGGCATGTCCTTGAAGGCCACGTCCTTGTCGACGCGCACATCCCCGGGCAGGCCCAGGACCCGCTCGGCGATGATGTTCTTCAGGATCTCGTCGGTGCCGCCGGCGATGCGCAGGCCGGCCGCCCACATGACCGACTGCTGGAACCCGGCCTCCAGGGGCGCCAGCTCAGGATCGGAGATGATGCCGTACTGGTCGAGCACTTCCATCGCCTCCGACGACATGGCCTGCAGCTGGTTGGCGGACACGATCTTGCCGATGGACGCCTCCGGCCCCGGGGTCTGGCCGCGGGACAGGGCGGTGATGGAGCGGAAGCGGGTCAGCTTCAGCCCCTCGGCCTGGACGTACCAGTCCGCCAGCTTCTCGCGGAAGGCCTTGTCCTCCAGAGCCGAGCTGTCCCCCGAGGGGGTGGAGCGGGCCAGCGACAGCAGCTCCGGATAGTTCGGGCCGGTGGCGCCGCCGACAGCGAGACGCTCGTTCATCAGGGTGACCAGGGCCACCTTCCAGCCGTCGCCGACCGCGCCGAGGCGCTGGCTGTCCTTCACCCGCACATTCTCGAAATAGACCTCGTTGAAGTTCGAGCCGCCGGACATCTGGTGGATCGGCTTCACTGTCACGCCCGGATCCTTCATGTCGATCCAGAACATGGTCAGGCCCTTGTGCTTGGGCACGTCCGGGTCGGTGCGGACCAGCACGATGCCGAAGTCGCAATAGTGGGCGCCGGAGGTCCACACCTTCTGGCCGTTGATCACCCAGTCGTCCCCGTCCCGCACCGCCTTGGTGCGCAGGCCGGCCACGTCGGAGCCGGCGGAGGGCTCGGAGAACAGCTGGCACCAGATCTCGTCGCCGCGGACGGCGGGGCCGACGAAGCGGGCCTTGGTCTCGTCATTGGCGAAGGCCATGACCGTGGGAATGCACATGCCCAGGCCGATGTCGAAGAAGCCGCGGGGGGCGCCGACCTTGGCCTCTTCCTGGCCGAAGATCACCTGCTGGATGGGCGTGCCGCCGCGACCGCCCAGCTTTTCCGGCCAGGTGATGCAGGCGTAGCGGGCCTCGGCCTTCTTGGCCTGCCAGGCCTTGGCGTGCTTCAGCACCTCCTTCTCCGGCAGGCCGGCGAGGTTCACCTTGGGCGCATTCGCCTGCAGCCAGGCCCGGGCTTCGGACCGGAACGCGGCTTCTTCTGCGGTGTCGTTGAAATCCATGATCTCTTCTCCTCAGGCCGCGTTGCGACGTTCGAGCTGGCTGACAAGGCGCTCTTTCCACGAACGGGCGGCGCCGGCGACGAGGCCGAGCTGCTTGGCCCGGCGATAATACAGATGGGCGTCCACGGCCCAGGTGAAACCCATGCCCCCGTGGGTCTGGACGTTTTCCTTGGCCGCGAACCAGAAGGCCTCGCAGCCGGCGATGCGGGCGGCGGAGGCGGCGATGGGCAGCTCCGGCGCCGAGGTGTTCAGGGCCCAGGCGCCGTAATAGGCGTTGGAGCGGGCCAGCTCGTTCTTCACATAGATATCGGCCAGCTTGTGCTTGATCGCCTGATAGCCGGCGATGGTGCGGCCGAAGGCGTAGCGGCCGAGCGCATATTCCTTGGCCATTTCCAGGCACTTGTCGGCGCCGCCCACCTGCTCGAAGGCGATCAGCACGGCGGCCCGGTCGAAGATCGCCTCCATCAGGGCGATCCCCTCGCCCACCCCGCCCAGACGCTCCGCCGGCTGGGCGGCGAAGGTCAGCTTCGCGGCGCTGCGGCTGGGGTCGAGGGTCTTCAGGGTCTCCTTGCCCGCCGTGGCCAGGTCGACGATGAACAGGCCGGGCTTGCCGCCCTCGCTGGCCAGCACGATGGCCTTGTGCGCAATGTCGCCGTCGGTCACCGGGATCTTCACGCCGTTGATGGCGCCGTCGAGCACCGTGGTGGACAGGCTGGCGGCGGTCGCCGCCCCCGGCCCTTCGGAGGTGGCGAAGCAGCCGATCAGCTCGCCCGACGCGACCTTGGGCAGCAGGTCCGCCTTCTGGGCCTCGGTTCCGGCGAGTAGGACCGCCTCGGCGAAGAAATAGACGGTGGAGGCGAAGGGGATCGGGGCGACCACCCGGCCCAGTTCCTCGGCGATGGCGCACAGGTCGATATGCCCCAGGCCCAGCCCGCCGAACGCCTCGGGGATCGCCGCGCCCAGCCAGCCCATCTCCGCCACGGCCTTCCACAGCTCGGGATCATAGGACTTGGCCGGATCGTCCAGCACCGCCCGGTTCACCTTGGCCGTGGCCCGGGCGTCGAGGAATTTCCGCGCCTCGGATTTCAGAAATTTCTGGTCGTCGGAATAGTCGAAATTCACCGGCTTCGCTCCCGTCGCGCGATCGGCCGTCACGGCCTCGCGTCCTTGTGAGGGGAGCATAGGCTTCTCTTTTAAAAGGGAAAAGATTGACCCTGCGTCAATGATTTCTCCGTAAAACAGATCCTTCTGTGAGTTTGGAGTTTCCCGACCGATGGCCAAGGCTCAGTTCCACCGGCATCAGCGCGTATGGGTCGAATGCGTCGGCGCCTGGGCCACCATCGACAAGATCACGCCGGTCTGGGCCAAGGGTTTCGATGAGCCCGTGCGGATCACCTACGACGTGGGCTTCGGCCGGGAGTTCCTGGGACACGAGCTTCAGGCCGAGGCGCCGTCGGAGACGCCGGGCCTCGACCCCAAGGAGCCGGCGTGGCGCATCCTGCGCACCCGCAACAAGTGGCAGCAGCCCGAAGACTGCGCCCACCATCCCTTCCCCGGGACCTATCCTGTGGTGGTCACCGACGCCCAGGACTGGGGCGGCTGGCGGGTGCCGGGGTCGGAATACGACCGCGACCCTGGGCGCTTCGAGCGCCAGGCCCGCCTGATCACGGCGGCGCCGCAGATGGCCCGGCTGGCGCAGCGCCTGAAGGCCCTGGTCAGCGAGGCGCCGGAGGATGCGCCGCCGGCGGTGATGGAACTGGCGCGGGAAGCCCACCGGCTGCTCAAATTCGTCGGGGGCGAGCGCCAGACCGGCGAAACCCAGACCGGCGCCCAGATGACCGAACCGGTCGCCTGAGCTGCGGCCTGAGCGCCGCGAAGGCTCAGAACCTGTAACCGACGCCGGCGGAGATCACCCAGGGGTTCAGGTCGACGCTGGAGCCGAGCGCGCCGCCGTTGATCGTGGCCTTGGTGTTGAAATAGACCTTCTTGACGTCGAAATTGGCGCTCCACCGACCGCCCAGGCCATAGTCGAAGCCCGCCTGCAGGGCCGCGCCCGCGCCGTCCTTCAGCTTCACAGTGAAGCCGTTCTTGTCCTTGCCGCTGTAGAACAGCATGTAGTTCACGCCGGCGCCCAGATAGGGGCTGAACCGGGCCTTGGGCATGAAGTGATACTGCAGCGTCAGCACCGGCGGCACCACCCAGGTGTCGTGCACCTCCACGTTGGTTCCCGGGCCGTCCGCCTTCACCTTGTGATAGGACGTGCCGAGGACCAGCTCCGCGGCGATGTGGTCGGTGAAGAAGTAGTCGATGCCGAGCGTCGGCACATAGCTGTCGGACACGTCCGCCTTCAGACCCGTGGGCGCGCCGGCGGCGGTAATGGCGTTGCCCGCGTCGGGGGCGACATCAGTGACGCGCATCTGCAGCAGGATGTGACCAGCCTGCTTGGGGGCGAAGGCGTCATCGGCCAGGGCGGTGGTGGCGGAGGCCGCCAGCGCCGAGGCGGCGAAAAGGGCGAGGGCGAGCGTGCGGGTCATGGAGGGTCCTTTCCTCTGACGTGACGGCCCCGCTCCCGGCGGCGACCGAGCCTGTGGGAAACGCCCCCGGTCGCATCCGGCGGCGGTCTCGAGGGGGGTTGAACGCCCGTTCCCGCGCCCTGACTTTGACGTCGCGCAACTGTTGCATCCGGGTGGCGTCGGCGTGGCTCGGAGGTTACACTGGCGCCATGCGCA